>NZ_JARTVT010000002.1:0-357159 GCF_029625685.1 Mesorhizobium sp. WSM4976
CACCGCTTCTCAGGGCTACAATCCCCATAGCGCCAGACCGACCCGCAGCTTCGCTCAATCCGGCTTGCAATGAGGTCCGACAATCCGTCGGCTCGCTCCGTTGCGCCGACGGACCTCACAGAAGCCTCCAGATTCCGGCTTGGTCTGATTTGTGATTCAAGATGCTGGCTGGATAGGAGGCCAGCATCTGATGGTTCGACCTCTTTCCGATGATTTACGCGAGCGGGTTGTTGCGGCGGTTTTGAGTGGCGAGAGCCGCCGGTCGGCCGCCAAACGGTTCGGTATTGCAAATTCGACAGCCGTGAAGTTGTTGCAGCGCCATCAGGCAACCGGCTCGGTGGCGCCGGGCAAGATGGGTGGCCACCGTAAGCGGGTTCTGGAACCGCACCGGGCCTTCATCATGGAGCGGATCAACAAGACCTCTGATCTGTCGCTGCATCGGCTGAAGGACGAGTTGGCCGCACGCGGGGTCAAGGTCTCGCACAATGCGGTGTGGCAGTTCCTGCGCCGAGAGGGGCTGAGCTTCAAAAAAAACGCTGTTCGCCCTTGAGCAGGCGCGCGCCGATATTGCTCGCAGGCGCCAGCGATGGCGATCCTGGCAGGCCGGCCTCGATCCCCAATGCCTGGTCTTCATCGACGAGAGTGTGCTGCAGCGCAGCGGAAGGAGTTCAACATGAACTAAGACCGTAGCGTAAAGCTGCGTGAGTGATGGGGGACGGCCCTCCACCACCCCATCAACCTGGGCAGCCATAAGTCGGCGGCCTTCAGGCAGATGATCAAGGCGGCCGGCGCCAGGCTTTGGTATCTGCCGCCCTATTCGCCAGACCTCAATCCGATCGAGCAGGCCTTCGCCAAAATCAAGCACTGGATGCGCCAGGCGCAGAAACGCACCGTCGAGGACACCTGACGCCAAATCGGAACCATCGAGGCAGCCGAATGCAAGAACTACTTCGCAAACGCCGGACGCCTACGACAGCGTGTCCGAGGCCCGCGCGTCGGTCGCCCGGTATCCGGCCTTCTATAATGGGGGGGCGCCAGCATTCGAGCCTTGACGGGCGCACGCCCGACGAGGCTTATTTCGCGCAAGCGATGGCGACGGCCGCATGATCGTCGCGGCGTGATTTTGCTGCAGCTCTGGTCGGGCTACGCCCTCCCGACGCCGCAGCAAAATCGCAAAGCCCCGCCTCACCGTAACCCGGCAGGATGCTACCTAAATTCCGCGGGGCGCAGCTCACGCTGTCCAAACAAGCGAAGCCAGCTCTGCCCTCCCTGGTCGCAGTGGTCCGCGAGCAAATCAATGGAGGCGCGTGTGATTATGCGCCGCGAAGCTCAAGAATTTCGTTATGTTGCCCCCTCATCCTTCATTTCTGCTGACCTTTCGGCTTCAATTTATTCCGCTTGTCCTATGAAATTTTCGGCACCAATCTTTGCCCCGAGCACAGACCAACTAAACGCTCTTATAAGAGGTGAACGAAATGAAGAGACTACTCATGGCTTCGGCCATTTCCGGCGCCATTTCCGGATCCTTCTTCGCAGCCACCATGTCGGCGAATGCGACTGATCTGGGAGCGATGAAGGCCGAGATCGCACAGCATCAACAGGTCCCGGAATTCGTCGCCGCGGGCGAAGCGTTCGACGCCGCGAATTGCATGAAGGGAAAGAAGATCTTGTCAGTGCCGTTCTCAAACAGCATCGCATTCGTGAACACTGTCATGGAAGCGATGACGACGGCTGCAAAGAAGGTCGGTTTCCAGTTCGACCAGTACAAAAACAGCGGCCAGCATTCTCAGTGGATCCAAGGCATCCAGCATGGCATCAATCAGAAATACGATCTGATCGATCTCTTCGCTCCGGACCTTCTGTCACTCGTTCCCCAGGCACAGGAGGCCAAGAAGGCAGGCATACCTGTGGTGGCTTCGCACGATGGCGGGTTCGACCAGAAGCGCCCTGATGCCTTCCTGTCCGTGCCGATCGATTACCAGAAGGCTGGTGAACTCGAAGCTATGTGGGCGATAACGAAGACCGAAGGCAAGGCCAACGTCCTCGTTATCACGGCTCTCGACTCTTTCTCATCTGATGCGATCGTGAAGGGTGTGAAGATCACTTTGGAGAAGTGCGGGGACTGCAAGGTCGAATACGTGAACGTTGCAGTCGGCGACTGGTCCTCGCGCATCCAGCCTCTCGTGCAGGCAGCGCTGCTGAGGAATCCAAAAATGAACTTCATCATCCCGACCTACGACGACATGGCGCGCTACGTCGTTCCGGCGGTGGAACTGACGCAATCCAGCGATCGGGTGAAAATCGCGACGTTCAATGGCACCCCCGCCATCCTCGATCTCGTGCGTCAAGGCAAGATCGACATGGACATCGGCGAAAACCTGGATTGGATCGGTCACGGCGTAATCGACGCCGAGATGCGCATCGTCTGCGGGCTTCCGCACATCAAGGATCCCAAGATCCCGCTCTACATCTTCGACAAGTCCAACGTCGAGGCCGCTGGTGTTCCCGCCAAGGCATCGGCTGGTATGGGCGACGCGTATGTCGAAGGTTACAAAAAGCTCTGGATGCTGAAGTAATGCTGCGCGCTGTGGAAAAGGGCGAGGATATTCCTCGCCCTAACCTCGTCATCAAAGGGATGTCCAAGTCATTCGGTGGCGTTCAGGCGCTTTCGAATATCGACCTGACCGTAAATCACGGCGAGATACATGGTCTTCTCGGCCAGAACGGCTCCGGCAAGTCGACGTTGATCAAAATCTTGAGCGGATTCCACGAGCCGGACGGCGAAGGATCTGTCGAGCTTGGGGGCCGCCAGCTCAAGCTTCCCATTCTGCCAAACGAATCCGCGGCTCATGGCATCTCGATCGTCCACCAGTCCCTTGGGCTGGTGCAGAGCCTGTCGGTGACAGAGAACCTGTTCGTCGATCGCCTCGTCAGGAAATCCAACTGGTCGATCGGATGGTCGAAGGCTCGCCAAGATGCCAGAAACCTGCTTCGCAAATATCAGCTGGATATTCATCCGGACGCTCGCGTTTCGGATATCCCCCCAGTCGAACGCGCCCTGCTGTCGATAGTTCGAGCGTTCCATGAACTAGGTGACATAGACAAGTCTGAAGGCAAGCTTCTCATCCTCGACGAGCCGACTCCATTCCTGTCGGCTGCCGACGTCAAACGGCTATTCAGTCTAGTGCGCACGGTGGCGGAACGCGGAGTGAGCGTCATTTTCGTCTCGCACGATATCGACGAGGTCAAGGAGCTCACTCACCGCGCGACCGTGCTCAGAAACGGCAAGGTGGCCGCTACTCTGGAGACGGCCACCAGTTCCCGAAGGGAATTCATCAAAGCGATCGTCGGAAGAGACGTCGAGTTTGAGCAGCGTGTTTCGATCCAGCATTCGGGCACCGCTGCGGTCAAGATCGAGGGCATGACCTCGCAGGGACTGGCGCCGTTTGATCTCACCGCGATGCGTGGCGAGGTCATAGGCCTTACTGGCCTGCTGGGTTCTGGCTATGACAAGGTTCCATATCTGCTATATGGGGCTCATACTGCCAAAGGGGGTGTCCTGACACTCCACGGTCGGAGGGTCCCGTTGGCATCGCAGACCACTGCGAATGCCATCAAGCAGCGGATCGTACTGATTCCGGCCGATCGCCAGAAGGAAGGTATCGTTTCGGATTTCTCGATCGCCGAGAACCTCGCGCTCCCTGTCCTGGGCAAAAACACTTCCAGCTGGTTCGTGCGCCGCAGCGGCATCGAGAAGAACGCCCTGCCTCTGGTGCGCGACTATGACATCAGACCTGCCAATAGCTCGCTTCCCTTGAAGGCCCTCAGTGGCGGCAATCAGCAGAAGGTCGTTCTCGCGAAGTGGTTGCAGACAAACCCTGAACTAATCCTGCTGGATGAGCCTACGCAGGGCGTCGACATTGGCGCCCGAGACCAGATTTTCAGGATGATCTCGCAGGCGGCGCGCGCCGGAGCGTGCGTTCTATGCGCGAGTTCCGATCACGAGCAACTGGCCGCCATTTGCGACCGCGTGCTCGTTTTCGCGCGGGGTCGGGTAGTTGCCGAACTCTCATTGGATCAGGTTACGAAGGAACAGATTACAGAGAGCTGTTTCACGAGTCTCGAACCGGAATTCTCGAATTGACCAGCGGCAGGAGTTGAACATGGCCGATGTCACAATCCAGGGTCAGAAAATGAACCAAAGCGACCGTCGTGAAATCCTTGTGGAACTTGAGCGGTTCGGCCTCCTATTGGTCTGGATGGCGATCATCGCGCTTTTCGCCTTCCTTCTTCCGGACATCTTCCTGACTTGGCCGAATTTCTCCAGCATGTTCGGCTCGCAGGCGGTCCTGGTGATCCTCACGCTTGGCCTGATAATTCCGCTGACCGCGGGCGACATGGACGTATCGGTGGCCCAGGTCTTGGTGCTGACGTCGATGATGTTCGCGGTCCTCAATGTCGACCACATGTGGGGAGTCTTCCCCTCTTTGCTGGCCGCCGTCGGGGTGGGCATTGCGGTGGGCTTGGTGAATGCCTTCTTCATCCTCTATTTCCGCATCCATTCGTTGATCGTGACACTGGGAACGGGAACTTTCCTTCACGGCATTACTCTTTGGATCAGCGACTCCCGCACGATCAGCGGGATCGATCAGAGAGTGGTCGACGCCGTGCTGACGGTAAGGCTCTTCGGCATCTCGTTGAGCTTTTACTATGCAGTCGCCATCTGCCTGCTCCTGACCTATCTGCTGGGCTTCACCTCAGTGGGTCGAAAGATCCTTTTTGTCGGAAAGGGCCGTGAGGTGGCCCGCCTGAGCGGCATTGCCGTGGATCGTGTCCGCCTTGGCTGCCTCGTGGCTTCGGCAATAATCGCATCGCTTGCCGGAATAGTGTTCGTCGGAACCTCGGGCGCAGCAGATCCAAACTCCGGAACGTCGCTGCTGCTGCCAGCATTCGCTGCAGCCTATCTCGGAGCGACGACGATTAGCCCCGGCCGTTTCAATCCAATCGGCACCTTCATCGCCGTCTATGCCCTGGTCACAGGCATTTCCGGCCTCTCCCTAATGGGTATCGACACATACGTACAGGACCTCTTCTACGGCGGAGCGCTCGTGGTTGCCGTTGCGCTGTCGCAACTGGTTCGCGGGCGCCAAG
Organism: Mesorhizobium sp. WSM4976; assembly: GCF_029625685.1. Classification (NCBI taxonomy): domain Bacteria; kingdom Pseudomonadati; phylum Pseudomonadota; class Alphaproteobacteria; order Hyphomicrobiales; family Phyllobacteriaceae; genus Mesorhizobium; species Mesorhizobium sp. WSM4976. The sequence goes on from NZ_JARTVT010000002.1 coordinate 5,152, forward strand.
AGTCCCTGACATAAATCGCGCTGAAGCGACAAATCTACGAGGAGATTTCCATGATCGAACGCCAGAACTCAAATCATCGCATGAGCCAGATTGTGACCTTCCCGCTGTCTGGCACGGGCGTGATGTTGGCCGGCCAGGTGGCCGACACCAGGAGCCTAGATGTCGAAGGCCAGACAAAGGAAGTCCTATCAAAGATCAACGCTCTACTAAAACAGGCGGAAGCTTCCAAGGAACAGGTCGTCTCCGCGTGGATCTGGCTGAAAGACATCAAGGATTTCGACAAGATGAACGCGCACTGGGATGCCTGGGTGGCTCCTGGCCACGCTCCTGCGAGGGCCTGCGTGGAGTCCAACCTGGCATTCGAGGAACTCCTCGTCGAGATCCAGGTCATGGCCGTAAAATAGAGCAAGGGTGCAGTTGTGAACAATGCTTCAACGGCCGGCGGCTTTCGGGCCGCGGATCTGATCGGCTATGCGACGGAGCTGCTGACAGGAGTGGGTTTGCCGCAGGAAAAGGCAAGCCGAACCGCTGAGATCCTTGTGGAAGGCGACATGCTTGGCCACACGACCCACGGCTTGGCTCTTCTTCCTGGATACCTTGGCGCGTTGCAGGATGGATCGATGTCGAAGGACGGCGACCACCTCGTCGTAGCCGACAGCGGCGCCACGGCGACTTGGGACGGGAGACGCCTGCCTGGTCCCTGGTTGGTCAGCACGGGCATCGAGCTTGGCGTCGCGCGCGCGAAAAAGTATGGGTCATTTATCCTTGCGATCCGCCGAAGCCATCATATCGGGTGCCTGGCGGCTTACCTGCAAAAGGCGACTGACCAGGGTCTCGTCGTCTTGGTTGCAAGCTCGGATCCGGCGATAGAGAGCGTTGCGCCTTTCGGCGGCACTCGTCGTATGATTACGCCGAATCCGTTGGCGGCAGGCATTCCGACAAGCGGGGAACCCATACTCATCGATATCAGCATGTCGACGACAACAAATGCCATGGTGACGCGAGCCCGCAACCAAGGGGCGCCTCTGCCACACGGCTGGCTGCTGGACGCAAATGGCAATCCGACGTCGGACCCTGGAGCTTTCTTCACCGATCCGCCAGGAAGCATTCTCCCGCTCGGCGGCACCGAATTGGGCTACAAGGGTTTCGGACTCGGCTTGCTGATCGAAGCTCTCACCTCGGGACTCGGCGGCCATGGGCGCGCCGACCCTGCAGAGGGATGGGGAGCGTCGGTGTTTATTCAGCTCTTCGATCCAGCGGCATTCGGCGGATTGGACAGCTTCAACCGCCAACTCGACACTTTAGCCGACCGGGTTCGCCAGAATCCGCCCGTTCCCGGAAACGATAAGGTCCGCCTGCCAGGCGAGCGCGGGCTCGCCCTCAAAGCCAGACAGTTGCAGGCCGGCTTGGAGCTTCATGCCTCGATCATGCCTGCATTGAAAACCTGGGCAACGAAACTCGGGGTTCAAATGCCGCAAGCCGAAGGACCGATTGAGCTGACCGATCAAAGCTGAAAGAGAAAACGATGGATACGATTATCAAGAATGGCACGGTCGTGACCGCTGGTATGGAGTCGGCCGCAGACGTAGGGATCGAAGGTGGCAAGATCGTCGCCATTGCCGCCAACCTGGACCCGTCTCTCGCAAAGCGGGTCGTAGACGCCAAGGGCTGCTACGTCATCCCGGGCGGCGTCGACGTCCACACGCATTTGGATACGCCTGTTTTCAATTCGGTGACTGCAGACGACTTCAGGACTGGCACGATCGCAGCCGCCTGCGGCGGAACCACTTCAATCGTCGATTTCTGCCAGCAGGAGATTGGTCAATCTTTGGCCGACGCCCTCGCCACTTGGCATGGAAAGGCGAAGGACAAGGCATGCATCGACTATGGCTTCCATGTGATCGTGGTGGACCTCACGGACGACGTGGAGGCGGAAATGCGGAAACTTCCGGCAAACGGAGTTTCCAGCTTCAAGCTGTTCATGGCCTACAAGGGGATGTTGGGCATCGACGACGGCGCTCTCGTCAGAGCGCTGGACGTCGCCAAGGACGCGGGCGCAGTCGTGATGGTGCATGCCGAGAACGGCGACGCTGCCGACTACCTGCGGAAGAACGCTCTAGCCAGAGGCGATGTCGAGCCGAAGTTCCATGCCGAAACGAGGCCGCCGCGCGTGGAAGCGGAAGCGACCGCTCGCGCGATCGCTCTGGCCGAGATCGTAGGTACTTCGATCTACATCGTGCATCTCACATGCGAAGAAGCGCTGGAGGAGCTTTTCAACGGGCGCCTTCGGGGCGTGGACGCTCTGGCGGAGACGTGCACCCAATACCTTTACACCACCAAGGAAGACCTCGCGCGCCCCAATTTCGAGGGGGCAAAGTACGTCTTCACCCCACCCGCACGATCGCAGAAGGATCAAGAGCTGCTGTGGCGCGCGCTAGCCCAAGGAACCCTCCAAACCGTGTCTTCTGACCATTCGACCTGGAACTGGAAGGGTCAGAAGGACATGGGAAAGGACGACTTCACCAAGATCCCAAACGGCGCCCCCGGCATCGAGGAGCGACTCATGATGGTCTACCAGGGCGTTCGTCAGGGCCGCATGAGCATGACGCAGTTCGTGGATATGGTCTCCACGAGACCTGCCCGCACATTCGGCCTCTTTCCACGGAAGGGTACCATCGCGATTGGAAGCGATGCCGACGTGGTGATCTGGGATCCAGAGGCGAAGTTCAAAATGACTTCAGCCGAACTTCATCACAATGTCGACTACACCCCGTACGAGGGTGTCGATATCCAGGGCGCGCCCCGCACGGTTCTTCTGCGTGGCGAAGAGATCGTTTCCGACCGTCAGTACGTGGGACAGATCGGCTCTGGCCAGTTCCTGAAGCGCAAGGCGTTCCGGGGCAGCAACACCATCTAAAGCGAAAACTTCCGAAATTTCAGGAACAGGGCCGCACGTTCGGAACGTGCGGCCGGTTATGGATCAACATGACCCAGTCCAAGGCCCAGTACCCTCGCACCCTTCGCCTGAACGCCGAAGACAATTTGATCATCGCCATCGACCGAATAGCTCAGGGAACCGCGATCGGGCAGGTAACCACCCAAGTGGATATACCCCGTGGCCATAAGATGTCGATCCGATCCCTACAAATCGGCGATCCTATCATCAAGTTCGGCCAGGTCATCGGTTTCGCAGGAAAGCAGGCGGCAGCTGGCGACTGGCTCCATAGCCACAATGTGACGTATCACGAGTTCGACCGACCGGCCGAAAAGGATATTTCGACAAAGCCGAAGATCGTGCGCGACGCGGCGAATATCCCGACCTTCGACGGCTTCCGCAGAGCGAACGGAGACATCGGGACACGCAACTACTTGGCCATCCTGACATCGGTGAACTGCTCGGCCACCGTTGCCAGGCTGATTGCTCAGGAAGTGAACAAGTTAGGGATCCTCGAAGACTATCCGAATGTGGACGGCATAATTCCGCTAGTTCATGGAACCGGATGCGCGATGAACAGCCAAGGCGAAGGCTATGAGTTCCTCAAGCGCACGCAGTGGGGGTACGCGACGAACCCAAACGTCGGCGCGGCCCTGATGATCGGTTTGGGACGCGAGGTCTTCCAAATTGGGCGCTGGAAACAGGAATATCACGTTGTCGAGGGCGATGCCTTCCGGTCGCTCGCCATCCAGGAGATGGGTGGTACCAGGAAGGCGATCGAAGCAGGACTGGCAGCCGTGCGCGAAATCCTGCCGACCTTGAACCAGGCACAGCGCGAACCTGCTCCGGCATCGAAACTGGTCCTCGCGCTGCAGTGCGGCGGATCCGATGGCTATTCTGGAATCACCGCGAATCCCGCGCTCGGAACTGCGGCCGACCTGCTGGTCCAGTGCGGCGGGACCGCCATTCTCTCGGAGACACCCGAAATCTACGGTGCCGAGCACCTTCTCTACAAAAGAGTGGCAAATGCTGACGTCGCAAAGAAGCTTAAGGGAATCATCTCCTGGTGGGAGGGCTACACCGGGAAGAACGGCGGAACTATGGATAACAATCCGTCGCCAGGTAACAAGTTAGGGGGCCTCACGACGATCCTGGAGAAGTCGTTAGGAGCTGTGGCGAAGGGTGGCTCCCAACCGCTGGAGGCGGTTTATCTCTATGCCGAGCAGGTAACCCAGAAGGGCTTCGTGTTCGTGGACACCCCGGGATACGATCCCGTGGCCGCGACCGGACAGGTAGCCGGTGGCGCGAATGTCCTCTGCTTCACGACAGGCAGAGGCTCGGCCTATAGGTGCAAGCCCACTCCTTCGATCAAGCTGGCGACCAACTCCGAAATGTACCGCCATATGGTCGAGGACATGGACATCAACTGCGGCGATGTCCTAGACGGTGTCAGTATCGAGGAGAAGGGACAGCAGATATTCGACGAAATCCTGGCCGTAGCTTCGGGCAAGAGGACCAAGTCCGAGGCGCTTGGGTACGGCGAAGCGGAATACGTTCCGTGGCAACTCGGCGCCACGATGTAAGGTACCAAGGGGATCTTCATGAAAGCTTTGGTGACAGGTTCATCGGGGTTCGTAGGCCAGGCCCTATGCCGTTCCCTCGTCGAGCAGGGACACGACGTTCTTGCGCTCGATGCCATGAAACGCGATGACGACCGCCTAACCGTCGTCTGCGATCTGCTGGACAGCCCGAAGCTGCAAGGGTTGGCCGAGGAGTTTGGAGCCCCGCGGATTGTCCACTGCGGCGGGGTCTCAGGCCCTATGCTTCTAGTGGATCAACCGTCCTTGATAAGTGACATCAACGTCAAGGGCACCGTGAACCTTCTCGAAATAGCGAGGAAAACCGGAGCCGACCGCTTTATTTTTTGTTCGTCCATCGCGGTCTACGGCGGTGAGTACACGGTCAATCCTGTTCCCGAGAACGTCCCCCTGCTCCCAACGACGGTATACGCGGCCACGAAGGTGGCAGCAGAAGCTCTCGTCACAGGTTACGCCGCCTCGTTCGGGCTATCAGCGACCAGCCTGAGGATAGGCAAGGTGTTTGGCCCTGGGCGGACGACTGCATGCGAGATGAGAACACTGATCTCGGATGCCCTTGATGGACGTGCGACTTTGTTGACGGCGCCTCCCAGCTACCTACACCACTACATCTACATCGATGACGTCGTCATGGCGATCGAGCGCGCCATGTCAGCCAATGCAGAGTTCAATCCGGCCTACAACATCGTAAGTCCCGAAGATCCCAGTCTCGACGAAATCGTGGAAATGCTAAGAGACGAGCTGCCTTCGGCCAACATCCAGTTCGCCTGCGACGCCTCTGTCTCCGTGGGACAAATACCTACGCTTACTTGCCAAGCCGCGTATCGAGACCTGAACTTCCAAGCGCCGACCGCCATTCGCGAAGGAATCCGCCGCTACGCCTCGCATATCGCCCGGTGCCGGCATGACGGCAGCGCGAGGGCTTCCCGATGACGAGCAATCTCCTCGCGGGACGCTCGGCGCTGATAATCGGCGGGAAAAGCGGTATCGGTGCGGCGGTGGCCCGGCAGATGACCAGGGCTGGCGCGCGCGTCGCTGTCGCCGACATTCCGCCAAACGTCCTGCCGCACCGTTTTGCAATGACCTTCCATGAGTGCGACGTGAGGTACGAGACCAGCGTCTCCAAGGCCATCGATGCAACCATCGAGCAATTCGGCAAGCTAGACATCCTCGTGAACAACGCGGCCGTGGCTAACGGAATGCCATTCCTGGAGATGGGCTGGGAGGAATGGGACCAAACGCTGCAGATCAACTTGAATGGCGTCGCATACGGCATGAGGCATGCCTTGCCACACATGATCGAGCGCGGATACGGAAGAATCATCAACACCGCCTCACAGCTCGCCCACAAGCCCGCCCCTGACAACGCCGCGTATTGCGCTTCAAAGGCAGCCGTCGTTGCGCTCTCAGCATCCGTCGCGCAAGAGGTAGCCTCCACCGGAGTCACGGTGAACTGCGTGTGCCCGGGTCCGACCGATACGCCCATGTGGCGGGGCAGTGGCGAAGCCTGGAAAGCTTGGAAGGTTTCCCAGCTACCAATCAAGCGCGTGGGCACCCCTGACGAGATTGCGTCAGCCTACATCTATCTGGCAAGCGAAGGTGCTAGCTTCATGATCGGGCAGAGCATCTCTCCCAACGGCGGCGACGTCATGTGGTGACCGATACATAGCCGGCTCACGACCGCCAATTAGGTTCCCTACGCCCGCAGACTGTTGCTGGGGAGCGCTAAGGCTTCGCCGAAAACTACAATCGAGGTTCAGGATGAATCACTCTGCTTTCTCTACGGGGACTTTCGTCGGCCGCATGTGGATGCCGCAGGCCCAAGGTCCAAGTGTCGTCACCGTAAGGAATGGCGTCGTCGTCGATATCACTTCAAAGGTTCTGCCTACAGTCCGCGACCTCTTGGAGCTGCGGGATCCCGCATCCGCCGTGAGAACTGCCGAGGGCCGTCGGATTGCTTCGGTAACTGATGCCCTTGCCTTGGACGTTGATCACTCGAAGGACGGACTACGTCTCCTGGCGCCTTGCGATCTCCAGGCGATCAAGGCCTGCGGCGTCACGTTTGCGCGCTCGATGGTGGAACGGGTCATCGAGGAGCGCGCCGCTGGAAACCCAGCGCTTGCAGAATCGATCCGCGCGAAAGTGGGAGACTTGATCGGGGAGAGCTTGCGGAACCTGAAGGCTGGTTCGGAAGAGGCCGCCAAGGTTAAGGAGATCCTGATCAAGGAAGGCCTTTGGTCTCAATATCTCGAGGTGGGCATCGGCCCCGACGCGGAGGTGTTCACGAAGTCCCAGGTGATGTCGTCTGTTGGGCATGGAGACGATGTCGGACTCCATCCCATCTCAAAGTGGTCGAATCCAGAGCCGGAAGTAGTTCTCGCCGTGAATTCCGCTGGCATTGTCCAGGGTGCCAGCTTGGGAAATGACGTGAACCTGCGGGATGTCGAAGGTCGGTCAGCTCTCCTATTGGGAAAGGCCAAGGACAACAACGCGTCGTGTTCGATCGGTCCCTTCATCCGGTTGTTCGATGACACCTACACTCTCGACGATATTCGCTCCGCAGAGCTCACGCTGACCGTGAAAGGCGAAGATGGATTCGAACTCACGAGTCGAAGCAGCATGAGCGAGATCAGCCGCGACCCGCTCGATCTGGTTTCCCAGACGATCGGGACACATCATCAATACCCCGACGGCTTTATGCTTTTCATGGGCACGCTCTTCGCACCTACGAAGGACCGCGATGAGACCGGACAAGGCTTCACTCACAAGATCGGCGACCTCGTTACGATCTCGAACGAGAAGCTTGGATTTCTCACGAACAGGGTGCGCCTCTCCATCCAGTGCGACCCGTGGATATTCGGTTCTTCACACCTGATGCGAAACTTGGCCAGCCGTGGCCTTATCTAGGCAGAACGTGCGAGATGGAAATGACAATCTTCAGAAACCTGATCAACGGCGAATGGATCGTCCCGCACGAAATCTCGCGCAACGTGAGCCCATCGGACACGAACGATCTCGTAGGCGAGTATGCGCGCGCAACCGCCGACGAAGTGCAGCAGGCCATAAGCGCTGCCAGGGCGGCATTCCCCGCCTGGTCACGTTCGGGCATCATGAAGCGCCATGCGATCCTGAAGAAAGCGGGCGAAGAGATCATGGCTCGCAAGGATGAGCTCGGTTCTGTGCTCTCCCGCGAGGAGGGCAAGACTCTCCCGGAAGGCATCGGCGAGACGGTCCGTGCCGCACAAATCTTCGACTTTTTCGCGGGTGAGGCCCTGCGTCTATCCGGCGAAACGATTCCGTCGACCCGACCGAATATCGGTGTTGAGTTAACACGAGAACCCTTGGGAGTGATCGGCATAATCACCCCCTGGAACTTTCCGATCGCCATTCCGGCCTGGAAGATCGCGCCTGCTCTTTGCTTCGGCAACACGGTCGTCCTGAAGCCGGCGGACTTGGTCCCAGCCAGTTCTTGGGCAATCGTCGACATCCTCCAGCGTGCGGGCCTTCCAGCCGGCGTCCTCAATCTCGTGATGGGACGCGGCTCGGTTGTCGGGGAGGCGATGCTGGACAGTCCGGACTTAGCCGGAATCTCATTCACGGGATCGACCTCGACTGGAAAACGCATCGCCGCATCTTCCGTCGAACATAACCGCAAGTTCCAGCTCGAAATGGGCGGCAAAAACCCCATGGTCGTCGTCGATGACGCCGATATTTCAGTCGCGGTGGATGCCGCGGTAAACTCAGGCTTCTTCTCGACCGGGCAGCGTTGTACGGCATCGTCACGCCTAATCGTTACCGAAGGCATCCATGATCGGTTCGTGGCGGCGATGAAGGAACGAATGGGCAAGCTCGTCGTAGACCATGCCCTGAAGTCGGGCACGCACATCGGTCCGGTCGTTGACGACCGCCAGCTGACAACCGATCTGGATTATATCGAAATCGGCAAGCGCGAAGGGGCGCAGCTGGCGTTCGGCGGAGAGACGATATCGCGCGACACGCCCGGCTTCTATCTCCAGCCGACATTGTTCACCAATGCCACCAAGGAGATGCGCATTTCTCGCGAGGAAATATTCGGCCCTGTGGTCGCATTGATCCGTGTCAAGAACTACGACGAGGCGCTCGAGACTGCCAACGACACACCGTTCGGACTCTCGTCTGGAATTGCGACTACGAGCCTCAAGCTCGCAACGCATTTCAAGCGAAACTCCGAAGCCGGGATGGTGATGGTCAATCTCCCGACTGCAGGCGTGGACTTCCACGTCCCGTTCGGCGGCCGAAAGAAGTCCTCATGTGGGCCACGAGAGCAGGGACGCTACGCAGTCGAGTTCTACACTTCGGTGAAGACGGCCTACACGGCGGCCTGAAGCCATTCAGGCAAGCTGAGCGGCCTCTTCCTTCCTTGTTCTGGCAAAAGTCGATACCTCGGCTGCCACGGTCTCTATGGCCCTAAGCACGAGACTGTCGGACAAAGTGGCTCGGATGAAGAAGTGCTCCATTGGAGCGGGCTCTGGATCACACGCGACTACCAGAAGTTGCCCGTCCGCAAGTTTTCCCTCGTAGATCGGGACGGGCAGGAAGGCGACCCCCAGCTTGGCCGAGACAAGCTTTTCGGCGATGACAAAGGTGTTGCAAATGTAGGGCTTCTTTATCCGCAAGTGATATTTGGTGGCCCAGTCCAAGAGCGTGCCGCGAAAATTCTGTTCCCTTGACGTGACGATCAGCGGCATGTCGCCCAGGTCACGAACGCTAACGCTGTGAGGTATATCGAGCGATGGACTGCACATCCACCGGAAAGGAATCTCGCCGACCGTGGTGTGCGTGAAGCGAGACTTCGACATCGAGCACGGCGCTAGGATGGCATCGATCTGTCCCGCGTAAAGCTTGTCCTCGAGCACGTGAGAAAGTGCAACTTCGACCTCGATCTGGATACCGGGGAAGTCGTCTCGGAGCTTATCGATCAATAGCGACAGCCAAGTCATCGCGATGGTCTCGACCACGCCTAGCCGAACGTAGCCGTTGAGCGACATCTTCGATGTCTTGAAGCTCGATATCTGCTCAGCCGCTTCGAGCATCTGCTCCGCCGCGGGTAGGAGATGGATGCCGTCCGAAGTGAGTTTCGCCGCTCTTTGAGAGCGGTCGAACAGCTTGATTCCGAGGCTCACCTCCAACTCTTGAATACGCATCGAAATCGCGGAGTGGGTTGCATTCAGCTTCTGGGCGGCCTTAGCAAAACTGCCAAGCCGTGCAGCCCAATAGAAAGTCTCAACCTGGCGCAGGCGCATGTCATCGTCCTTCCCTACGGCAAGTTACAGAACCGGAAGCGATGTACCATATCAAACTGCCTGTCGGTTTTGAAGATGAATGGGGGTGGCTCCGTCAAATTCCTTGAAGGATGCCTTTCAAAACATTCCGTTTGTCCACCTGCTGTCTCCGTAGCATTTTCGCCTCACTACGGCTCAGAAACGCGCGCTCCGGTTGAAGCGTGCGAACACCCAAGTACGAGGTAATTGACAATGGTGAAGATTAACGAAGAGCGGCTTCTGGCCTCTTTGAGAGAAGTAGCGCAATTCGGTGCATACAAAACGGGTGTACATCGGCCAACCTTTTCTCCTCAGGACATGCAGGCCCGCCAGTGGCTGAAGCAACGGATGGAGAACGCAGGGCTGAAGGCCACGATCGACGGCATCGGCAATGTGATCGGCAAGAGTCAGCGCCCTGGCCGCGCGCTCCTTACGGGCTCCCATTCGGAATCGCAGAATTACGCCGGCTGGCTCGACGGCATCCTGGGGGTAATGTTCGGCCTGGAACTCGCACAAAGCATCCATGATCAAGATCTCCCGCTGGCGGTGGATGTCGGTGCCTGGGTCGACGAGGAATGTCACTACATCCAGTTCCTCGGAAGCAGGTCATTCTGCGGCGATCTGAACGAGAGCGAGATCGATACCGGGAAAAACAAGGACACCGGCGAGACAGTACGGGCTGCACTCGAGCGCGTCGATCTATCGAGACGGAAGCGCGAACACATAGATGTATCGCGCTACGTGGGTTACCTGGAGGCGCACATCGAGCAAGGAGACTATCTCGATAAGCACGGGCTCAAGGTCGGCATAGTTACCAGCCTTGTAGGGCTCTGGCAGTATCGTCTGACCTTCATTGGCGAGCAGAACCACGCCGGCGCCACCCGCATGGCGGCACGCAAGGATGCAGGTGCAGCGCTCGTCAAGCTCACCGCTGCAATCGAGAAGCGATTCCGCGAGGTTACGGCGGAGCGCTCAGTTTGGACCGTTGGACGGATCACTCTCGATCCCGGTGCGCCGTCGATCATTCCAGGGGGCGCGGAACTGGTCTTCCAGTTCCGGGACGAATACGTGGAGCAGTTGGAGAAGTTCGAACGTGAACTCTTCGCACTGGTCGAAGAAGCAAACCAAACGGGACCATGTCAGTGCAAGATCGATATTGTCGACAAGGCTACCCCCAAGCGAATGGACGCGTCGATGCAGGCTCACCTTGAGAAGGCGGCGCGGGATCTGGCTCCTGGCAAGTATGTCCGGATGCCGAGCGGCGCGATGCACGATGCTCAGGTGTTCGCCAAAATAATGCCGGCGAGCATGTTGTTCGTGCCCAGCATCGGCGGCATCAGCCACCATTACACCGAAAACACTGCCGACGAGGATATCAAGCTTGGCGGACAGATCTTCGCTCAGGCAGCCGAGGACATTCTCGTTAGCCACAAGCAGACATCGCCGAAGGCCTAGTCTCGTGTCGCTGGCTTCGGCTCGCCGACCGATGGGCCAGCGATTCAGCCTGTGGCGCGACAAGCCAGTCCTTCATCGGTCCATTTGGGGGTGTGGGTCAATTTTGCACAGAGATTCGCACCAACCCGTGAGAGGCAACCGTCTGGCGCAGTTCGTCGAACCGGCAGACGATAAAGCCAAGTGCTTCGACGCGGTCTTTTGCTTGTCCCTTCTCCGTCGGCTTCCCCTGCCCAGCCATTGAGCCGCATTGCCGTTCATTCGGCAGACCTTCGTCGGCAGTCGGTGGGTGCAACGGAGCCGAACTGTCGCAGGTTAGTCTGCGGCCAAAGGAGTTGGTGCGTTCTCGGTTCATGTCCCCTCCTTCAGATGCCTGCGGCAATTCCGGTCCGCGGGCATATCCAGGCCAATGTTGAGGATGGAGCGCTGTGGGTGAGCCAACCGGCCGAGATAAGTTCAACGCCGGTAGCCGCAATTGCCGGAGCCGTTTTCGGTGTCACCCGACCCGACGCCTCGGTGAGAGCTCTGCCCCCGACCATTGCCCACGGCTTGGCCAAGGTCCTCGAGCGACATGTGGCCTACCGCACGACGCGCTCGCTCGATTGCGGTGCGAATGTCGCCGGCAATGGCGATATGGTTGTCTTTGATGAGCACGGCATCGTCGAGCGCGAAGCGGTGATTGGCGCCGCCGCCCGCGCGCACGGCATATTTTTCCAGGACACGCAGGCCTGGTGTTGTTTTTCGCGTGCATACGATCTTCGCGTTATGGCCGCGTACCGCGTTTACAAGCGAGGCCGTCGCCGTTGCGATGCCACTCAGCTTGCATAGGAAATTGAGCGCCGTCCGCTCAGCCGTCAGCAGGCTGCGCGCCGGCCCGCTTACGACCGCGATGGTCTCCCCGGCGGAAACCTTGCCGCCCTCGGGACAGCGCAACTACATGCTGATCACGAGCCGCCGGCGGCGAACAGGCTTCAGAGCTTTTTTGACAGAACGTCCTGCAACATGGCCTTGTCGAGCGTCAGGTCGGCGACGATCTTCTTCAGCCGGTTGTTCTCGTCCTCGAGCTGGCGCATGCGCTTGACCTCCGACGGCGTCAGCCCGCCATAGCGCTTCTTCCAATTATAGAACGTCGCGTCTGAGATGCCGGCCTTGCGGCACACTTCCGCGACCGGCGTTCCTTCATCCGCCTGGCGCAAAATGAATGCGATCTGCGCCTCGGAAAACTTTGACCTCTTCATGGAATTCTCCCTGTCCCGTCATCGGGATCATAATTGGAAAATCTCAGCTCAGAACGTTCCGAAAAACCGGAGGCACGTCACGGGCGCTGCGGCGGCAAGTGATCCGCCGACGTAGCCGGCACCACTATGGAGGTGATGCACCAAGGGCAGCGGGCGGCTGCTCTTGGCAAAGACCGACCGCAGGAAAGGCAAATGCGTCTCGAACGGGAAATTCTCATGTCACGCTCCACCGATGCGGCCCCGCAAAGGGCCGCAGAATGAACCGCATTTATTTGGGCAATGTCCCGGAGCAGGATTACGTGCGGGATCGAGGGATGGAGGGTCTGCCCCGGGAAAGGATCCGTCCTTGCCCGGCAAGCCTCGAAATTCTGACGAAACTCTCCATGTACATGGTGCCTGCCTACCCTTGTTCTCGCGGACGACGCAGTCCCATGGGTCCGGAACGCGAGGTTCAGATCGCCAGGAAAGCGACGACCATCCAGGCGAAAATGCCCACCCCGACGATTGTTCGTGTTGTCGTGTCCATTGCTACTGCCCTTCCTAAACGCGTCGCTGAAATTGCCGATCGATTGGCGGGTGCGTTGCGAGGGGGCTCCATCTTCCATGTTCCGTCGGCCTGAAGAAACTTTCCGCCAGCTGCGGGATTTCGTTCCGCGCTATCCCGATGTCTTCAAGGGTCCTGTCGTCCAGGCCTTCAAGCGCGGCCATTGCGCGGTTCCGTTGCCAGCGTTGAACCGCCTTTAAGAATATTTGCGCGACGGTGGTGCGCGGTTGCCGAAGCGCAGGAGCCTGCCGTCGGGCCGTGCTCGATGAATACTTGGATATGGACATGTCGTCCTCTTTTAACGTTTGCTCAGCCCGTTCCACGACGCTCCATACGGACATCAGTGAACAGCTGCGGGAAGGCACAGGACGAGCTTCTTCAACGCTCGCCGCATCGCCAGGAGCAGCGCCGTGCCAGATCGTCTGATTGTGGGTGAAGGGTCCCGAGACGGCGAACGGAAGCGTTCGAGCCGCTCGGGCTACGAACGCGTCAGGAGGGACGCCGAGACGACCAAGTATTTCTTATGGGTGCCCAGAATAACCATGCTCCCGATATAGTTATTGGAAGCAGTCTATTCAACGGGTTGGGGACGGGATGCGACCTTCGGAAGCTTGTGGACAGTTTCGTCCCCCTTCCATCTCGATCGCTGCAAGGCGAAGCAGCGACGCACTGATGATGGTTTCGCGCGGCTCGCCGCATCCAGGAGGGCCGGGGTCGCGATGGACAAGATCGCATGCGGATGCTCAACTGCGACAACCCCTTTCTGGTCGGAACGCAGGCCCGCGTCCCGCGTGTCGCCGGGTCCCAACCGCTCACCAACATCGACGCGCTTGAACTCGATCGGGTTCCAGCACATCGGTTGTGCCTGGTGGCGGCAAATGTCGGTCTTGCAATCAGCGCAGGTTTACCAACATAGGTCCGACTTGGAACGGTCCGGGGACAGGAATCTCGCGGCATATCGCAATGGTGCGTCCAACGAAAAGCGTCATCTTTTTTTAATGTCTCGTCGATTGCTGTCGGCGAAATTCCGGACCGACAGCGGCGATCGAGGCTTGCCGAGCAGGTCAGCGTTGCGAGGGCAGTCTCAAGGCCCTGGATCGCGACCACAGGTCCCACATTCCGATAGCGCGGCGCGGCAACGTCTCAATTGAAAGCTGGCAATGGAACGTAAGTGCGCGAAAGCCATTTCGTTCGAACTGGCACCCCAGCGATGGTCGCCACGATGTCGACCTCCGGCGACGATCGTCTGAACACTAAGGGAAAGGAGTTAGCAATGAGAGGGTTCGCCCTTGCAGGAATGCTCGCACTCTCGACCGCGGTCACCCAGGCGCAGACGCGGTACAGCCCGGTGACGGTCGGCTTTCCGATGAGCCTTGTCGTGACGGAATGCGTGCCTGGCCGCAGGCTCGCCTGGGCGACGACCGTGGACGGCGACGAGACAGGTTCGAGCGCCTACCACGGCTGGGTGATTACGCCCACGGCCGACGGCTGTCATGTGCTGACCGAGGAGACGCAGCAGGGTTCCTGGTTCCTCGAGGAGCTCGGGCGCAAGCATGCTGCGGCGTTTTCCCACGCCAGGCATTCGTCGAATTCGGTTTCTCTTCAAATCGGCCGTCAGCGTGTATTTTCGTCCCATAAAACGAAGCGCGAGGCAGCGGCTATTTCCTTCCGTCAAAGGCAACAGGCATCTTTGAGGCTACCGAACGGGGGCAAACCTACTGGACCAGCGGCGACTCGCTCGCCTCCAAATGGATGCCCTCGATCTCGGCCTGCCCGGCAAGGACGCTTATATACTGGCGCAGCGCCTTTTCCTCCACTCTCGATCGAAGTCGCGCGACGATCTGCTCCTGAGCGATGTCGAACGGAAGCCTGCGACCCGGGATGCGCTGGTCGATGGCGACGATGTGGAAGCCGTAGCGCGTCTTGACGAGTTCACGCAGGATGCCTGAGGTTCCCAACTTGAAGAGAGCCTTTTCGAATTCCGGCACCATATCGCCGCGCCCGACCTGGCCGAGACTGCCACCATGCTGGCCCGAAGGACAGTTGGAAAGCTCTGCCGCCATCGCGGCGAAGCGGTCCGGCTCGGCAAGCAATGTGTTCAGGGCCTGCTCGGCGCGGGCCCGCATCTGCGGCACGTTCACCTGCGGCGTCACCTGGAACAGGATGTGCCGCGCGTGGACGAGGTCGCCGCTCTCGAATTCGGCCGGGTTCTGCTCGTAGTAGCGACGACACTCGGCCCCGGTGGGAGCCGGCGTGACCACCTCCTTTTCCAGCAGCGCCTCGATCGCCGACTTGACAGCCGCCTCGTCTTCAACCGACGGATCGAGCAGACCGACCGCAACCGCGCGCTGGCGCAGAAGCTCCTGCGCGGCGGCCAACTCGGCGAGGCGGTCAGCTTCGACCGCCACGGCTATGCCATTCACCGACAGGATCATGGCCTGGTCGGCTCCTGGGCGCGGGTCTTGGGCGTGCGCACGATCTGGTAGGGCCTGAACAGATAGGAAAGCGCCCCAGCCCCGCTCCAGATATGAATCATGCGGGTGAACGGCGAAACCAGGAACAGCGTGAAGCCGAGCAGTATGTGCAGCTTGTAGGTGAGCGGCACGTCAACCATGAGCGCGGCCGCTCCGCCGTCCAGCGTCACGATGCCTTTCACGTAGCTTGTCAGCGTCTCGAACAGGCCTCCGTCCATATGAAAGGCCGATAGCGGCACCGTGAGCAGGCCGAGCGCAAGCTGCAGCCACAGCATGAAGGTGATCGCGATGTCCCATTTGCGGCTGTTCAGCCGGATGCGCGGATCGGCAAGCCGCCTGTGAATCAAGATCGTCAGCCCGACGATGGCGACGAAGCCGGCGATGCCGCCCACCACCATCGCAAGCAACTGGTGCGCGACCGGCGACAGCGCCCAGTCGACCGCCCAGTGCGGCGCCAGGAAGCCGGCGAAATGGCCAAGGATGACGACGATGACGCCGTAATGGAAGAAGGTGGAGCCCAACTGCAGTTCGCGTTTGCGCAGCACCTGCGAGGAATCGCTCTTCCAGGTGAAGGGCTCGCGGTCGAAGCGGATCAGGCTGCCGATCAGGAGCACTACGAGACAGATATAGGGATAGACGCCGAAGAGCAGCGTGTTCACGTAGGAATTGGCAAGCATGAAGAGCCTCCTTCGTTCTCAAATCGTGGAGCCGCCGCCGGGCGGGGCGACATCAGCAAAGGCCGGGCGCTCGGCCCAGTCGCTGTCAAGCCTTTCCGTCCGCTCGCGGACCGGCTTCACCTTGGCCGCTTCGATCGGCTTCTCGCCGGCGATGACCAGCAGCGCCTGGAGGACGGCGGCATATCGGCTTTGCCGGGCGAGCAACGAACGGCTGATCGAAGCGAGGATGGCCGCGCAGTCGGCCAGCAGCTCGCGCGCTTCGGCCATGTCGCGCTGGCTCAGATACTCCAGCACAACCGGCAGGTAATCGGGCAGCTCGGAGGCGGCGAGCTCGAAGCCGGCGGCGCCGTAGAGGGCCTTCAACTCGACCATGGCGGCGCCCCGGTCGCGGCCGTCGCCGTGCAGGTGCTCGAACAGATGCAGGGATAAAGCACGGCCGCGGTCGAACAGGTCGACATAGCGCTCCTCGGCGGCGAGCAGGCTGCCTTGTCCGATCTCGTCGATCAGGGCGAGGAGGGCATTCCGCTCGCGCGCGGCCACTATCGGCGCGGCGCACACGACTTTGGCGATCTCGGGCAGCGCCTGGCGCATCTCTTCGCTTGGATAGGACAAAAGCGCGCTGAAGGCCTTGAAGATCAACATGGGTATCATCCTCACGTATCGAGCGGCCGCACGGGATTGAGCTTGCGGCGACCCATCTTGCCACCGAAAAGCGTCGAATGCGGTGGTCCGAAATCGCAGCCATTGCCAAAGGTGAAGCCGCAGGAGCCCTTCAGCCCGTAGGCGTCCTCGGCGTCCTCGCGGTGGCTGGTCGGGATGACGAAGCGGTCCTCGTAGTTGGCGATGGCGAGATAGCGGTGCATGTCCTCGACTTGCGCGACCGAAAGCCCTGCCTGTGCCAGTACCGCGGCTCCATCGCCCTCGCCGAGCTGGCGCTGGCGGAAGTAGATGCGCATGGCGAGCATCCGTTCCAGCGCCGCGACGACCGGCGCCTCGGCGCCGGCGGTGAGCAGGTTGGCAAGGTAGCGCACTGGTATGCGCAGCGAGCGCACATCCGGAATCTCGCCCACCGTCTCGATCGCGCCAGCATTGGCGTGCGACTGGATGGGCGAAAGCGGCGGCACGTACCACACCATCGGCAAGGTGCGGTATTCGGGATGCAGCGGAAAGGCGATCTTCCAGTCCACCGCCATCTTGTAAGCGGGGGAGCGCCTCGCCGCCTCGATCCAATTGTCGGCAATGCCGTCCGCGCGGGCCTGCTCCACGACCGCCGGGTCGTTCGGATCGAGGAAGAGCTTGAGCTGGGCCTCGTAGAGATCCTGCTCATCCTCCACGGAGGCCGCGCGCTCGATGCCGTCGGCGTCGTAGAGGAGCACGCCGAGATAGCGGATGCGGCCGACGCAGGTTTCCGAGCAGACGGTCGGCTGTCCGGCCTCGATGCGCGGATAGCAGAAGATGCACTTCTCCGCCTTTCCCGAGGTCCAGTTGTAGTAGATCTTCTTATAGGGACAGCCCGACACGCACATGCGCCAGCCGCGGCACTTGTCCTGGTCGATGAGGACGATGCCGTCCTCCTCGCGCTTGTAGATCGAGCCGGAGGGACAGGACGCGACGCAGCTCGGGTTGAGGCAATGCTCGCACAGACGCGGCAGGTACATCATGAAGGTGTTCTCGAACTGGCCGTAGATGTCCTTCTGCACCGCCTCGAAATTGTAGTCCTGCGAGCGCTTGTCGAACTCGCCGCCGAGGATTTCCTCCCAATTTGGCCCCCATTCGATCTTCTCCATCGGCCGGCCGGTGATCAGCGACAATGGCCGGGCGACCGGCGCCGTCGGGAGCTCGGGCGCCTTCTGCAGATGCTCGTAGTCGAAGGTGAAAGGCTCGTAATAGTCGTCGATCTCCGGCATGTTCGGATTGGCGAAGATTTTCGCCAACACGGCCAGCCTGCCGCCCTGCTTCGGCACGATCTTCCCGTTCTTCTTCCGCTTCCAGCCGCCGTTCCAGCGCTCCTGGTTCTCCCAGTCCTTGGGATAGCCGATGCCGGGCTTTGTCTCGACATTGTTGAACCAGGCGTATTCCATGCCCTGGCGTGAGGTCCACACCTGCTTGCAGGTGACGGAGCAGGTGTGGCACCCGATGCATTTGTCGAGGTTCAGCACCATCGCTATCTGCGCACGGATCTTCATGACGCGGCCTCCTCGGCAACCGGATCGACGGGATTGGAATGGTCGAGCCATTCGACCTTGACGAGCTTCCGCACGACCACGAACTCGTCGCGGTTGGAACCGACCGTGCCGTAGTAGTTGAAGCCGTAGGAAAGCTGTGCGTAGCCGCCGACCATGTGGGTCGGCTTCAGCACCGTGCGCGTCACCGAATTGTGGATGCCGCCGCGCTGGCCGGTAATCTGGGAACCAGGCACGTTCACGATCTTCTCCTGCGCATGATACATCATGCACATGCCTTCCTGGACGCGCTGGCTGACCACGGCGCGCGCGGCGATGGCACCGTTCAGGTTGAACAGTTCGATCCAATCGTTGTCGACGATGCCTGCCCTCTGCGCATCCGTCTCCGACAGCCACACTATCGGCCCGCCCCGCGACAGCGTCAGCATGATCAGGTTGTCGGTATAGGTTGAG
Organism: Mesorhizobium sp. WSM4976; assembly: GCF_029625685.1. Lineage (NCBI taxonomy): Bacteria > Pseudomonadati > Pseudomonadota > Alphaproteobacteria > Hyphomicrobiales > Phyllobacteriaceae > Mesorhizobium > Mesorhizobium sp. WSM4976. Next base: position 24,006 of record NZ_JARTVT010000002.1, read on the forward strand.
TGGATGCCCCATTTCTGGTGAGGTGTGATGAAGTTGAGCACGATCTCCTTCTCGCCGTTCGCCTTCTTGCCGAGCATGGCGGCGGCCGTTCGCGTGTCGATCGGCGGGCGGTAGATGGCGAAACCCTCTCCGAAATCGCGGAACCAGCGATGGTCCTGGTAAAATTGCTGGCGGCCGCTGATGGTGCGCCACGGGATCAGCTCGTTCACGTTGGTATAGCCGGCCGTGTAGGAGACATGTTCGCTCTCGATGCCCGACCAGGTCGGCGAGGAGATGATCTTGCGCGGTTGCGCCTGGATATCGCGGAAGCGGATCTTCTCGTCCTCGCGCGTCTCGGCAAGGTGGGCGTGGTCGCGCCCGGTGATCTTGCCCAGCGCCTCCCAGGCCTTCACCGCCACCTCGCCGTTGGTCTCGGGCGCCAGATACATCACGGTTTCGGCCGCATCTATGTCGGTGTCGATGCGCGGCCGCCCATCGGTCGGCCCGCCGTCGCTGACGCGATAGTTGAGCGCGCCGAGCCCCTTCACCTCGGCTTCGGTATTCCACGAAATACCCTTGCCGCCGTTGCCGAGCTTGTCGGCGAGGGGCCCAAGCGCGGTGAAGCGGCGGTACGTGTTGGGATAGTCCCGCTCGACCACGGCGATCTGCGGCGCGGTAACGCCGGGCACCAGCTCGCATTCGCCCTTCTTCCAGTCCTGAACCTCGAAGGGCTGGGCAAGCTCAGCCGGCGTGTCGTGCTGGATCGGAGTGAGCACCACGTCGCGCTCGACGCCAAGATGGCCCTCGGCCAGTTCGGAAAAGCGCCTGGCGATCGCCTTGTAGGTCTCCCAGTCGCTCTTCGCCTCCCACACCGGATCCACCGCGGCGGAGAGCGGGTGGATGAATGGGTGCATGTCGGAGGTGTTGAGGTCGTTCTTCTCGTACCAGGTGGCGGTCGGCAGCACGACATCGGAATAGAGGCAACTCGTCGACATGCGGAAGTCGAGCGTCACGACCAGGTCGAGCTTGCCTTCCGGGGCCGGATCGTGCCACTCGACCTCATTCGGTTTCTCGCGGCCTTCCTCGCCGAGATCCTTGCCTTGCAGGCCGTGCCGCGTGCCGAGGAAATGGCGCAGGAAATATTCGTGTCCCTTGCCCGACGAGCCGAACAGGTTTGAGCGCCAGATGAACAGGTTGCGCGGGAAATTGATCGGATTGTCGGGGTCCTCGCAGGCCATGGAAATGCTGCCGGATTTCAGGCCGGCGACCACACGGTCCTTCACGTCGACGCCTTGCTTCTCGGCTTCCGCCGCGAGCGTCAACGGGTTCACGTTGAGCTGCGGCGCCGAAGGCAGCCAGCCCATGCGTTCCGCCTTGACGTTGAGGTCGATCATTGAGCCGCGATAGGGCGCGGGATCGGCTAGCGGCGACAGCAACTCGGCCACGTCGAGCTTTTCGTAACGCCACTGATCGGAATGCGCGTAGAAGAAGGAGGTGCCGTTCATGTGGCGCGGCGGCCGCACCCAGTCGAGCGCGAAGGCGAGCATGGTCCAGCCAGTCTGCGGCCTCAGCTTCTCCTGCCCGACATAGTGCGCCCAGCCGCCGCCGGAGACGCCAACGGTGCCGCACATCATCAGCATGTTGATGATGGAACGGTAGCCCATGTCCTGGTGGTACCAGTGGTTCATGCCGGCGCCGATGATGACCATCGAGCGGCCCTTCGTCTTCTCTGCGTTCGTCGCGAAGCCGCGCGCCACGTCGATGGCATGCGCGGCGGAAACGCCGGTGATCTTTTCCTGCCAGGCGGGCGTGTAGGGCACATTGTCGTCGAAGCTTTTCGCGCAATCGCCGCTCAGGCCGCGATCCAGCCCGTAGTTTGCGCAGAGCAGGTCGAAGACGGTGGCGACGTAGGTTTCGCCATCCGCAAGGCTGACGCGCCGCACCGGCACGTTGCGGACGAGGATATCGCCGCCCTGGTCGTTTCCGGAAAAATGCGGATGCGGCGTGCCGCCGAAGTACGGAAAGGCGACTGGCAACACGTCGTCGCGCCGCTCTACGAGGCTGAGCCCCAGCCGCACCTCCTTGCTCGTCTCGCCATCCTTTTCCTCGAGGTTCCAGCGGCCCTTTTCCTCGCCGTCCGCCGGCCAGCGATAGCCGATCGACCCCTGCGGCGCGACGAGATCGTCGCTTTCCTCCGCAAATGCCACCGTCTTCCATGCGGCGCGGTTGGATTTCGGCGCCTTGCGGCCCGACTTCGGGGCGCTGGGAAGGTCGCTTTGGCGCACATAGCGGTCTGGCACGAAGCGGTCGCCGTCCTTCCTCAACCGCACCAGCATCGGCATATCGGTAAAGCGGCGGCAATAGTCTTCAAAATACGGCGTCTTGCGATCGAGGAAGAACTCCTTGAGGACGACATGCCCCATCGCCATGGCGAGCGCAGCGTCCGTGCCCTGCTTGGGATGCAGCCAGAGGTCCGACAGCTTTGCCACTTCGGAATAGTCGGGCGTGACGGCCACAACCTTGGTGCCGTTGTAGCGCGCCTCGACGAAGAAATGCGCGTCGGGCGTGCGCGTCTGGGGGACGTTGGAGCCCCAGGCGATGATGTAGCCGGAATTGTACCAGTCCGCCGATTCCGGCACGTCGGTCTGCTCGCCCCAGGTCTGCGGGGAGGAGGGCGGCAGATCGCAGTACCAGTCGTAGAAGGAAAGCAGCGTGCCGCCAATCAGACTCAGATAGCGCGCGCCGGAGGCATAGGAGACCATGGACATGGCCGGGATCGGCGAGAAGCCGACGACGCGATCCGGTCCCCATGCCTTGATCGTGTGGACATTGGCGGCGGCGATGATCTCCGTGGCTTCAGCCCAGGTCGAGCGCACGAAGCCGCCGCGCCCGCGCATCGCCTTGTAGGACTTTGCGACCCTGTCATCGCCGACGATCGAGGCCCACGCCTCGACGGGTCCCAGCGTCTTGCGCGCCTCGCGCCAGGCGCTCACGAGGCGGCCGCGCACCATCGGATATTTGATGCGGCTCGCGCTGTAGAGATACCAGCTGTAGGAGGCGCCGCGCGAGCAGCCGCGCGGCTCGTGGTTGGGCATGCCTGGGCGTGTGCGCGGGTAGTCCGTCTGCTGCGTCTCCCAGGTGACCACGCCGCTCTTGACGTAGATCTTCCATGAGCAGGAGCCAGTGCAGTTCACGCCGTGTGTGGAGCGCACGATCTTATCGTGCTGCCAGCGCTGCCGGTAGCCTTCCTCCCACATCCTGTCTTCGTCGCGCAACTCGCCATGGCCGTCCGCGAAGGATTCACGGCGTCGGCTGAGGTAGGTGAGGCGTTCCAGGAAGTGGCTCATATGGCTGTTCCTTATGCTGGAGTGTCGGCCTTGCGCAGAGCTGGTTGAGTAGTGTCCTCGCCCATGACCGGGGCACGCCGCACCTCGGTCAGATAGTTCAGGATCAACGACACCCAAACGATTCCGTAGAGCAGCATGAAGCAGCTTGAGTTGACCCCAAGCAGGTCGAGGATAGCACCGAACATGATCGGAAGCAGGAAGCCACCGAGACCACCCACCATGCCGACGATGCCTGACACGACACCTATCGAGTCGGAAAAATCGTCACCTATGTATTTGAAGGTCGAGGCCATGCCGCATGCGAAAGCGATGCCAAGCCCGAACAGGATCGGCGTGAACAGCCATGGTACAAGCCATATGGCGAAGCTCACGGGCCCGTTGACTGTATACACGGTCAGTTGGGTCCTCGGATAAGACAGCAAAAACAGGCAAATCCAAGCAAACCATAGAACCCACCAGGTGACGGCATGGGCCCCGAAGCGATCGGATAGCCAGCCACCCAGCGCCCTGAAAGCTCCGCCTGGCAGCGAGAAGCTCGCGGCAAGCAGCGAGGCTTGCGCGATGGAGAAGCCGTACTCGCTCCGGAAATATTGCGGCATCCACACCGAGAGCGCCGTGAAGCCTCCGAACACGATCGAATAATACTGGCAGTATTTCCAGACGCGAGGATCGCGCAGCACCGCCAGCTGTTGCGATATCGGGGGGGCAGCCTTGCCGGCTCCGGGATCGGGTGCTGAGAAAATCCAGAAAACCGCTGCGGTCGCGAGGAGGCAAAGGGCATAGGTCTTTGGTACCGCCTGCCACCCATAGCTATCGATCAAGACGGGCGCCACGAACATGTTGAGCGCCGCTCCGATGGTGCCGGCGCCGAAGAAGCCCATGGCGAAGCCGCGGCGCTCCTTCGGGAAGAAACGTGCCACATAGGGGGTGCCCACGGAAAAGGACGCGCCGACGAGACCAAGGGCAAGGCCGAGCAGAAGAAGCTGCCAGAGCGCGGTCGCGTAGGAGGAGAGCCATAACGGAACGGCGCAGCCGATCAGCAGCAGCAGCATGATGATCCGCCCGCCGAAGCGGTCGGTCCAGATGCCGAGCGGCAGGCGGAAGAGCGCGCCGGTCAGGACCGGAGTCGCCGTAAGAAGCCCAAACTGCGTGGCGTCGAGCCCGAGTTCCTCGCGAATCGGGATTCCGGTCACGCCGAACATCATCCAGACGGCGAAGCAGACCGTGAAGGCCCACGTGCTGACCAGCAATACGGCGAGGCTTCGTGGTGCTTCCGGCATGCTAGCCCTCGGCCACCGTCTTGCCTCGGACGGTCCGGTCGATCACCGAACCCTTCCTGGACATTGCGAGGTGACGCACCCAAGATCGGCCATTGAAGACGTGCTCCGCTGCTGCGATCGACCGATGGCCGTGCGTTGGTGGCTCGAACGGAAATGACAGGAGCCCCCCCGCAATACCGATTGCAGGCAGGAGGGGTCGGCCGCGTTTGACGAGCCTCCAGCAAAGCTGCGCCTCCTGAAAGGCATCGCAGTTGCGGCTGGAGGATGTTGGGCGAATTGGGTGCCACAGAGGCGCGCCTAGGTCGGACACTCCTCGGAATCTCGCCGCCGAGGATGAAAATTCAGCAACCAGAAACGACACGATCGCAGATCGGAGCAAGGCTGCCTCCCTCACGCGACAATTGCTTCCCACGCCTTCCGCTCATATTGACGAGTGAATGACGAAACGCAACCCAACATCTTTGGTTGCGCCCTGCGAGACGGGCAGGCGCCGTGACGAAATCTTTCAGATGCTCTTTGTCACTACCCGGGAACAGTTATCTTCTGTCCCATTAAGTACAAAATTTTTGTGCTAAGCGAGCAATATTATTCGTTTGTCATCGTCCAACATAACCGCCAAAAATGGCCGCTGGCCAAGGGGAGCACCAAGGGATGCTAGAAGGGGGCGGACAGACAGAAGGATGCGAGAGCGAGATCGCCGGACCGTTGCGGCAGCTAACGGCATCGCTTCGGACGCGAACTATGGAGCGGTGACACCGCCGCTCTATCTCAGCAGCACCTTTGCCTTTTCCGGCTTCGACAAGCACCGCGGCTACGAGTACAGCCGTACGGCCAATCCTGGCCGGGACGTCCTCGCCGACACGCTGGCCAAGCTCGAAGGCGGTGCCGGCGCGGTCATCACGTCTTCCGGCATGGCGGCGGTCGATCTCGTTCTGTCGCTCGTCGGTCGTGACGATCTGGTGGTCGCGCCGCATGATTGCTATGGCGGCACGTACAGACTGCTTTCCGCGCGACGCGACAAGGGACATTTCGATGTCGTGTTCGTCAATCAGTCCGACGCTGCTGCGCTGGCCGCGGCTCTCTCCCGCAGGCCCTCTCTGGTCCTTGTGGAGACACCGTCCAACCCGTTGATGCGCGTCGTCGACATTCGCGAGATCGCGCGAGTGGCGAAGGCTGTCGGCGCGAAAGTGGCCGTCGACAACACCTTTCTCTCGCCGGCACTACAGCGGCCGCTCCATCTCGGCGCGGAGTTCGTCATCCACTCCACCACGAAATACCTGAATGGTCACTCCGACATCGTAGGCGGCGCAGTCGTCTGCGGCGCCGCCAATGATGCAGAGCAGCTTCGCGCATGGGCCAACCTCATCGGAGTGACCGGCTCGCCGTTCGATGCCTATCTGACGCTGCGCGGCCTTCGGACGCTGTTTCCGCGCATCGACCGCCAGCAGGCGAACGCTGCCGCGGTTGCTCACTTCCTCGAGAAGCACGAGGCAGTGAGCGCGGTGCATTATCCGGGGCTCGCTTCTCATCCCGGACATGCCCTGGCGAAGGCCCAGCAAGACGGCTTTGGCGCGATGCTGAGTTTCGAGCTCGCCGATGGCTTGGAGGCGGTGCGCCGCTTTGTGGAGAGCGTGAGGATATTCACGCTCGCCGAGTCGCTCGGCGGCGTCGAAAGCCTCGTCGCGCATCCAGCAACCATGACCCATGCCAGCATGGGAGCGGAAGCGCGTCGGTCGGCCGGTATATCTGACGGCTTGCTGCGCCTCTCAGTCGGACTTGAGGCCGAGGCCGATCTCCTTGCCGATCTGGAGCGTGGTCTTGCCGCCGCAGGGTCACGGGCTGCGTTAGCTCAACCTTTGTGAGCCTGCGGCATATCGAGCCCGACCGCCTGGTTCGTGAGAGGGTGCCCCACCTGCACCTCAAGCGGCATATTTCCCTGGAAGCAGACGATAAACTAACCGGAATTCCGGTTAGGCACCGCAGCCGGTGCGGCGCTCGAATTCGCTTGGCGCGCCCTACTCGTCCGCCAGGAGCCCTGGCCATCTGAAGCACAATCGAGGGCACGATCGCGACGAGGGTTTTCCAACTGCTCGGCAAACAGCCAATCGCAAAGCGCTAGCGCGACTTCGCCGCCTCTGAAGCCGTTATCGCCTTCATCGGCCGATCAATGACGGGTTGGTGGTGGATCGCTCTTCAGAGGGGCAATTGTGCCAGCGGCTGGGCAAGGTTCTACTTATCTCGTTAAAAGATCGCGGACGATGGCAAGGCGCTTGACAGCGATGGTGGCCAGCGCCTGCGCTCTGTCGCGCGCGGCCTGCGAAAGCAGGCGTTCGCCCGCGTCGATGTAGTAGTCGGCCAGCCACTCGCAGAGCGCATCCAACGATCGCGGCGGCGGAGACCCGACAGGCACGGAGGTCCGAAGAGGATCCGATGCGAGATCGAGGGAGAGCTTGCGGGCTTCGAGGGCAAGATCCCGGTATGTATTCTTGTTCCCTTTCATTTCGGTGTTCTCTTTCATGTCGGCATATTCCTCGAGGCGCGTGCACACCTCCATTTCCATTCTGGACAGATCGTAGGGCTCCTGGATTGCTGGCTGCGGATGCCGATCCTTGAAAAAGGCTTTGCGGCGCTCGCGTCGCAACGTTTTTGCGTGTTCCAGTTCCTCGCGTGCCATCCGTTCTGCGGCTTCCCGGATTTCCGGAGACACTCCGTGGGCTGCTACATAGGACCAGAAGGCGAAGGCGCGCTCCTCGTTGCGGACGGCGATGGCCAGGGAGCGATAGGCGTCAACCAATTCGGGCGAGACAAACCCGATGCTTTCCTCGTCGAAAACGTCCTGTGGCAAGGCATCGGCCGGCAGCGCTTCCGGCATCCGATGGTGAATCTGGAGCGACCAGCTGGTGACCATGTCCACATGGCCCAACTCCTCGTCGACCAGGCGGTCGAAGACCTCGGCCAGCTCCGGTCGGTCGACTGCGCGCATGCGCCCGGCCAGATCCGCATATCTGTCCGCAGACTCCTTCTCCATCGCCCGCGCGACGGCGAGAAGCTCGCCCATTGACCGGATCGACTCCTTCGGTTCCGATATCAGGCGGGACATGGCCTTCTCCAATGTGACGGTCGACCATATCGGTTCTCTTGAAGCGCTTGTTTGCGTTTCATCAAAGAAACATCCCGCAAGACCACTGATATGTCCGTCCTGAAGCGACCGAAGGGAGCATGACGGTACATACGTCCGTGCACAGGACCGATGCCGTGGCATCGCGCCATGTCAGCGCATGATGGCCGCGGGTGCTGGAATGCGCGAAAAGTTGCACGCACGCAGACGTCGGTCTCGCGACGTTGCTGGGAGGCACGATGATGATGCCAGATAAACCGCGACCAGACTGGACCCCCCGGTCCGATGCGGTTCTTTCCGACCAGATCAAGGCATACGACGCGATGCGAGGCCGCTGCCCCGTGGCATATAGCGACTATCTGGGTTGGTCGCTGTTCCGGCACGAGGACGTGGTGCAGGCGCTGGACGATCACCAGACGTTCAGCAGCGTCGTCTCCAGCCATCTGTCGGTGCCGAGCGGCATGGATCCGCCGCGGCACACGGCATACCGGCGATTGATCGAGCGCCATTTCGAGCCAGAGCGCGTCGCAGGCTTCGAGCCGTCATGCCGGATGATCTCGTCCGATCTCGTGTCCAGCCTGGAAAGAGGCGTGGAGGTCGATCTGGTCACGCAGCTTGCCCGGTGCTTCGCGGTGCGGATTCAGTGCGCCTTTCTCGGCTGGCCGGACAGTCTGCATCAGCCGCTGCTTCAATGGGTTCAGAAGAACCATGAGGCCACCTTGGCGAGGGACATGAACTCGATGGCGGCCGTAGCGCACGAGTTCGACGGCTATATCAGCCAGTTGCTGGAAGCGCGGCGCGAGGCTGGCGCAACCGCGCCGGAAGACATTACGTCGGATCTGCTGCGGGAAAAAGTGGGCGACAGGCCCCTGAACCACGAGGAGATCGTCAGCATCTTGCGCAACTGGACCGTTGGTGAGTTGGGCACCATCACTGCCTGCGTCGGGATCCTGAGCCACCATCTTGCAGAGAACCCTCAGGTCCAGCAGCGGCTTCGGGAAGGTCCGCATCTGCTGCCCGCAGCCATCGACGAGATATTGCGGATGCATGCACCGCTCATCGCCAACCGGCGGGTGACGACAAGGTCGGTGGAAATCGGAGGGCGTGAGATCGCCGCAGGCGAGCGGGTCACGCTTATGTGGGCATCGGCGAACCGCGACGAGGCGGTCTTTGGCGATGCTGACGAATTCCGCCTCGATCGCGACCCCGCGCAGAACCTCCTTTATGGCCGTGGCATCCATGTCTGCCCGGGCGCGCAACTGGCGCGGCTGGAGCTGCGCGTCGTTATGGAGGAATTGCTGGGGCGGACCCGCAGTATAGCATTGGCGTCGGGCACGCAGCCAACGATCGCCATCTATCCTGCAAGCGGGTTTTCCAGTCTGCCCATGCTCATCATTTAGTTCATGGAGGCGACACGCGTTGTCCAAACGGGCGCTTGCAACTCATTCCGACATGCTCCAGCGGGGAGGGTGATGCCGGTCGCGGCAGCGCCACAACGGGCGAGGAAGCCATGACAACCGACAGCCGAACCCGGCCGACGGCGGAATATTCTTCTGGTCTTGCCGAAATGTCGCCCGCTTATTTCGGACTGGTAATGGCCACAGGCATCGTCTCGCTGGCGGCCTTGATGATGGAGCACTACGCCATTGCTCTCGGCCTGTTCTATCTCAATATCGGGCAATATGCCGTGCTATTGTACGCCTTGCGGGCCTGGCGCTATCCGCGCCGCTTCTTCGGCGATATGGTCGCTCACCTGACCGGGCCGGGTTACTTCACCACGGTGGCCGGCACTGGCATCCTCGCCAGCCAGTTCATGGTGCTGGACGAGAACATCGTCGTTGGCAAGTTTCTGCGGATGCTGGCCATCCTGCTTGGGTATGCCTGACCTACAGGATCTTCAATGCCTTCACCGTTCGGCGCGAGAAGCCGACCTTGACAAGGGTATTAACGACGGCTGGCTGCTGGCTGTGGTAGCCACTTAGGCGCTGTCGGTAACCAGTGCGCTGCTAGCGGTACGTACGGACCAGCCCTATCGGCTCAAGCTCAACCTGATGGCCCTGTCGATGTGGTTGTGGGGCGGTATGCTCTAGGCGACGCCCTACAGCACCGTCATCATTGAACGAGATTTTCAGCTCCACGACGCTTCATGACGCGCTGTTCCTCGGCCGAAAGGCTGACATGCCCAATTGCAGGGGGCTGATTTCGCGAGGTCAACCGGCTTGCCAGACCGAGTTGGAAAACGCGGATGCCCGCCTGATGGTCGAGCCGCGACGGCGGCGGGGTATCGAGGATCGTGCTGCTGCAAGGCAGGGAGCCGCAGCCCATCGGCAAGGGGTAGTGATCGTTGGTCGTCCGGCACTTTGGCTACGCGCTGGCGTCAAGAGCCTTTTGGCAGTGTCGGCTGGTTCGGCTTTGCGTTTTCGCCCGGTGATCATCGAACCACGAGCACCACAACGTGATTTTTCGGATTGACCTACCATTCGACTTAATTATGATCATAATTATAATAATAGATGGAATAGGCATATATGGACGTTGCACCCCTTTCGCGGCGAAAGCTCTCCGACCAGGTGGTTGATCGGATCAAGCACTGGCTGATGGCCAAGAACATCAAGCCGGGTGATCGCCTGCCGCAGGAGAAGGAACTCGTCGAGATTTTTGGTGTCGCCCGCAGCACGATGCGCGAAGCGCTGAAAGCGCTGGAAGTCCAAGGGCTGATCAGCATCGTTGCCGGCCGCTCGGGCGGAGCCATCATCGCGGAGGTCGGCTACGAAACAGCAGCCGGGCTTCTGGGCAATTACTTTTACTTCCAGAACCTGCAGGCGGGCCAGATCTACGACCTGCGCCAGCTCGTCGAGCCAGAGATGGCCGTGTCGGTGGTCGATTTGTTGACCGAAGACGATTTCGACCGGTTGCAGGAACTCATCGAAGCCTGTGCCGAGATCGAGGATACGCCTGAATTCCGCCGTCAGCAGCGGCTCGACGAGCTCGAGTTCCACAACGTTCTCGCTGTTCGCTCGCCGAACTCGCTTTATTCCTTCACCTGCCGCTTCATCAACAAGGTGCTGGCCGACCAGGTCGTGTTCAAGCGCATGTACCAGCAGCGGCAACTGAAGATCGACCGCGAGAACCACACCGCCCACAGCGAACTACTCGAAGCCTACCGGGCGCGCGACAAGGATCGCGTGCACACGGCCATGACCCGCCATATGCGTGAGTGCGCGTGCCACATCGTGGAGTTGGACGCGATCGTCCAGACACGGTTCTTCAGCGACTCGCCCAATCCGGCGAGGCAGCGGACCGCGTGATGATCGGCGCGACCTTGCCCATAGACGACCGCGTGGAAGCCGGCGATATCCTGTCGATCAGGGGGCTGCGCAAATCGTTTCCCGGCGTCGTGGCGCTCGCCGGCGTCGATTTCGATGTCCGCAAAGGCGAGGTGCATGCGCTTCTTGGCGCCAACGGTGCGGGCAAGAGCACGCTGATCAAGATCGTGGCCGGACTCTACCAGCGCGACAGCGGCAGTATCCTGCTGAACGGCTCGCCTGTGGCTTTTGGGGATACAGCCGCGGCGATGCGGGCCGGCATCAGCGTCATCTACCAGGATTTTGCGCTGGTCCCGCATCTGAGCGTCGCCGACAATATCTTTCTCGGTAGCGAAACGACGAAGACCTCGGGCGTTCTCGATCGCCGCGCCATGCATGCCCAGGCCCGCCGCCTGCTCGATCTGGTTGGCGCTTCGTTTCCGGTCACCGTCCTGGTGTCGGAATTGGGGTCCGGGCAGAGACAGATGGTTGAGATCGCCAAGGCGTTGCGCGGCAATGCCAGAATCCTGATCCTCGACGAACCGACGGCTTCGTTGAGCCATGCCGAATCCGAGCGGCTGTTCGGGCTTATCCGCAAACTGGCGACAGACGGTGTCGGCATTGTCTACGTCAGCCATCGCCTCGAAGAGATCGCGCCGCTGGTCCAGCGCGTTACGGTGCTGCGCGACGGCGTTTCCGCAGGTACGTTCCCGATCGCGCATATCGACCGTTCAAAGATAATCCAGTTGATCACCGGCCACGAGCGTGGTGCTGCCAAGCGGGACCGTCACGTTTCCGGGGAGCGCGTCTCCACGGAAGGTGGGCCCGCCCTCGAAACATCGAGACTGACGCGCAGTGGCGAGTTCCAGGACATCACCCTCACGCTGCGCAAGGGGGAGGTCGTCGTCCTGACCGGATTGGTCGGTTCCGGGCGCACCGAGTTGCTCGAAACGCTGTTCGGCCTGCGCCAGGCCGAGCGAGGTGAAATCAGGATCGACGGCCGGGTCTTCCCACCCAAGACACCGATGCAGGCAATCGCCGCCGGACTGGCGCTGATACCCGAGGATCGGCGTGGCCAGGGCATGTCGGTAGTGATGCCGGTCTACGAAAACATGGCGTTGCCGATCCTGAGCCGGTTCGTCGCGCGCTTCGGGCTTTCCATCCGCCGGCAGATCGCGCACGCCGAAACGCTGATCGGCCGCCTCGCCATCCGTCCTCCGGACCCGCGCGCCGTCGCCGGGGCGCTGTCGGGCGGCAACCAGCAGAAGGTCGTCCTGGCAAAGTGGCTGTCGACAAATGCGACCATTTTCCTGTTCGACGAGCCGACGCAAGGCGTCGATGTCGGCGCCAAGGACGAGATCTACGGCCTCATCGACCAGTTGGCGGCGCAGGGCCGCGCCGTCCTAGTCGTGTCGTCCGACCTGGAAGAGGTGCTGGCAATCGGTGACCGGGTGCTGGCCATGCGCGCGGGGCGGATCGTCGCCGAATTCCAGGCCGAGGCCATTTCAGCAAGCCGTATCGTTGAGGCGGTAACACTTGGACACCAACAATGACCGTTACCAATAGTCCCGCCATCGATCGCCGGACACGCAAGCCGAGTTTCGATCCCGCGCTCTTCGGCCCAACCCTGGCGCTCGTGCTCATGTTCGCCATCTATTCGGTGGCAAGCCCGCATTTCTTGACGGCCGGCAACATCACCAACGTGCTCGTGCAGAGCGCGCCGCTGCTCATCCTGGCCAGCGGACAGACCTTCGCGCTTCTGATGGGCGGCCTCGATCTTTCCCAAGGCTCGATCATCAGCCTGGTCAGTGTCGTCACCGCCACGATCATGATGAACCACGGCATCGTGCCGGCTGCGGTGATCGGGCTCGCCTCGGGAATTCTCGTCGGGCTCGCCAACGGCCTACTGATCGGCCGCGCCAGAATCCAGCCGTTCATCGTCACCCTCGGCATGCTCTATATGATCGCCGGTGCTGCCCTTGTCGTCTCGGGCGGTTCGACCGTCTTTGGCTTGCCGCAGCCCGATGTTGACATCTTCTTCTGGTTCGGCGGCGGGTTCATCGGCCCATTTCCGGTGCCGTTGATCATTGCCTTCATCCTGGTGGCAATCGCCTATTTTGTCCTGACGCGGATGCCCATCGGGCGCCACATCTACGCGATAGGCGGCTCCGAGCAGGTCGCCGTGATGTCGGGGATCAATGTCGCGCGCACGAAGATCTTCATCTACGTCATAAGTGGGACCTTTGCGGCCATAGGCGGCTTCCTGCTCAGCGGCCGCGTCATCTCGGGCCAGCCGCTGCTCGGCTCCGGCGATCTGCTGCTTCAATCGATCGGTGCCGTGATCATCGGCGGCACCAGCATTTTCGGCGGCCGGGGCGGCGTGCTTCGCACCGTGCTCGGTGTCCTGGTCATCGCCTTCATGGTGAACGGCCTAAACCTCCTCGCCATCTCCACCTTCACCCAGCAGGTGATCGTTGGCGCCATCATCATTCTGTCGGCCTGGGCGAATGCTTTCCGGCGTGAAACGGGCTGACGGCTATCCGGAATCTCCGAATCCGGCTGAACCGGAGCGGGGTGTTTGATGGGAACTTCCAGAGAAAAGGAACAGCAAAATGAGTTATAGATCTCTAATCCAAGGGGCCTTGCTCGGTCTGACCGCCGCAGTCGCAATTGGCGGCGCAATCGCTTCGGCTGCCGCCCAGGACAAGGAAATCGCGGTCATGCTGCCAGCGGCAGGCGACCCCTATTTCAAGCTGAAGGCTTTCGGCTACACCGACGAGGGCAAGAAGCTGGGTTACAAGGTCACGGTCTACGATGCCGGCGGCTACGGCAATTTGCAAAAGCAGGTCTCGCAGATCGAAGACGTGATCACGCGCAAGGTTTCCGGCATCGTTCTGGTTCCTTCGAGCTCCGAGGGCACCGCTCCCGTCGTAGAGAAGGCCGTTGCGGCCGGCATTCCCGTCATCAACGATGGCATCGCGACAAAATCCGAAAAGGTAACCGGCTTTGTCGGCGAACCATCCTATGTCATGACCGAACTGCTTGCCGCCTATGCCGCGGACAAGCTCGGAGGCAAGGGCGATGTCGCCATGCTGTCCGGTCCGAGCGGGCTCGATCTGACGCTTTTCCGCGTCAACGGCTTTAAGGACTACCTGTCAAAATTTCCGGGCATAAAGGTGGTCGCCGAAAAGTTCACCTCGACGTCCTCAGCCGACGCGTTGACCACTATGCAGGATTTTCTGCAGTCGCAGCCCGATCTGAAGGCCGTCTATGCCTTCAACGGTCCGATCGCGATCGGTGCTGTGCAGGCACTGCGCGCCGCCGGGAAGAACCCTGGCGATGTCCTGGTCCTGACCACCGACATGGAGGATGAGACCAAGCGCCTGATCAACGAAGGGTGGATCCAGGCGACCATCGTCAGCCAGCCGGTAACGATGGCGCGCCTTGCCGTCCAGCGCGCCGTCGAGGCCGCCGAGGGCAAGACCATCCCCAAGGAAACCCTGACCCAGGCGACCATGATCACCAAGGCAACTGCGGACGGTGTCGATCTCTCCGGCCAGACTGTGCCGGCGGATTGGAAATAATTGAAAATCACGGCGGTGGCTGCAAGGCCGCCGCCGTCCATTCGGTTGGAAACAAGACATGACCCTTCACCGCTTCAACGGGATGGCAATCCCCAAAACCATTATCAGCGGACCGGGGTGCCGGTCTCAAATACCGGTTGAACTCGAGCGGATCGGTGCGGGCCGTGTCGTGGTGGTCTGCGGCGCGAGCCTAAAGGCAAACTCACCCTTCATTGACGAATTGACTGCTGCGCTCGGCCCGAAGCTTGTCGGGCTGTTCGATCGTCTGGAAGCAAACGCCCCGGTCGCGTCGATCAAACGCATGGCCGATCGGGTCGCCCCATTCTCGCCGGACGCTGTTGTGTCGATCGGCGGCGGGGTCGCGCACGATGTCGCTAAGGCCATTGCCGTCATGGTCCCAAGCGGACGCAGCGTCGTCGATTTCGTCAGTCGCTTCGAGCCGCCATCGACGTTCCACGGCGTCGATGTCGATGTCGAGCCGCTTCCGGTCTTCACCGTTCCAAGCACCTTTTCCGCGGCGGACGTGGTTGGTGGGGGAGCGGTGACCGACACCGAACGCGGTGAGAAACTGATTTTCGTGCATCCGAAACTGACGCCCGTTGCCGTGTTTCTCGACGGCGAGGTCATCGCAACCACGCCCCGCGCAATCCTTGCCGCAAGCGGCATGAACGCGGTCCATCATTGCCTCGAGGCGTTTTACTCCAAAGGCGCTCAACCGATCACGGATGCTTTCGCGGTCTCGGCCCTTCGAAGCCTCCTACACGTCCTACCGGCCTTTGCGCCATTAAGTCCCGCAGCGTCCGTCGAAACCTGTCAGAAGGCAATCGACGCGGCGTCGATGTCCGGCCTCACCTATGCCAACTCATGGCTGGGAATTGGCCATTCGGTTTGCCATAGCCTCGGAGGCCGTTATGGCCTCTCTCATGGGGCCGCCAATTCCGTGATGGTGCTGCACAGTCTTCGGTTCAATTTTGAGGCCGCCCACGACCGCCTCGCAGAGATCGCACGCGCGACCGGTGTTGCGGCCGAAGCCAATGCCGATCCGACGCGAACGCTGGTCTTCGAGATCGAACATTTGGCTGACACTCTTGGAACGCCAAAAACCCTGTCCGCGATCGGTCTGCCGGCAGGGCAGTTCGCGCAGATCGCTCAGGATGTGCTGGCCGACCCACAGACATATTGGAACCCCCGCCCGGCGACACAGACCGAGATTGTCGCCTGGCTTCAATCAGCTTGGTAAGGATAAACCTGAAATGCCCAAAAGCATGAAGCCAGCCAGCCCAGCTATCCCACTTACCTTGCGAAAGGAGCACCTTTCGGCCTGCTGGCCGGAGGACTTCGGATCTGTTGCGCCTCTATGGATCAATGGTGCCTGGCATGTGCACTCGGCTGGCACCACGATGCCATGCGTCGACCCGACCGTCGGCGAGACCTTGATTGATGTGGCGGTTGCTTCGACTGAAGACCTGCAAGCAGCCGTGGAAGCTGCACAGCGCGCGCAGGTCGCCTGGTGGCAGTCAGACGGTCAGGACCGGGCTCGGATACTGCACAGGATCGCGGACGAGATCAGGCTGCATGCGAAGGCGCTCGGGATGCTGGACACACTGGATTCGGGGCGTCCCATCCGCGATACCGCAACGCGCGATGTCGAACGCGCCGCCCGGATCTTCGAATTCTTTGCTGGAACCACCGACCGTTTGCGGGGCGCCGTCGTTCCGGTCCAGCCCGGCCGCACCAATCTCGTCGAATATGAGCCGATGGGCATCGTAGGCGCGATAACGCCATGGAATTATCCCCTGACTAACGCCGCAGGCAAGATCGCGCCGGCATTGGCCACCGGCAACGCCGTTATTCTGAAGCCAGCCGAGGAATCCCCCCTGTCGGCTTTGCTTCTGGCCTGGATCGCGCACAGGGCGGGACTGCCAGCCGGATTGCTGAACGTGCTCAATGGCAGTGGCCCTTCGACAGGCGAGGCTATCGTCTATCATCCGGACATCGGCAAGATCACTTTCACCGGTTCCACCGCCGTCGGCCGCCGGATCGGAGCGATCACCGGGGAACTGCTCAAATCAGTTACTCTCGAGCTTGGTGGCAAGACCGGCTTCATAGTTTTCGCCGATGCCGATCTCGACCGTGCAGCCGATGCCCTTGTCTTTTCGGCTTTCAACAATGCCGGGCAGACCTGCACTGCCGGCTCGCGGCTGCTTGTCGAGGCGTCGGTCGCCGGGGAATTCGTTGCCAAGATCGCTGACCGTCTCAACGACATTGTCATCGGCGATCCGCTTGAGCCCGCCACCCGGATCGGGCCGGTCATATCGGCTCGCCATCGTGACATGGTCCTTGCCCATCTTGCGGCGGCTTCGAGTTCGGGCATAAAGCGGTTCGAGCTTCGGCCCAGGTCACTGCCCAAGGCCGGATTCTACATAGAGCCCTCGATCTTGCTTGATGTGAGCCCGGCTGCGGCGATTGCACAGGAGGAGGTGTTTGGGCCCATGATAACGGTGACCTCGTTCGCCAGCGATGACGAAGCCATCGCGATCGCCAACGCCACCCGCTACGGTCTGGCGACAACGGTGTGGACAAACAGTTTTCAACGCGCACGCCGCGTTTCGCGCGAGGCCCGGTCAGGGCTGATCTGGATCAACACGGCCCACAGTCTCCATCCCGGTTCGCCCTATGGTGGTTACAAGCAAAGCGGCGTTGGCCTGGAGATGGGCCTGGAAGCCATCCAGCAGCATATGAAGATCAAAAGCGTGTGGATGCAGGAGAATGCCTGGCGAAGCCCGTGGGCATGAAGAGTAACCAGTCATGACCAAGGAATTTCTAGGGTTGCCGAGCCCTGCGCTGGTCGACCGCCTGCAATCCGATGTCGGTGCCCTCTCACCTTGGCTTACGCGGACCCGGCGTGAATTTCACGCTCATCCCGAACTGGGCTGGCGTGAGATCGAAACCACCCGACGCCTCGATGAGGAACTCACCAGCCTTGGCTACAAGGTCATCGCCGGCAGCGACATGCTGCGCGGCGCGCCGAGACTGGGCATGAGCAGCCGACCGATCCAGGGCGAAGGCGACACTGGCTGTATGGGCATCTTCGACAGTGGGCGCGCTGGTCTCACGATTTGCCTCCGCGTCGACATTGATGCGCTGCCCATTGACGAGGCGAGGTCCGGTCATCGGCCGGCGTCGGAAGGATGGGCATCCGCCGTCCCCTCCGTGATGCATGCATGCGGTCACGACGGACATATCGCGATAGGACTGGGCGTGGCTCGAATCCTCCGCCCGCTTCTGGCGGAAGCGGCCGGCAAGCTTCTCATTCTTTTCCAGCCCGCAGAGGAGGGCGGACGCGGCGCGCGCGCCGTGGTCGAGGCCGGTTGGATGGCCGATGTCGATCTGTTCCTCGCCATCCATATTGGCCTTGGCGTTCCCTCGGGCAGCCTTGCGCTCGATGTCGACGGGTTCCTGGCTACGCGGAAGTTCAAGACCCGGTTTTCCGGACTGGCAGCGCATGCCGGGAAATCGCCGGACAAGGGCCGAAACGCGCTACTTGCGGCATGTCAGGCCACCCTCGGCCTTCACAGCCTCGCCCAGTCGGGCGAACCTGGCATCCGGGTCAATGTGGGAACATTGCGCGCGGGAAAGGCCCTAAATGTGGTCCCTGACGAGGCGGTGCTGGAATTCGAGATCCGCGCCGTCGAAATGTCCGCACTGCAAATGCTCGACATGCGCTGCCGGCGCATGATCGAGGCCAGCGCAGCCGCTTACGAAGTCACCACGAGCACGGAGCTTCGCGGCGAAGCGTCGGACTGGCGCAACCCGCCGAAGATCGTCGAGTGGGCCAGATCGGCAAACAGCGAGTTGAGCGCTTTTCCAACCGTCCTAGATGCGCATGCCTTCGGTGCGAGCGAAGACGCGACTCTTCTGGCTTGCACTGTTGCCAGACGGGGAGGGGGCGCCGGCATCTTCGTTCTGGGCTCGGATATTGCGGATGGCCATCACACGTGCCATTTCGACTTTGATGAAACTGTGCTCGCGAGAGGTACTCTTTTGTTGAGCGGCTTGATCGCTGCCGCACTTCAGATTGGTCAATAGACCTCCAGACGACCAATTGTGCCGGTAGTCGCCCCCTGCCGCACCGCAGATCCACAGCGCGGCCATGCGGCTATTCGATCCCGTTTGCCCGCGCGATGAAATCGGACAAGTGGGGTACGCAATCAGTGGCCCCGTTCCCGCCATTCGCCATCGCCACCGCGAAAGTGTTCTTCACGGCGCTGGCCATTGTCGTTGTCACCGTGGCGGCATTCGCCATCGATTCGACATAACGCATGTCCTTGTAGGCGTTGCTAAGGCTGAACTTATGCGCCTCGCGGTTGCGTTCCAGCGCATAGCCCATGAAGGTCTGGTAGAAACCGCAATCCATACGCCCGCCGCGGATCACCTTGTCGAACTCGGCCACCGGGATGCCGACCTTGCGCGACAGCGCGAGCGCCTCGGAATAAAGCGCGGCATAGCCAAGTGACAGGAAGTTATTCAAAAGCTTCATCCGGTGGCCATTACCGATCCCGCCGATATGCACGATCTTGGCGGCCCATGTCGCGATAACCGGCTGGACCCGGGCGAAGATGTCAGCCTCGGCCCCAACCATGCAATCGAGCGTTCCCGCCCACGCTTCTTTCGGGGTGCGGCTAAGGGGGGCGTCGGCGAAATGCACGCCGATCGCGGCCAGTTCCCCAGCGACGCGCTGGGTCACCGTCGGATCACTGGTGGAACAATCAACGATCACGCTGCCTGCCCGAAGTCCGGGCTTCAGTGCCGCAATTGCCGCAGCCACTTCGGGAGATCCAGTCAGGCACAGGAAGATGATGGTACAATCGCGGGCCATCTCCTCCATCGACGTCGCCTCGACCGCGCCCCGTGAAACAAGATCTTCGACCGGCGCGCGGTTGCGGTGCGCGATCACTGTCAATGGAAACCCTTTTTCGACGATGTTCTTCGCCATACCCTGGCCCATCAGTCCGATGCCGATGAAGCCGATCTTCTCATTCTGTGTCATTGTGTGTCCGATGTTGGCAAGTCATGGAAGGTTGAAGCGCCCGCGAAGGTCAGCCACCTGTTCAGGGGTAAGCGTGCGCAGGACGTGGTTCTGCAGCATCAGGAAAAGCTTGGCCGTCTCTTCCAGCTCTTCGGTCGCATATTGGGCATTGGCCAGTGTGGTGCCCGCCACCACGGGGCCGTGATTGGCCAGCAGAACCGCATGGTGGCGGCTGGCCAGAGCCTTGACTGCATCGGCCAGATCCGGGTCGCCAGGCGCGAAATAGGGCACCAGAGGCAGGCGTCCGATCCGCATCACATAATAGGCGGTCAGGGCGGGCAATACATCCTGCGGATCGACGTCGCGCAGGATGCTGACGGCCGTGGCGTGGCTGGAGTGCAGATGCACCACGGCCCCCGCGTCGGCGCGTTCGTCATACATCGAAAAATGCAGAAACGCTTCTTTCGTCGGCGCGTCGCCCGATAACAGTCGCCCCTGCGCATCGAACCGCGACAGACGCGCGGGGTCGAGCGACCCCATAGACACGTTTGTCGGCGTCATCAGCCAGCCGCCATCGGGCAGCCTGACCGAGATGTTGCCGCTTGATCCTGCTGTCAGCCCGCGGTCGAAGAGCGAGGCACCGACGCGACAAATTTCATCCCGGGCGCGGGTTTCATCAGACATGTGCAGGATCCACCTCAAGCAGGCCCCAGGCCTTCAGAAAGAAATCGGGAGCGCCGAAGTTGCCGGATTTCAGCGCAAGCGCCAAGCTCGGCGACCCGATGCTGCGGGTCCACGGCACGCCGGGGTCGATCTCAGGGCCGATTTCCAGCATCGTCACCCCCAGCGCGGCGACGACTGCGCCGGACGTTTCCCCGCCTGCGATCAGAAACCGGCTGAAGCCTGCATCCCGCAACAGGGCAGCAACGCGGGCCAGCGATTCTTCAACCAGTGCACCGGACTCATGCTGGCCCATGCACCGTTGGATGGCTTGCAGCGCCTCCGGGGTGGTGCTGGAGTAGATCACGGGCGTAGTGGTTTTTTGCTGCCTGATCGCCCATTCCGCCACCTGCGCTGCGGTCTGGCAACCATCGGCGAGGGCTGCGATATTCAACGGTAGCGTCGGCAGACCAGCAGCCTGTGCGGCCGCGATCTGGTCACGGGTCGCCGCCGAACAGGAACCTGCCAGTATGACGGCGCGGCCCGCAGGCGCGGGCATTCGGGTCGTTGCGGGGCGAGGGGACACCTTGCCCGCCTGCACGAAATTCGCGGCAAGGCCAAGAGCAATCCCCGATCCGCCGGTAACCAGTTTCATATCGGCGCAGGCGGCACCGATCGTGCGCAGATCCGCATCGGCAAGTGTATCGACGATCAGGATGCGCTTTCCCGCTGCGTGTTGCCGGGTGAAGGCCGCGCGCACGGCATCAGCACCCTGCCTGATGGTCCCGATGTTCACCAGCCCGACTGACAGCGCTGTCTGTCGCGACAGCACGCGCACGAGATTGGAGTCGTGCATCGGGTTCAGCGGATGATCCTTCATTGGGCTGTCCGACAGCAGCTGGCTGCCGACAAAAAGATGCCCCTGGTAGGTTGTGCGCCCTGCCGCGGGAAAGGATGGGCAGGCGATGGTCAACTCCACCCCCATCTCTTCCATCAGCGCCTCGGCCACCGGGCCGATATTTCCGTCATCGGTAGAATCGAAGGTCGAACAGTATTTGAACAGGATCTGCCGAGCCCCCTGTCCCTGGAGCGCACGGACGGCGGAAACCGACATCGCCACGGCATCATCTGCGGGAATTGATCGTGATTTCAATGCGATGACAACCGCGTCGGCATCTGGCAGAACGGCACCCGGCGAAGGAACACCCATCACCTGAACCGTCCGCAAACCTTCGCGTGACAGCATCAGGCAAAGATCGGTGGCGCCCGTGATGTCGTCTGCAACTGCGCCAATCAACAAGATTCTGGTCCTTTTCCTCTGTGGACGGGCAACACCTTGCCGGTCGCTGCTCCGGGCGATCGTCAGGCCTGCGGCGTCTGACTGCTATGCGAAACGAGGGTCTTGCTTTTCGTTCCGGTCCTAGGTTAACCAAGCAATGGCAACGCTATCATTCGCGTGTTGTCAACACAAGATCAAGACACAACCGCACTTATGCCAAACGTCCTGAAAATCGAGGTTCTGACATGAACAGCAAGTCCGGTCTCAAAATCTGTGTGATCGGCTTGGGGTCGATGGGATTCGGGGTGGCCGCCTCGCTGCTGCGTGATGATTTTGATGTCACGGGGTTTGATGTGAGCGCCGATGCGATGGCGCGGTTTTCAGCCCTTGGCGGCAAGACCGCCGATAGCCCGAGTGCGGCAGCAAGAGACGCAGATGTCGCCATCTGCCTGGTGGTGAACGCAGCCCAGACCGAAACGGTGCTTTACGGCGCAGGAGGCACGGCCGCCGCGATGGCTACCGGCGGCACGATATTATCCTGCGCAACCATGTCCCCCGGTTCGGCCCGCGATTTCGCGGTCCGTGCCGAAGCGCTGGGCCTGAACTACGTCGACGCGCCAGTCAGCGGCGGGGCGACGCGCGCCGCCTCTGGCGAACTGACCATCATGGCATCGGGCGCGCCCGCCGCCATTGCGCATGCCCGACCGGTCCTGGATTGCATCGCTGCCAAGGTCTACGAGTTGGGAGAAAAGGCCGGAACAGGTGCGGCGTTCAAGATCGTGAACCAGCTTCTTGCCGGTGTCCATATCGCCGCCGCCTGCGAGGCGATCACCTTCGCCAAGGCAATGGATCTGGACATCGACAGGGTCTACGAGGTGATAACCGCATCGGCGGGCAGTTCCTGGATGTTTGAAAACCGTGTTCCGCACATCCTTGATGGCGACTACGCGCCGCGAAGCGCGGTCGATATCTTTACCAAGGACCTGGGAATCGTGGCCGATATCGGACGAGAGATGAAATTCCCGACGCCGATCGCCTCGATGGCCTTGCAGATGTTCGTGATGACGGCTGCCGCCGGAATGGGCCGGGACGACGACGCGTCGGTCGCGCGGATGATCGCGGGCATCGCCGGGCTGCAATTGCCTGGAATGGAGGATTGACCGTGTCGCGTTTTGCCGCAAACTTGACCATGATGTTCAACGAGGTCGGGTTCATGGATCGCTTCGCTGCTGCCGCCGGAGCAGGCTTTGAGGCGGTCGAATATCTGTTCCCTTACGCGTTCGACGCGCATCGCATCGCTGATGCCTTGCAGCGGAACGGCCTGACGCAGGCGCTGTTCAACCTGCCGCCGGGAAACTGGGAGGCCGGCGAGCGTGGGCTTGCGGCACTGCCGGATCGGCAGGACGACTTTCGCGCTTCGGTCCGGACGGCGCTGGCCTATGCGTCGGCAACCGGCGTGGGGCGCGTCCATGTCATGAGCGGGCTTGCCGACAGTTCGGACGCTGTCGCGCATAAAACCTATCGCGCGTCGCTCGCCTATCTGTGCGACGCGGCGGGCGCGAGGGGGCTTGACGTCTTGATCGAACCGATCAACCCGCGCGATATGCCGGGATATTTCCTAAACGATTTCAATCAGGCGGCCGATCTGATCGCCGAGATGGCTGTGCCGAACCTCAAGCTGCAATTCGACATCTATCACCGCCAGATCATCCACGGCGATGTACTGACCGGCCTGCGCGAACTGATGCCGATTATTGGCCATGTGCAGATCGCTGCCGTGCCGCTGCGCAACGAACCGGGCACCGGAGAATTGGACGATGCCCGCATTCTGCGCGAACTGGATGCATTGAAGTATGACGGTTTCGTGGGCTTGGAGTATCGCCCTGCCGGCGAAACCGTGGCCGGCCTGAGCTGGCTGGCAGCTTTGCACTAAGGTGAATGCGCCCGGTGTGCAACCGGGCGCAACCTTTTCAGTCTTGGGCAAAGTCTCGGTGCAGTGCCAGGTCGGCTTCGCAGAAGCGATCCTTGGCAAAGTTGCGCTGGTGCCAATAGGGGTAGATCAGCGGAATGGTGCTGACCGCTGTCAGGCGGGCGCGCTCCTCATCTGACAGGCGCAAGCTGACGGCGGCAAAGTTGTCGCGGAACTGGGCCTCGTTCCGGCCCCCGATCACCAGCGAAGACACGCCGGGACGTTGCAGCAGCCAGGCCAGGACCACCTGTGCCGCCGAAACGCCGCGCGCATCGCCGATTTCCACCAGCGCGTCCACGATGTTCCACAGCCTTTCCAAGTCGCGGATCGGCGGCTCCGTCCAACCCGCGGCCTGGCGCGAACCTTCGGGCGTGGCCACACCGCGCCGGTGCTTTCCCGACAGCAGGCCTGCGGCAAGCGGGCTCCAGACTAGAACGCCAAGCCCTTGATCGACGGAAATCGGCAGCAATTCGTATTCCGCCTCGCGCGCCTCTAGCGTGTAGTGGATCTGTTGGGTGACAAAGCGGGGGCGGCGGTCGCGGTCGCTGACGGCAAGCGATTTCATGATGTGCCAGCCGGAATAGTTCGAGCAGCCGACGTAACGCACCTTGCCCTGCTGAACGAGTGTGTCCAGCGCGGCCATCTTTTCCTCGACTGGGGTCGTGCCGTCCCATTCGTGGATATAGTAGATGTCGATGTGGTCGGTGCGTAGGCGTTTCAGGCTGCGTTCGCATTCACGGATCAGGTGAAAGCGCGATGCGCCTTCGTCGTTGGGGCCTCTACCGATACGCATCCGTGCCTTGGATGAAATCAGCACCTGGTCGCGACGCCCGTCGAGCACCTCGCCCAGAATTTCCTCTGACAGTCCATTCGAGTACATGTTCGAGGTGTCGAACAGATTGATGCCTGCGTCGATGCACAGGTCAACGAGGCGGCGCGCGTCTTGTACGCCCTGCTGACCCACCATCGCAAAGGGGCCTGTGCCGCCAAATGTGAAGGTCCCCATCGTCAGGACGGACACCTTTAGGCCAGAGTGGCCAAGTGTTCTGTATTCCATCTTTTCTTCCATTTCCGGTTGATTAAGCAGTCAAGGCCTTGCGCAGGTGACGCATGCCGGTTTCGGGGCTGGTCAGAACGGGCAGGGCGCCCATCGCCTCCTGCACTGATGGCAGCACCCGTGCCATGGAGGCTTGGGCCAGCAGGATCACGTCCACCCGCGGGGCAAGGTCGCGTAAGCTTTGCGCCACCATGCGGTCATGTCCTTCAGCGTCGCCCTGTGACAACCGTTCAAAGGCGCCTTCGGACAAGACGCTGGCGATGACGCAATCGTGCCCAAGCCGGGCAGCGGTGCACCTGATCAGATCGGTTGTCGGGTCAAGCGTGGTGCGCAGCGTGGCCAGCACCCCGATGCGCCGGCCGGTTCCGACTGCCTCGATCGCCATGCCTTCATCGATGCGAAACAGCGGCACCGGGCACAGCGGGCGTGCAGCCTCGACCGCGGGACCAAGCGACGAACAGGTGACGATGACCGCATCCGCGCCCGCGTCCACCGCCGACCAGACCATGCAGGTCAGGCGACGCATCGTCGACGCCGACAGGCTGCCTTCGCGGATCGTGATGCGTAGCAGGCTTTCGTCCAGCATGTTGAACGTCGCCCAGCCGGGTAGGTTTTGCTGCGCCAGTGGTTCGAGCACCGGGATCAGCCCCGGAACCGTGTGTATCATTGCAAGTGTGCCCATAGAGGACCCCTTTGCCCGTGACATTTGGTGCTCTTTCCCTGATTCAGGCGGCGCGGTTGCGCACTCGTCGTGGCCAGCGCTTCAAAATAGCAGCGCTGTCATCGACGAACAGGTCCCGCTTCGCCACTGAGAATTGATACCTTGCCTCATTTCAAGAGAAATTTCGCTGCAAGTCTCGTTCCATGACGAAAAATGCATTCCGTTATTCACAAAATGACGGTTGACAGACGTCAATCGCTTGGCGAGAAATGGCAGCGCTATCATTCGTACGCATAAAACATCTGACGGTCGGCGATGTTGCCGGGGTCAGGCGTGCGGATGTGCCTGCCGGCACAATAAGAGAATGCGCTCTGGTGAACACGAGCGGAGGGAACGTGCATGTCCGTATCCGATGATAAGGCGACGCTGGAAAAGCCGCCCGCTCGCATCTGGCGCGACCTTTACCAACTGCGGCATGTGCGCGAGGTGAACGTGCTGGTCGCCATGCTGATCGTGGGCGCGCTCATCAGCCTTTGGACGCCCTACTTCCTGACCACCAACAACCTCATGGGTGTCTTCCGTGCTTTTTCGCTCACAGCGATCATGAGCATCGGCATGGTCATGGTAATCGTCACGGGCGGCATCGACCTGTCAGTCGGATCGGCGATGGGGCTTGCCTCGCTTATCACGGCGCTGTGCTTCGATGCGGGCTATTCGACAGGCACCAGCATCGGCGCGGGCGTCGCGGTGGGGATTGCCTTCGGCCTAACCAACGGCCTCTTGATCACTGCCATCGGCCTGCCGCCCTTCATCGCCACGTTGGGCACCCTCAGCATCGGGCGCGGCATGATGTACATGGTGACGCACGGCGTCCCCGTCACGCCCGAAACGCCAGATGCATTTTCCCTGCTGGGGCAGGGCTATGTCGGGCCTGTCCCCGTTCCCGTCGTGATCATGCTGATTTTGATGGTGCTGTTCGCGCTGATCATGAAGCGAACGCGCTTTGGCCGTCACGTCTATGCCACCGGCGGCAACGAGCAGGCGGCTCGGCTCAGCGGGGTCAAGACAAACCGGGTCAAGCTGGCGGTCTACATGCTGTCGTCGACCATCGCCTCGTTGGCCGGGATCATCGGGTTCTCGCGTTATCTGACGGCAGAGCCGGCGTCTGGCTTCGGCTCTGAACTGGACGTGATCGCTGCGGCGGCAATCGGCGGGGCCAGCCTTGCAGGCGGCGTCGGCAGCGTTACAGGCGCCGTGATCGGGGCCGCGCTGGTGGGCGTCATCGCCAACGGCGTCGTGCTGCTGAATATCAACACCTATGCCCAACAGGCAATCACCGGCGGGGTCATTCTGATCGCCGTCAGCCTGGATGTGCTGCGCAACAAACTGACGGGAGGAAATGACTGAAAGGAATAGCTTTCTGATCAACACCAGGACGAAAAGTTACGACCAAGAACAAACAAAGGCCCGTCTCAGGAACGAGCGGGCAGGAGGAAAGACAATGCGTATCTTCATGAAAGCAGCTCGTGCGGCGATAGCTTCCATCGCAATTCTGGCGGGCACTGCGGCGTTCGCCCAGGACATCACGATCGCCGTGGTGCCGAAAGTGGCCGTGCCGTTCTTCGACGACTGCAACACCGGCGCGAAGACCGCTGCCAATGCTCTTGGTGTCAGCTACCAGTGGGTGGTTCCGCAAAACACGCAGGGCGCGACCCAAGTCAAGATCATCGAAGATCTGATCGCCCGCCAGGTTAACGGCATCGCCATTTCGGTGAACGAGCCGAAGTCGGTCGAAGGCGTCATCAAGCAGGCAATGCAAGCCGGCATCAAGATCGTGACCTTTGACAGCGACAGCGCCAAAAGCGGCCGCAGCATGTATATCGGCACGATCAACAAGCAGGCCGGCGTGACGATGGGCAACTCGATGGCCAAGGCGCTGGGTGGCAAGGGCAAGATCGCCATCGTGACCGGGCAGCTAGGCGCATCCAATCTAAACGAGCGTATCGACGGCGTGAAAGAAGCGCTGGCTGCCTACCCGGGAATCAAGATCGTTGCCGTCGAAGGCACTGAGGACGACCTCGCCAAGGCCGTCTCCGTGACCGAAGCGCTGCTGCGCGGTCACCCGGACCTGGCCGGCATCTTTGGCATGAGCCAAGTCGGTGGTCCGGCTGTGGCCAAGGTTCTTGCCGAGCAGGAATTTGCGGATCGCAAGGGCAAGGTGGCTGTCTTCGCTTTCGATGACCTGCCGGACACCATCAAGGGTGTGAAGGATGGCTACATCAACGGCATCATGGTGCAGCGCCCCGTCACCATGGGCAAACTGGCCGTCGAACATCTCGTTGCCCAGGTCAAGGGCAAAGAGACCGAAAGCAAGGACATCGATACCGGCGTGACCGTGGTGAACGCTGATAACCTCGGCAGCTATACGAAATAAATGAGCTGTCGAGAGGGGCGAAGCTTCTCCCTGCTTCGCCCCTTTTTACGAAAGCCGAGGCGACCATGTCCCACTTCCTTGAAATGCGCGGCATCGCCAAGACCTTTCCCGGCGTCAAGGCGCTGAACAGGGTCGATCTCCAGCTGGCGCGTGGCGAGGTGCATGTGCTTGCCGGCGAGAATGGGGCCGGAAAGAGTACCTTGATGAAGATCATGACCGGCGTTTATCGCGCCGATCCGGGAGGGGTAATCCGTGTCGATGGCCAAGACGTGGTGATCAGGGACCCCGTTCACGCCAGCGCGCTGGGGATCAGCATCATCTATCAAGAGCTGGCGGTGGTGAACAACCTGACCGTGGCCGAAAACATCTACCTTGCACGCGAACCGCTCGGCGCGGGCGGGCTGATCGACAGCCGCAAGATGAACGCCGATGCCAAAGCCGTGCTCGCCGAACTGGACGTGAACATCGAGCCGACGGCAAAGGTCGGCACCCTCAGCATCGGACAAAAGCAGATGGTGGAGATCGCGCGCGCGATTTCCTATCGCTCAAAGCTGATCATCATGGACGAACCGACTGCCTCGCTCAGCCATCACGAGGCATCGACGCTAATGCGGATGGTGCGCAAGCTGGCGTCGCAGAACGTCGGTGTGGTCTATATCTCGCACCGACTGGACGAGATTTTCGAAATCGGCGATCGCGTGACCGTGTTGCGCGACGGCGAAACCGTCGACAGCCGCCTGATTGGCGACATGACGCGCGACATCCTCGTGCGCAAGATGGTCGACCGCGACATGTCGCAGCTTTTCGGCAAACACAACTCGCATGCCACCAGGGACGTGCTGCTATCCGTACGCGGCCTCGGGCTGAAGAGGCCCACCTCGCGCGGGGCGCGGGTGGCGGATGTCAGTTTCGATCTGCACAAGGGCGAGGTACTGGGCTTCTTCGGGCTGGTCGGCTCCGGCCGGACCGAGATCATGGAAATGGTGTTCGGGAGCCGCCCCAGCGTCGGCGAAATCCGGGTCGATGGGCAGAAGGTCTCCATTCGCGAGCCTTCGCAAGCCATCGACCTCGGCATCGGTTTCGTGACCGAAGACCGCAAGGAAATGGGCCTGGTCCTGGGCATGTCGGTACGCGAGAATTTCAGCCTGACGCACCTGTCGAATTACTGCACGATGGGCGTGGTGCAAGGCAGGCGCGAGACAAACGCCTGCCTTGCCTATATCCGCGCACTGGGGATCAAGACACCGTCGCCCGAACAAAAGCTGATGACTCTCTCGGGCGGCAACCAGCAGAAGGTCGTGATCGCCAAGTGGGTGGCGCGCAAGCCACGCATACTGATCGTCGACGAGCCAACGCGCGGCATCGACATCGGAGCCAAAGCCGAGGTGCACGCCCTGCTCAACCGGCTGGCCGAGGATGGGATGTCGATTATCGTCGTCTCTTCCGACCTGCCCGAGGTGCTTGCCATCAGCGACCGGGTGGTGGTGCTGAAAGAAGGGCGTATCACCGGCGTTCTTGACCGCGGAGACGCGACGCAGGAGCGGGTCATGCTGGCGGCCACGGGCTGATCCCACTAAAGCGCGCCACGTCGAAACGGATTCGAGAAACGCGCTTTAAGCCTTTGTTTTTATGAATGTCGTTTTTCCAAAGCCGCTGCACACTTTTGGGCGACATGCACCAAGTGACAGACTACGAACTGCCTGACCAGTTATCAAATCGACGGAGACTGAGCATGACGAAACGCATCGTTTTCACCGGCGGCACCGGCAAGGCCGGTCGCCATGCCGTGCCGCATCTTCTTGCCGAGGGCTATTCGGTCCTCAATGTCGATCTGAAGCCGTTCGATCATCCTGGCGTTAACACCCTGATCACCGACATCACGGACGGCAGTCAGGTGTTCAACGCGCTGACCACGCATTTCGGCTTTGACGGGTATAATGACGGTGCTCCGCCCAAGGCTCCCGACGCGGTTGTGCATTTCGCCGCCGTGCCGCGCGTGATGATCAACCCCGACAACACGACCTTCTCCGCCAACACCGTTGGCACCTACAACGTGATCGAAGCGGCGATGAAGCTGGGCGTGCGCAAGGTCATCATCGCCAGCTCCGAAACGACCTACGGCGTCTGTTTTGCCGAAGGTGACAAGGACTACCATTCTTTCCCGCTGGAAGAAGATTACGACAACGATCCGATGGACAGCTACGGCCTGTCCAAGCTGGTTAACGAAAAGACCGCCCGCGCCTTTGCGATGCGATACGGCGCCGACATCTATGCGCTGCGCATCGGCAACGTGATCGAGCCGCATGAATACGTGAACTTTCCAGGCTACCTCGACGATCCGATGTGCCGCAAGCGCAACGCCTGGAGCTATATCGACGCCCGCGACCTAGGCGAGATCGTGCATCTCTGCCTGGAAAAGGACGGGCTTGGCTTTCAAGTATTCAACGCAGTGAACGATACCATCACCGCCGATCTGCCCACGGCGGAATTCCTTGCGAAATACTGCCCGAACACTCCAGTCACCCGCCCGATGGGCCGGGACGAGGCGCCGCTGTCCAACCGCAAAATCCGCGAGGTTCTGAATTTCAAGGAAGCGCACCCGTGGCGCAACTATGTCAAGCGCTGACCTTTACAAGCAAGGGGCGGCTGGGTTTCGCCCCTTGTACCTTCGGGCACAAAATGCATGTACAACCCCGCTTGCATCGTGGCATCACCAGCGTTCAACCGCGGTCTGAATGCTGCCTCCGCACAAGGGGATTCCGTTGACGAAGACCAGGCAACGCCTTCAGGAAAAGAAAAGCAAGGTGACGGTCCACGAGGTGGCGCGTCTGGCCGGCGTCAGTGAATCGACCGTGTCGCGGATCATGCGCAATCAGGGACTGGTTGCGGAAGCGACCCGCGCCAAGGTGATGGAAACCGTCCGCAGCCTTGGTTACGTGCCCAACCGCATTGCTGGATCGCTGGCATCGCTGGATTCGCAGTTGGTCGGCGTCGTGGTGCCGTCGCTGTCAAACATTGTCTTTCCCGAGGTGTTGCAGGGCGTCAGCGCCGGGCTGAAATCGTCGAGCTACCAGGCAGTCATCAGCATCAGCGACTATGACATGGACCGCGAGGAAACGCTGGTGCGCGGGTTGCTTGCGTGGCAACCTGCGGCGATCCTGATCGCAGGCTTCGATCATACCATGGCTACCCGTCGCATGCTGGACCAGAGCGGCGTGCGCGTGGTCGAGATGATGGATATAGACAGCGCCCCCATCGACATTGCCGTCGGCATGTCGCACCGGCGTGCGGGCTATGCGGTGGGTCAGCACCTGATCGCGCGCGGATACCGGCGGTTTGGCTATGTCGGACATGACTGGACCGCCGACCGTCGTGCGCGCCTGCGCTATGACGGCCTGTGCGAAGCCCTTGGTCAGGCGGGGCTGTCGTTCGTTGCCCATGCCATCGCTGATGGCCAAAGTTCCGTCGCTGCGGGACGGAAACAGACGGCGCAGCTCTGCGCCACCTCATCGGTCGACGTCGCAGTCTATTCCAACGACGACATGGCGGTGGGCGGCATATTTCACTGCCTTGGAGCGGGCATCAAGGTGCCGGATAAACTGGCGATCTTCGGCTTCAACGGTCTGGATATCGGGCTGGAATTGCCGCAGCCCCTGTCCACGATGCGTTCGAACCGTTTCCTGATCGGGCAAAAAGCGATTGAGGCAATCCTTCTGGCCCCTGAACGCCCCGAGACACCGTCAATCATCGACACCGGATTTGAGATCTTCGCCGGGGCTACGGCCTGACCGGCAGCGATAGCCAAGGAACCCGACCATGCATGCCGCACTTGTCAAAGGCTCGACTGCCGTCGTCACCGGCGGGGCATCGGGCATCGGTCTTACGGCGGCACGGTATCTGGCGCGTGCGGGGCTTCGGGTCTGCATTGCCGATTGCAACGCAGGCCGGATCGCGATGGCACGCCAGACCATGATTGCAGACGGTGCCGCCCCGGGCGACGTAATTGGGGTGCCGACCGATGTGGCCGACAAGACACAACTGAGCGCGCTAGCCGATCAGGCCTTTGCCGCTTTCGGCGCGGTGAACGTGCTGATGAACAACGCCGGCATACAGCCTGGCAGTGACATTTTCGATGCGGCAAACAACTGGGACCGCATACTTGACGTGAACATGCTCGGCGTGATCCGGGGCGTCCAGATTTTTGCCCCGCGAATGATCGCGTCGGGCCAGCCTGGCCTGATCATCAACACCGGGTCCAAGCAGGGCATCACCACGCCCCCAGGCGATCCTGCCTACAACATCTCGAAAGCCGGCGTGAAAGTATTTACCGAGGCGTTGCAGCACGCCCTGCGCAACAGCCCCGGCCATCAGGTAGAGGCGCGGCTGTTCATCCCCGGCTTCGTCTTCACATCCCTGACCGCACATGGCCGCACCGAAAAGCCTGCAGGGGCATGGACGCCGGAACAAACCGTCGATTTCCTGTTTCAGTCAGTCGTACGCGGCGATTTCTACATCTTGTGCCCCGACAACGAGGTGGACCGCGCCACCGACGAAAAGCGCGTCCGCTGGGCGGCAGGCGACATAGCCGAAAACCGTCCACCCCTGTCGCGCTGGCATCCTGACTTTGCCGATGCCTTCAAGGAATGGCTTAATTCCTGAGCGCCGCCAGCCATGCCGCAGATGCATGGGAATATCCGAGCTTGGCATTCAACATCGTGTGCGAGGTCGCGTAAGCAAGGCGCAGCGATCCTATTTCGATGGCTGCGCGTGAGGTGCAACAGCAATGGGCGTATTTGATCGGCTTCGCCTTGGTGGCAAGCGCGCGTTCATCACGGGCGGCAGTCGGGGGCTCGGGCGGGAGATGGCCCTCGGGCTCGCCGAAGCTGGCGCCGACATTACGATGGTCGGCCGCACGGTGGAAACTCTGGAGGAGACCGCAGCCGACATCCGCGCGCTGGGCCGCAAGGTCGCGACTATCGTTGCGGATATGAGCGATCCTTCGGCATGCGAAGCAGCCTGCCTCGAGGCGGTGTCCGTGGAGGGTGGCTTTGACATCCTCGTCAACAATATCGGCGGGCGGCGGATAAACGTACCTGTCGAGGATATGCCCTTGGACCAGTGGAAGGCGTTGGTTGACCTGAATCTGACCTCGACCTTTCTGTGCTGTAAGCACATCGGCGCGATGATCCGCCGGGGCCGGGGCGGCCGCGTGATCAACCTTGCCTCGATAAACGCCATGGTAGCGGGTCGTAACATCCACGGCCGGCATTACGAGACGGCCAAAGCGGGAGTGCTGATGCTGACCCGAAGCCTCGCAGTGGATTGGGCGCGGCACGCAATAACCGTCAACGCGATCTGTCCTGGCATCTTCGCAACCCAGCCGAACAGGCTTTGGGCACAGAACAATCCGGAAATCATCGAGGCCTATGTGCAGACCATTCCGATGGGCAAGTTGGGAGATCCCGAGGACCTCGGCGCGCTGGCGGTATATCTGGCCAGCGATGCCGCCCGCTATATGACTGGCGCGGCACTGGTGATCGATGGCGGTTATGTGTGCCTTTAGCCGGACGAAAAATCGGGTGGGGGGATTGCCTTTGCGTCCCAGGGAGATTGACAGTGCGCGAATATTCGATTGCCGCAATTCCTGCAGACGGAATTGGCCCAGAAGTTATTAATGCCGGCATCACTGTGCTCCAGGTGCTGGCCGATCGGCGCGGCGACCTCAAGCTGGAATTCAGCCACTTCGACTGGGGATCAGACTATTACAAGCGCAATGGCGTCATGATGCCGGAGGATGGGCTGGAACGGCTCGAGAAATTCGACGCAATCTATTTTGGCGCGGTCGGCGCCGTCGCCATGGAAAAACGAACACATTGGCTCATTCCACCCCGCGAGTTTGCGCCGGCGCAGGCAAACTTGTTCGCACCTTGGGTTAGGCGGCTTGGCTGTGGCTGCGGACTGACCGATGCAGGTAGGCGTCGAAGGCCGCCGCCGCCGCGCGAACCAGGAACCGATGGTCACGCCGAACATGGATCGTGCCTCCGGCCAGGTCGACAACGCCATCCGCGGCAAGTTCGGAAAGTCTCCTGTTGCCGGCGAGCAGTCCAGCCGGGTCGCACCCGTGTCGATGGCAGATCGCCGGCACATCGGCCTTGAAGTCGCACATCAGGCGCTCGATGACCTCCGCACGCAGGCGGTCCTCGGCAGTCAGCCGGTAGCCCCTGGCCGTCGCCAATCGCCCGGAAGCGATCGAGCCGGCATAGAAGCCGAGGCCGACTTGGTTCTGGACGTAGCCGTGGTGGGTGCGGCCTATGGCAGAAGCGCCGAATCCGATCAGCGTTTCGCAATTGTCGGTGGTATAGCCTTGGAAGTTGCGCCGCAGCTTTCCCGCCACTTCTGCCTGCGCGAGATCGTCGTCGGGGAGCGCAAAATGGTCCAGTCCGATCTGGACGTAGCCCGCGGCGACGAGCGCATCGGCTATAGCCCGTGCTTGCTCCATGCGAGCGATGCCGTCGGGCAGGGCCGTTTCATCGATCATGCGCTGGTGTTTTTTGAAGGACGGCACATGCGCGTAGCCGAACACTGCGACTCGGTCGGGTCGCATGGCTGCCGTGGCGTTAGCCGTGTCGATACAGGAACGGACGGTCTGATGCGGAAGGCCGTAGATCAGGTCGAAATTGATGCCGCTTACGCCCGACAGGCGCAGGCGGTCGACTGCCTCGATCGTGGTTTCCTCGCTCTGGACGCGGTTTACCGCTCTCTGGACGACAGGGTCGAAACTCTGGACGCCCAGGCTGGCGCGGCCGACCCCGGCACCGCCCAGGGCGCCCGCCATCTCGATCGTCAACGTGCGCGGATCGACCTCGACGGCGATTTCCGCTGCGTCGGCGAACCCGAAGCGATCACGAAGGAGATCCGTCAGCGCGACGAAATCCACCGGCGCGACGATGGTGGGCGTACCGCCGCCGAAATGCACCTGGTCGACCTGAAGCGGCTCGGGCGCCCGCGTGGCGACCATGTCGATCTCCTTGCGCAGCAAATCCAGATACTCGATGACGGGCTGATCCTTGGCGGTGATCGTGGTGTGGCAACCGCAATACCAGCACATCGAGCGGCAGAACGGGACGTGTAGATAGAGCGAGGCGGAGGCAGCCGACGGTAGGCTTGATAGCCATGCGGCATAGGTGTCGGAGCCGACCGTAGGCGAAAACTCCGGCGAGGGTGGGTAGCTAGTGTAGCGGGGCAGACGCGCCTCGCCATATTTTTGCAGAACGGATGGTTGCATGGTCCTTTTCGCCTCCGATGCAGCGCCGAATATGGTCGAGTCTCCGCTCGGCTTCTTTGCGGAAGACCAAATTGCTTGCGGCCGGAAGGCGATGCCGCGAGGCGGTTGCGTATACCGGAGCGGCGGAATCCACTCGGCGCGGGTGCCGTAATCGGCGCGGCAGCCCGTTCCTGATGCCGTCGCGCGATTGGACGGTGCGATTTGTCTCGATCGGAGCCGTGGCAAGGCCACCAGATCATTCGCCCTCGCCGGGTTTGCCGCTGAAATGGGCATCGAACTTTTCCGGCACCCCGTTCCAGGCGTCAGCGTCGGCGGGCGGTGTCTTCCTGCGCGTTATATTGGGCCAGGACGACGCGTATTGATGATTGAGCGCGAGCCATGCCTGCGCGACCGACGAATCCGTATCGGGGAAGATCGCTTCAGCCGGACATTCGGGCTCGCAAACGCCGCAGTCGATGCACTCGTCGGGATGGATGACGAGCATGTTCTCGCCCTCGTAGAAGCAGTCCACGGGACATACTTCGACGCAGTCCATGTACTTGCATTTGATGCAATTGTCGGTAACGACGTAGGTCATTCTGTCTGCCTCTTCGAAGCACCGCCGTGCCGGATGACCGCGCTCGGGGACCTTCCTCTGGCGGCCTCGACTAATGGAATCGCTAGATTGCGAGTACCTCAAGCGGCAATCGGCCTTGGCGCCGCAGCCTGCGCGGCATCCGCACGCGCCGCGGCGAGGGCGATCCAGTCGCGATAGAGGCCCTGGTCCTCCCTGGAAAAGGACATGCGACGCTTCATGTCGTGTAAGGTTTCGCCGGGATGGCTCTTGTCGTAATCCGCGCGAACCAAGGATTCGAGGTACGCGCGCTCGGATGCATCCGCGGGCCGGATGAAATCGTGCGAATTGCTCGGCATGGTTTGTTTCCATTCGGTCGGTTTTCAATCCAATGCCGCCTGCCATCTGTCCTGTTCCAAGGCCCAGATGGCGCAAGCGGGGCAATCGGCGCCGCAACGATCGATGGCCGAGAAGATCAGGCCGAGCCGCTCCTGGCGTGACAGGGCGAATGCCGGTTCCCGTGGCGTGAAGGCCGACAGCAAACCGCGGAAGGCGCGCAATGCGAGATCGAGGAACAGGGGCAGCAAGGCGATCACCATCAGATCAAAAGATACATTTGTAATGTATCTTTTAGCAGGTGCCCCGGCAAGGGGTTGTGATGCGACCAGGTGAAGCGGCCGGATCTGTGGACGCTTACGCTGCCGGCTGGATGCCGAAATCTTCCGGCGAGAGCAGCAGGTCGGCCAAGGTGTAGCGGTCAAGCGTCCCCGCGAAGGCTGCGAGCGCCTCCTTCAGCATTCCGCGGAGGCGGCAGCGGGGGGTGATCAAGCAGCTATTGCCACTCCTGAAGCATTCGACCAGCGCAAAGTCGGGCTCCGTCGTCCGCAGGACGTCTCCCAGCCGGATCTGTCCTGGCGTCTTGGCAAGCGTCAGGCCGCCGGAGCGCCCGCGCACCGCCTTCAAAAACCCGGCGCGGGTCAGTTGGTTGGCCACCTTCATCAAGTGCGCCCGCGAAATCCCGTAAACCTGAGCGGTTTCCTCGATGGTGATCAACTGGCCGTCCCTGGCCGCCGCGTACATGAGCACGCGAAGCGAATAGTCGGAGAAATCCGTCAGTCTCATCCAAGTTCCTTTGCTGCCACAAAAGCATGGTGGCTCACCCACAGGAAAGATGTACAGCAGATGTATGTTTTGCAAGGCCACGCAGCCGTCCGACAAAACATGTAATGTATGTTTTAACGCCGACTATCCCGAACCGAAGCGAAACGCGACGAGCGCAATGCCGCGCGGGCGGCGAGCGGCCGGATTGCACGCTTGTCAACGCAATCGAAGGGATGACCCGATGACGCAAACGACCGTCCCAAACGAGATAGACGTCCGCAGCCTGGTGCCGATGCAGAGGCACCAGAAGATCTTCCAGCTCGTAGATGAGCTTGCCCCTGGCGGGAAGTTCGTTCTCGTCAACGACCATGATCCCAAGCCTCTCTACTACCAGCTCGAGGCGGAACATCCCCAGCAATTCTCCTGGACCTACCTCGAAAGGGGGCCGCAGGTCTGGCGCGTCGAGATCGGCCGTCTCTTGAAGGCGGCGTGAGCCGAGCATCGCGAGGCAAAGAGCCGCCCGCAGGTTTGGGCGGGCGGTGACGCGGCAAAGGCAGCGACATGAGCGTTGGAGCGGAAACGCGGCTGGACGACGAGATGGTCAGGGAGGCGCTTCGCCTCGTGATCGATCAGGAGCTCGGCTATAACATCCTCGACTTGGGCCCCGTCTACGCTGTCCTTGTCAATGACGGCGGCACCGTCAACACCGTGATGGCCACCACGACGCGCGGCTGTCCCGCAACCAGTTACCTGAAGGAGGGTGCCCGCGATGCCGCCCGGGCTGTTCCGGGCATCGAATTCGTCGATGTAACCCTGACCTACGAACCGTCCTGGTCGCCGCACAAGATGAGCGCTGCCGCCAAAGAGCATCTCGGCATTGCAGACAGCGAG
This sequence comes from Mesorhizobium sp. WSM4976, assembly GCF_029625685.1. Lineage (NCBI taxonomy): Bacteria > Pseudomonadati > Pseudomonadota > Alphaproteobacteria > Hyphomicrobiales > Phyllobacteriaceae > Mesorhizobium > Mesorhizobium sp. WSM4976. The sequence continues at coordinate 61,538 of NZ_JARTVT010000002.1, forward strand.
GAGTGGTGAGATGGGTGCCGGCCCGACCGGGACAACCGAGCCCGACGTTGCGCATCGCGACGACGACAATCGGGTCGCTGCACTGGCCGCCCTTCTGGTCGCCTGTCTCGAGATCCTGGCGAAGGCCGGACAAGCCGATGCCGCCTGCCGCGCAGCAGCAAGGCGTGTGCGGTGTTGCGCCAGTTCAACGCGCTGCTGCATCGGCTGAGCAGGCAGGTGCAGCAGGGCCGACGTAACGACGAACACCGGAGAATTGATATGAGCGGCTTCGATCAGGACAGCAATCGGGATGTCCAGCACGAAGGCTCGTTGCTGCCCATGCTTATCGGCGGCCTTGTGCTCATTGTGGTAGGGATGCTTTTGGTCGCCTGGCTGGTCTGAGCAAACATGTCGGTTGTCTCGACGTTGGACGGCTGAACCTGACCATACGGTGACGACAGACATCTGCCTTCCGGGCTCGCGAGCGCTGACACGAGGGAGGACGACTGAGGCAACGATCGCAGCTTGACGAACGTCGACCTGGAGCGGACGATCGAAGCCACTTCCAAGCCTCGGGTCTTTTGCGTGGCGCCGATCATCTTGGCCTTGAAGCCAGTCAAACATCGCTGCATTCTCGAAATTGTTGGTGGGACCACGAACTCGACTGGCAGAGGCGCAAGATGCTCGGGGATTTGATCGCCGCGTTGGAGCGGCCAGAGGTGGTTGCCGCGGTCCTGTCGAGCCTCCATCCCGAGCTCGCCGCAAAGGTCGCTGAACGCGCGGCGCAGGCCTCGATGTCCGTGGGTGACTTTTCAGCTGGTGCCGTGCGGGCGTTTCTCGACGAGGCTGACGACGATCTCTGGTTCCAGCTTCTGACGCTTATCCGGAAATCGGAAGATCCCGGCCTCTCGGCTGTGCAAACGATCTTGCGATGGGTGGTGACGACATAGCTATTCCGAGGTCTCGTGCCGCCGAGGCGGAACGAGCCTAAGACGAAAATGCACGCGTGCTCGGCGACGTTCCTCGTCTGGTCTCCGCCAAGTCGAGGATCCCTTGCAGTCGCGACAATAAGATATACATAATATGTATCTTTGATGAGCGACCGGGAGAATGGCGATGCCGTATGATCATAAGGCTCTACCGGAAGACAGGCGGCTCGAGCCGCTAGCACCCTCGTCAGCCTGCGGCGATGCTGAAATCGAGTGGGATGAGGTGGCACAGGCTTCATGGGAATCTTTTCCTGCCAGCGATCCCCCGGCTTGGATCGGGTGCGGCTCCGGCCCCGCTCCATCGAAAGCTCTCTGGTTCGGCGCGGATGCTATGCAAGTCGAGATCGGCACGGACGAAATCCTCATCGAGGCGGGGTTGGTTGCCGAACTGCCGCGCCTTGATCCGGCGGCCGTGCACTCCCTTTTGAGGGCTCAAGAGATCACATCCTTCTGCGAGCGCGGGGTCGGCGAGCACGAGGGCGAATATCGATTGAGCTTCTTCTATGGCAACCGACGGGTGCGTCTGAATATCGATGACGTGGAAACGTCATACGGCGCTCGGTGATCGACTTTGGCCAGCAGCCTTGCCGCGCCGCTTGCATCGCGCAGGCGGATAGCCCGCCGGGTCAAATGACCGCGCGACCGGAGGCGGCTGTCACTGTGACCGACGGGATGCGGTGCTTGCTTGGATGCTAACTTGACGGCAATGACATGATACGGATCGACAACTTGCTGGCGAAGGTTCGCAATCGCCTGCTTCTCATCGGCGAAGACCGGCAGCTTACGGAAGCCGCCTCGCTCCTGTCCGACGATACCAGGCATATGGTCGTCGTTTGCGACAGGTCTGGCGCGATGGTTGGCATCATCACCCGAACGGATATCGTGCGCCAGATACGTTATTGTCAGGGATGCGCCTGCACGACGGCCTGCACGGCCGTCATGACCAGGAACGTGGTCTCCTGCGAACCGAAAGACTGGTTGCACGAGGTCTGGTCGACCATGAAGGAAAGAGGCCTGCACAGCGTCCCGGTCGTTGACGCGGAGCGCAAGCCGATCGGTTTGCTGTCCGCCAGGGACGCCTTGGAGATACTCCTGTCAGAAGTCGAACATGAGGAAGAGCTTCTCAGGGACTACGTCATGTGCGTCGGCTACCGCTAAGCGGCAGCCGTTTCAGCCGAAAACGGAGAGTTTGACCAGTGCCAGGATGGCGACGGTCGCGGTGCCGTAGGCAATTCCAATGTTTGCCATCAGCAGGAACGGCTTGAGGACGGGCCTGTGGATGTAGTCCTCGATGATGACCTGCGCACCCAACCGCATATGGACGGCAAAGTTGACCAGAGCCAATGCGACGATGGCCGCCACGATCGGGTTTGCGACCAAACGGCGCGCGGACGAATAGTCGGCGCCCGCCAGGAGCCAGAAGGCCGCCATCAGGCCGATAACAAGCGGAAGGCCGAGCGCGGAGGTGACGCGCTGCCGCCAGAATTCTTCGGTTCCTCCCTTGGCCGAGCCCAAGCCCCGCGTACGGGCCAGTCCTGAACGCATCGGCGTCATGGCGAACCTGTATGAAACAGCGCCAAGCTGAGCCAGAACAGAACCGTGCAGGCCAGCGAGGCAAACAGGGTGGCCCTGGTCAGATATTCGCGCCAAGGGTAGGTGTGCGCAACGCTGAGGTCCCACAAAAGATATCGGATGCCGCCGAACGCATGGTGAAGAAGCGCCCAGGTGAAGCCGAACAGGACCACCAAACCGACCGGCGATCCAAGCGCGTTTCTGACCAGTGCATAGGCTTCCGGGCCGCTGGCCAGAGCCAAGAGCCATCCGGCCATCGCGATAAAGCCGACGTACAGGGCCGCGCCCGTGGCCCGGTGCACGATCGACATGACCATGGTCAGCGTCGGCCTGTAGGTCTGCAAATCGGGCGCTAGCGGTCTCTCCCGGCGTGAGACGTTGCTTTGCTTCATGTCCCGTCACTCACTGTCGGCGTTTGACCAGCATCGCCTTGATTTCGGCGATCGCCTTGGCTGGCTCGAGGCCTTTCGGGCACGTCTTCGTGCAGTTCATGATGGTATGGCAGCGATAGAGCCGGAATGGGTCCTCAAGCTCGTCAAGCCGCTCCCCGGTCGCCTCGTCGCGGCTGTCGATCAGCCAGCGATACGCCTGCAAAGGACGGCAGGCCCCAGATAGCGGTCGCCGTTCCACCAATAGCTCGGACATCCGCCGGTGCAGGAAAAACACAGGATGCATTCGTAATAGCCATCGAGCTTGGCGCGTTCCTCTGGCGATTGCAGACGTTCGCGTTCGGGCGGTGGTCCGTCCGCGCGCAACCACGGCTGAATGAGCTTGTGCTGGTCGAAGAGGTGGGCCTGGTCGACTACCAGATCCTTGATGACGCGCATGTGGCTGAGCGGAAACACGCGGACAGGCCCCTCGATGTCATCGATCGCCTGCGTGCAGGCAAGCCAGTTTCTGCCGTCGATGTTCATGCTGCACGATCCGCAGACGCCTTCACGGCAGGAGCGGCGGAACGTCAAGGTGGGGTCGACCTCGTTCTTGATCTTGACCAGCGCGTCCAGGACCATCGGGCCGCAGTCATCGCGGTCGACTTCGTAGATGTCGATTCGCGGACCGCTTCCCGATTCTGGATCGTACCGATAGATCTCGAAGCGTGTCCTGGCTCGCGCTCCGGCCGTAGGCCACCTGCGCCCTCGCGCGGCCTTCGAGCCGGGCGCGACTCCCCAATTCATCGGCAGGAATGACCTCATCGCCGTTTCCTGGCAAAACGATTGCAGCTTCAACGGCCATAAGATACATCGGAAATATCTTTTTTTGAAGCGCTTGTGCTTCGACGCGTGGCCCGTCGTCACAACCGTCTTTGGCCATTTGCTATCGAGGTTTCTGCCATGCCCTTCAACGAACGCTCCAGACACATCACGCAAGGGGTCGCCCGCTCCCCCAACCGAGCCATGTACTACGCGCTGGGTTACGAGAAGAGTGATTTCGACAAGCCGATGATCGGGATCGCCAACGGCCATTCCACCATCACGCCCTGCAACGCCGGCCTTCAGCCGCTGGCCGATGCCGCTGCCGTCGCCATCAAGGCCGCCGGAGCCAACCCGCAGATGTTCGGCACGCCCACCATCTCCGACGGCATGTCGATGGGTACGGAAGGCATGAAGTATTCGCTGGTCTCGCGCGAGGTGATCGCCGATTGCGTGGAGATGTCGGTTCAGGGCCAATGGATGGACGGTGTGCTGGTGCTGGGCGGCTGCGACAAGAACATGCCGGGCGGCATGATCGGGATCCTGCGCGCCAACGCGCCGGCGATCTACGTCTATGGCGGAACTATCAGGCCTGGCCGATGGAAGGGGCAAGACTTGTCCATTGTCTCCGCCTTCGAGGCGGTCGGCGCCTTCATGGCCGGCACGATGAATGAGGAGGACTTCGAGGGCATCGAGCGCCATGCCTGCCCATCCACAGGCTCCTGCGGCGGCATGTATACGGCCAACACCATGAGTTCCTCATTCGAGGCGCTGGGCATGTCGCTGCTCTATTCCTCGACCATGGCCAGCCCCGGCCCCGAGAAGATCGAAAGCGCGTCCGAATCCGGCCGCGTGCTGGTCGAGGCCGTGAAGAAGAATATCCGCCCGCTCGACATCGTCACGGCCAGATCGATCGAGAACGCGGTGGCGCTGATCATGGCCATCGGCGGCTCCACAAACGCCGTGCTTCACTATCTCGCCATCGCCCATGCCGCCGGGATCGACTGGACCCTCGACGATTTCGAGCGCGTCCGGCGCAAGGTGCCGGTGATCTGCGACCTGAAGCCGTCAGGCAAATACCTGGCCGTCGACCTGCATCAAGCCGGCGGCATTCCGCAGGTGCTGAAGATCCTGCTCGATGCTGGCCTGCTGCATGGCGATTGCCTTACCATCACCGGGCGGACGCTGGCCGACAAACTGGCTGCCGTGGGTGAACCGCGCGCCGACCAGCGCGTCATCATGTCGATTTCGAGGGCGCTCTACCGCGAGGGGCACCTCGCTATCCTGAAAGGCAACCTCGCCGAGGACGGCGCCGTCGCCAAGATCACCGGGCTGAAGAGCCCGGCGATCACTGGTCCGGCTCGCGTGTTCGACGACGAGCAGTCGGCCATGGAGGCGATCCTTGCCGACCGCATCCGGCCGGGCGACGTGGTGGTGCTACGCTATCTCGGTCCGCAAGGCGGGCCGGGCATGCCGGAAATGCTGGCGCCCACATCGGCGCTGGTCGGACGGGGCCTCGGCGAAAGCGTCGGCCTGATCACGGACGGCCGCTTTTCCGGCGGCACATGGGGCATGGTGGTCGGCCATGTCGCGCCGGAAGCCTATGTCGGCGGCACCATCGCGCTGGTGGAAGAAGGCGACCGCATCACCATCGACGCGCGCCGGCTGCTCCTCCAATTGGAGGTGGACGAAACCGAGATCGCGCGCCGTCGAAAAGCCTGGAAACAACCCGGGCCGCGCTACAGGCGCGGCGTGCTGGCCAAGTTCGCCGCGCTCGCGCGTCCGGCAAACGAGGGCGCCGTTTCCGGGTAAAAGCGCACGGATGCCGATCATGAGTCATTTCGTTCTCGTCACACTACATTTCTTTGCCGCCATCACCTTCGTCGGCACCGTCTTTTTCGAGGTACTCATCCTCGAGGGCATCCGCAGGCCCGTCGGGCGCGACGTGATGCGCACGGTGGAAACCGCGATCGGCCGGCGCGCGCGTCGCTTGATGCCGTTCGTCATGGCGAACCTGTACGCCGCAGGCATCGCCATGGCCTGGCAATACCGCGAAGACCTTGCGCATCCTTTTTCCAGCAGCTTCGCGACGCTGCTTTCGATCAAGATCGTGCTTACCCTCAGCGTCCTCGCGCACTTCATCACTGCGGTGACGCTCGGCGCCCGCGGCAAACTCAAGTCACGGCACTTCAAGCTGATCCACCTGAGCGTGTTCTGCCAAGTGGTGATGATCGTCTTTCTCGCCAAGGCGATGTTCTTTATCGCCTGGTAAGCGCAGACGTAGCGAAATGCGGGCGCCATGCGTTTCATCTGTCGCTCCGGATCGTGCAAACGGAAACTCCCCCAGCGGCCAAGTTGAGCGGGTAGTTCCAGTTGCCGGCCGCGAGGTTGCTCAATGTCACACCTCAATCCCTCGCTCGCGGTCGGCACAGCCATAGGGAAGGAATTTGCTACACCCACGGCAATTAAAAGAGACATATAAGTTATATCTTTTAGACGTTACAGCGTGCCGATCAAGCGACGATCCATCATGATGTGAGACAAAGCGCCCCAGCCTAATTCACTTCAATCTGTTGCCACCGTCGCTGCTAAAACATATAGGTCAAATACATCATATGGAAAGAATCGACGAGAGCGACCATGCCTGCATCGACGGCGCACGCTGAAGCTAATTTCATCTGGTCGGATCTCGATTGCGTCGGTCTCGTGCTGAAAATATTCGCCTGCGTGATAGGTCCAGCAAGCTGCGCTTCTGGCCAACCGCGCAGCGCCGGCAGCACCGGCCGCAACCTGGAGCGGTAACTCAAAGATGATCTCGCAGCTCACCAGGACCGAACGGCAACTCGCGCTCGTCAGCAGCGCAGTCGTGGCCTTCATCGGATTGGCGATGGCGGCAGCAGGGCGCCATGATCCATTGGGCGGACATGGGTTCGTGGTGCTCGTCTTCGGCATCGTGATGGTTTTCGTGGTCATCTCCGGCTACTACTTGCCGGAGCCGGTCGAAGACCGGCGCGCGCATTATTACGATGATCCTGTGAAGGCCGGCATCGTTCTGGCAATGATTTGGGCCGTCCTCGCCATGTTCGTCGGCGATTGGGTGGCCTGGCTTCTGGCCTATCCGGACATGACCTTCGACGCGGCCTGGGCCAGTTTCGGACGGCTGCGGCCAGTCCATACGACCGGCGTCATCTTCGGCTTCGGCGGCAATGGGCTGATCGCGACCTCATTCCATGTCGTGCAGCGAACCTCCCGCACGCGGCTGCCGGATCAGTTCAGCCCGTGGTTCGTGCTGATCGGCTACAATCTCTTCTGTCTGCTCGCCGTCACCGGCTACCTGATGGGCATTACGCAGTCGAAGGAGTATGCCGAGCCCGAGTGGTACGCCGATATATGGCTGGTGATCGTCTGGGTCACCTATCTGGTGCTCTATCTGCGCACGCTTGCGCGCCGGCGCGAGCCGCACATCTACGTCGCCAACTGGTACTACATGGCCTTCATGCTCGTTGTGGCGGCGCTCCACATCGTCAACAACCTCGCGCTTCCGATCTCCTTCGCCAGCGCCAAGAGCTATTCTCTCTTCTCCGGTGTCCAGGACGCGATGGTGCAGTGGTGGTACGGGCACAACGCCGTCGCCTTCTTCCTCACCGCCGGCTTTCTCGGCATGATGTATTACTACCTGCCGAAGCGCGCCGGCCGCCCGATCTTCTCCTACCGCATGTCGATCGTCGGCTTCTGGGGCATCACATTCTTCTATATGTGGGTCGGCTCGCACCATCTTCACTACACTGCCCTTCCGCAATGGGTGCAGACGCTCGGCATGAGCTTTTCCGCCATGCTCCTGGTGCCCTCCTGGATCGCGGCGGCGAATGCGCTGCTTACGCTCAACGGCGCATGGCACAAGGTTCGCGATGACGCGACGCTGCGCTTCATGATGGTAGCAGCCGTCTTGTACGGCCTTGCGACGTTCGAGGGATCCTTCCTCGCCATGCGGCCAGTCAATTCGCTGTCGCATTACACGGATTGGACAATAGCGCATGTCCATGCCGGCACCCTCGGCTGGAATTCAATGATCACCTTTGGCGCGATCTACTACCTGGTGCCGCAGCTCTGGAAGCGCACACAGATGTACTCGCCGAGGTTGGTCGAGCTCCATTTCTGGCTCGCGCTCGCTGGAGCGCTCGTCTACGTGTTCGCGATGTGGAACTCGGGCATCATCCAGGGCCTGATGTGGCGCACCTATAACGAGAGCGGCACGCTCGCCTATTCCTTCGTCGACTCCGTCGTCGCTATGCATCCCTACTACATCGCCCGGGCGGTGGGAGGCTTGCTGTTCCTCGCAGGGGCAGCTGTTGGGCTTTACAACATATTGATGACGATCCGCACTGCGCCGGCCGCCGCGCAAGAGGCAGTGGGGGCTCAGCCGGCCGCCGTGCCGGCGTCCCATGGTGCGCTGCAGGCCGGGGAGTGAACCGCCATGTTCCAGACCCACTATAAACTTGAGCGCTACACGATCGGCCTGATGCTCGCCATCATCGTCGTGGCCAGCATCGGAGGCACGGTCGAGATCGCCCCGCTTTTCACCATTGACGAGACCGTGGAAAAGGCGCCCGACATGCGCGTCTACACGCCGCTCGAGCTTGCGGGACGCAATATTTACATCCGTGAAGGCTGCTATGCCTGTCACTCGCAAATGATCCGCACGCTGCGCGACGAGGTAGAGCGTTACGGCCCTTATTCGCTGGCCGTCGAGTCGCAATACGACCATCCCATGCTGTGGGGCTCGAAGCGGACCGGTCCGGATCTCGCGCGCGTCGGCGGCAAGTATTCGGACGAATGGCACTCCATGCACCTCAACAACCCGCGCGACGTGGTGCCGGAGTCGGTGATGCCGGCCTATCGTTTCCTCAAGCAGACGGAACTCCGAATGGACGATCTGCCCGAGCATCTTGCGGCGCTCAAGGAACTTGGCGTGCCCTATACGGACGAGATGATCAAAAATGCGGCGAGCGACGCCTATGGCCAGGCAACGCCCGATAGCACGCAAGCCCAAGGCGTCAAGGCACGCTATGGCGCGGCAACCGACATTCGAGCCTTCGACGCCGATCCCGGTGTCGTTACCGAAATGGATGCCCTCGTCGCCTATCTTCAGATCCTCGGACGTCTGACCGATGCCGCCTATAGGCCGGATCAGGAAACGGCGGCGACACAATGACCGGACTCGACCACGAAACCCTCGTCGCCTTCGCGAAGTCGTGGGGGCTCTTCTACTTGATCGCGATGGCGATCGGTGTGCTCGCCTACACGTTCTGGCCCGGAAACGGGAAGCGGTTCGATCACGCCGCCAACAGCATCATGGATGACGAGAACGGGCCATGCGTGTGAACGAACGCGACGCCTACACCGGCCACGTCACCACAGGGCACGAATGGAACGATATCAAGGAGCTCAACACGCGGGTGCCCAAGCCCGTCTGGCTGTTCCTGGTGGCGACATTCCTTTTTGCCGTCATCTATTGGGTGCTGATGCCGGCTTGGCCATTGGGTAGGACCTACTCCAAGGGTCTGCTTGGCGCCGATGTGCACCGGGACGTGGCAGCGAGCCTGCGTGATGCGGCCGCCCAGCGTTCAGCCTGGACGACTCGCCTCGAGAGGGAGGATTTCGCCGCCATCCAGGCAGACAAGGAACTCATGAAATACGTGCGTGAGACCGGGCACGCGCTGATCGGCAATGACTGTGCCGTCTGTCATGGCAAAAACGCCACCGGTGGTCCTGGCTTTCCTGACCTCGTCGACAACGCCTGGCTGTGGGGCGAGACCCCCGAGGCGGTTTTCGAGACCATCCGGGTCGGCGTCAATTCGGACCATCCCGACAGCCGTTCCTCGCACATGCCAGCCTGGGGGCGGGACCAGATGCTGGACCGCGAGGCGATCCTCAATGTGGTCGCGTACTTGCGTTCGCTTTCTCATCCGGAAATCGCAAGCGGTCCGGATGCACAGAAAGTCGTGGCGGGACAGAAGGTCTTCGCGACCAATTGCAGCGCCTGTCACGGCGAGGACGCCAAGGGCAGCAAGGACACCGGCGCTCCAGATTTGACCGACAGTTTTTGGCTTTATGGTGGGGACGAGGAATCGATCTATCGCACGGTCTGGGACGGCCGGCAGGGCCACATGCCGACCTGGGAAAAGCGCCTGACAGAGACTGACCGCAAAATCCTCACTTTGTACGTTCTCGATCTCAAGCAGGGCGCGCCATGACCCTGCTCATGCAAAGACGCGTGATGGTCGGCTTCGCCGTTGTCGTCGGACTCGGGATATTTGCGGCTGCCAACGTGCATCTCGTGCGGACCTCGTTTGTCTCGCAACCCGACTGCGTGCCGCATCTGAAGACCCCAGGAAAGAACGGCCAATTCCGCGCGGCGCAATCGTCCTGCTGAAAGGAAGTGATGACCAATGGAAGCGACGCACGACATCGACAGGCTTCCCCCCGTCGTTCCACCCATTGGCGCCACGAGCACCGACTGGCGCCGCGACACGCGACTCGCAGCCGCATTCTCCTGGCTAAAGGCCGGCTGGAGGGATTTCGCCACGCGGCCTGGCCTCAGCTTGGCCTATGGCGTGCTCGTCTTTGCGATCTCAATCTTGATCGTGGGGGGCCTGTTCCGTTTCGGCTATGACTACATCCTCTTCCCCGCGCTATCCGGCTTCCTCGTGGTGGGTCCGCTCATTGCAGCCGGTCTCTATGAGAAGAGCCAGCGTCTTGCGGAAGGCTTGCCCGTCACGCTTGCCGGCATGATGTTCGTGACGGCCCGATCCGGCGGGCAGATCCTGTTTGTGGGCGTCCTTTTGAGCATGTTGGCGGTCCTCTGGATGCGGGCGGCGGTCCTGCTCTATGCGATCTTTTTCGGGCTTCAGCCCTTTCCCGGTCTGAATGAGATCGTCGGGATACTCATCGGCACTCCGAGGGGCTGGGCGCTTATCGCCGTCGGCAGTCTGGTTGGCGGTTTGTTCGCTGCATTTTCCTTCGCGATCAGCGTTTTCGGGATTCCGATGCTTCTGGCCGAACGCACCGATGCGTTAACCGCGATGGGGCGGAGCATGGCACTTGTGTGGAACAATCGGCCGGTGATGCTGACCTGGGGCGCCGTCGTGACCGGCCTGTCCGTGCTAAGCATTGCGACCGGCATGATCGGGCTGATCATCACCTTTCCGGTGCTCGGCCATGCGACATGGCATGCCTATTCGGCGATGCGGTGGAAGGTCCATGCAGGGCGCGAGGAGCTTCGTGTCGATGTGGGTGGAGAGCCGTGATGAGCTGTTGCACTCCCAGAGGATTTGCTAGTGATTGCGAGACCATCGCGCTTGCCACGCGGGCAGTTGAGTGATGGGTGGCCTCGGCGATCTTATACCGATTTCGCTGGCGCTCGGCGCCATCGGCTTAGCTGCGTTCCTCTGGTCATTGAAGAGCGGCCAGTACGAGGACTTGGATGGCGCGGCCGAACGGATTCTTCTCGACGAGAAAGATCGTCCGCTGGACTGACTGAAAGCGAGGCAACAAGCCGCAGCTATCGCTTCATTCCCGCCGCCGTGAAACGGGGACCACGTGTCTCCTTGATTGGCCCCTTTTGGGGGAGGAAGTCGCGTCTGGTGAGCAGAATGTCGGCCAGGGTATAGCGGTCGAGTGTGTGGATGAAGGCGTTGAGCGCCTCGTTCAGCACCCCAGGCAGCTGGCAGCGTTTGGTGATGATGCACTGATTGCCGGTGGCAAAGCATTCGACCAGGGCAAAGTCCGGCTCGGTCGCGCGCACGACGGCGCCGAGATTGATGGCCGCGGGCGGCTCTGCTAGCGTGAATCCGCCGGAACGTCCGCGCACGCCCTTGAGGTATCCAGTACGCGTCAGGATGTTGACCACCTTCATCAGATGCCCGCGCGAAATGTTGTAGGTCTTCGCTGTCTCTTCGATCGTGATGAGACGGTCACCCGCGGCAGCGGCATACATCAACACCCGCAGAGCGTAATCCGAGAAGGTCGTCAATCGCATTCGATGATCCGTTGTCGCCGGTTCTGCTTCCTGACGGCGCGATGGCTATGATGTTCGGAGCCTGCCGCGAGCAGGCTGGTGACCCAGCAAATGTCGCATTTCCGCGATATAATGAATTGTAGATGAATCTTTAGTCGTTGTCCAACGAAGGCAAGCCGGCTTCATGGAGGAGTCCTCGACGGCGATGAGGCCTTTCTCGTGATGCAAGCCATCCGCCGGTGCCTCTGGGGCGCGCCTCATCGCTGATTGGCTCGAGCGCGCTAACCGACGGAGCCTAGGCCCGGAATCAGCGATCAAACCGCGCGGCAAGATGTGCGAATACAGCAGCGTAGGTGACCACGGTGCAGCCGGACCCGCCACACGTCGGGACCTTGTTCGAGATAGGTCCACAGGCAGCGCTCGCCATGCATCGCTTCAAGCTGAAGGCGTAGCGGTCGCGGATCATGGTCGGCGATGACCTGAAGCGAACGCGTGTCGTCGAGGTGCTCAAACAGCTGCAAAATCACCGTATGTTGGAGGCGAGGACTGATCTCGCGCACGTCGATCACGCGCTCGGCCCTGATCAGGCTCGTCGTTTCCATCACTTGCGTCCCAGCAATGGGAGTGTATGGGCACTGCGTTCGATGGCGCCGGGCGACTGGTGCGCACTGTCGGCTTGTGGCGCTCTACAGAGGCCAGCGATGTGGTTCAACAGGTGATCGGCAACGGGCCCCGGCAGAATCCTGACAAACTGTTCGTGCAGATAAGGCTTGAGGATCCGACCGGTGACACCGCGCTCGGCCCACATCAGTTCGACAATGTTTTGAGCGAGCGGCGAAAGATCGTCCCGTATGGCGGCCGGACAGAGGATGGCCCGGAGAGCCTGGGCGATCCGCTCCCAGCGGGCGCCGCTGATATGGGTCATTACGTTGCAGACGTGCGGGTGCCCGCGGAAAGCCGCGACCAACCATTCCACAAGGTCGTCCAAATCGAATTCAGGTGGATGGTCTACGGCTGACGTAGTGGCACGGCAACTTGCGCCCTCCGTCTTGTGGCCCACTATTACTGCAACCGCATGCGCCGAGGCACTCTCCCGCTTGTCGGGACTCTTTATCCGGCGGTCGAATTCGGGGATGTCGTCGCGATCCGCCATGTGCGGCGAGCTGCCGGCTTCGAAAGCACGTGCCAGCGCGGCCGCAGGTTCGCCTGGCTGAAGCAGCATGGCGTGTTCTCCTTCCCATCGCTCCGGTTAAACATACATATAGAATATATCTTTAAGCCGTCAAGAAGGTGGACGTTGACGCGATGCTGGCCACGCCACCTCATCTCGCGAGCAGAGACGTCGGCGATGGGGCACCGATATAGGTGCCATCCAAAAGATATATTGACAATGTATGTTTTTGGCGAAACATTGCAACACGCCCCGGTCACTGGAACGCGATGGCAATGCGCAAGACGTTTCCACCAGCCGCCGGGACCTACTGCAAAGGCCAGAATATCGGTGCCGGCCTGACCTCGAAACGGCCGACGAAAGATGTCGCCATCGTCAGGCCGCTCAGATCGATCCAGCGACCAAGGAGCTTTTCATGACGAACCCCACCGCAGCATCGAACCCCAACGTGGTCGACGTGCGCACCCTCGTGCCCGCTCAGCGGCACGCTAAGATCTTCCAACTGGTCAACCAGCTGGCGCCTGGCGGCTCATTCGTCCTCGTCAACGATCACGATCCGAAGCCGCTCTACTATCAGCTCGAAGCGGAATATCCGAAGCAGTTTTCCTGGACGTATCTCGAACGCGGACCAGCGGTGTGGCGGGTCGAGATCGGCAAGCTCGCAAAGGCCGCATGAGTTCGGCCCTGGAGCCTGGCATCGGCTCAATATGCTGGCGCCAGGCTCCGGAAAGAGGTGACTATGATTGGTGTTTCGCTCTCCAGATGGACGATGTCCTATTTTGCCGCGGCACTCCTTTTCCTTATCGCAGCGGAAGTCCTGATGATGCTCGGGTACGGCTTTCCCCGTGCCGAACTGCAGGCGCCTGAAACGCTGATCCTCGTCCATCTTGTGGCGATCGGCTGGCTCAGTCTTCTGATGTGCGGAGCGCTGTTCCAGTTCGTCCCCGTTCTCGTTGCGCAGCCGCTCCACAACGACATGCTGCCGCTGCCGGCGCTCGCTTCGCTTGTCGCAGGCCTCGCAGCATTGGTCCTCGGTTTTTTGCAGCTTGCAGGCCGAGTTAGTCTTCAGCCACCCTTCTTCGCGTTTGCCGGCGCGCTGCTAGGTTCAGGTTTCGCACTCGTCTTGTGGAACCTCGCGCGCACGCTCTGGGCCGCGCAGATGCGACCCTTGCCGGCGCTGTTCGTCACCGTCGGCCTCGCGAGTGTCGCAGCGACAGCGACATTGGGGATCATCTTCGCGCTGGTGCTCGGCGGATTGACGGCCTATGAGCCGTTCGTCGCTCTGACCGCGACCGGCCTGCCTCTTCACGTGATCGCAGGGCTCGGCGGCTGGCTCACGTTCGCCGCCTTGGGCGTCAGCTACCGACTGCTTGCGATGTTCATGCTGGCTCCGGAACTCGAGCGCCGAAGCACGAAGACCGCGCTCTATCTCGGAACTGCGGCGCTGGCTGTTGCGGTCGCGGGCGGCGTGCTGGCGATCCTGGTTCGCGGGAACCTCGCCCTCGTTTTGGCGGCCGCCGGCATCCTGGGCATCTTGGCTCTCGCCCTCTATGGGGCCGATGTGATTCATCTCTACAGGCGACGCAAGCGGGCGCATATCGAGCTCAACGGTCGGATGGCGGCGTTCGCGCTCGCCTCCCTCGCGGCATCCGCCGTACTAATCTGCGCCCTGCTTGCGCTAGGGGGACTGGGAGACCACGTCGGCGCCGTCGTTTTCCTGGTCGCCTTCGGCTGGCTCTCCGGTCTTGGACTCTCCCAGCTCTACAAGATCGTCGCGTTTCTGACCTGGCTCGAGTGCTACGGGCCGGTGCTAGGCAAGGTTCGGACGCCGCGCGTCCAGGACCTCGTCGTCGAGCCGCGTGCGATCAAGTGGTTCTGGCTTTATTTCCTCTCGGTCTGGGCTGGCACCGCGGCGCTCATCGTCGACTATCCTCCGGCATTCCAGGCCTGCGCCGCGGCCTTGCTGATCGCGACGGCCGGAATTGTCGCGCACCTGGTGCGGACACGGCGTCTCGTCGATATCGAAACCGCACTGCGGCTTCCACTGGGGGTGCGTAGACCGAGACTTCTGTTCTCACTTTCCCATCAAACCTGACTGAAAAAGGAGGCAAGTGCCATGCAAGCGGCTTTTCTGGATCTCGACCTTCGACCGGTCCTGCGGGCAGGCGGCGAGCCGTTTCAGCAGATCATGGAGGCCGTGGCCACGCTCGCCCCCGGACAGGGGCTTCGGCTGCTTGCGACGTTCAAGCCGGTTCCGCTCTTCGGCGTGCTCGGCTCGAAGGGCTTCAGCCATGAAGAGAGGGAGCTCGAGGACGGTGACTGGGAGGTTCTGTTCCGGCCGACGCGATCCGCCTCCGCCGCCGAAACGGAGCCATCCGCCGCGCCAACTCCCGATACTGCGGCCTGGCCGGAGCCCGTGCAGCATCTCGACAACCGTGAGCTCGACCCTCCGGAGCCGATGGTGCGGGTCCTGGCTGCGACGGAAACCATGGAGGAGGGCGAGGTCCTCTCGGCGCTGTTGTGCCGCGAACCGACCTTCCTCCTTCCCGAACTCGCTAAACGCGGACACGGCTGGCGCGGCGGCTTCGAGCCTGACGGCCAGAGCTACAAGATCCTGGTGCGGGTCGGCGCGTCCCGGCAGGCAGCGGCATGATCGCCGTGCGCCTGCCATCTCGGAGCCTGCGGCAGCGTCCCGCCCAGCATTCCTAAGGAGCGCGCGAGCCATGTTCATTCAGACCGAGGCGACAGCGGATCCAGCTCGACTGAAATTTCTGCCGGGCTGCGAGGTCTTGGCGGAAGGCACGCTTGATCTGCGCGACAAGGCGGAGGCGGCTATCTCGCCGCTCGCCGAGCGGCTCTTCGCAATAGCGGGCGTCTCGGGCGTGTCCTTCGCGAGGGACTCGATCATCGTCGCCAAGGCGAACGGCGACTGGCAGCATCTCAAGCCGGCGATCCTCGGCACGATCATGGAGCATCTCATGTCGGGCGCGCCGGTTCTGCGCCAAAGCCTTGCAGCAGGGAGGCAGCCTCGCGCAACATTGCCGCCCGACGGAAAGGCCGATGCTGTCGAGCCTGTCAGGGAAGCGCTGCGCCGGGTGATCGATCCGGAGCTCGGCTGGAACATCGTCGACCTCGGCCTCGTCTACGAGATCGCCGTGGCAGAGGGCGGCGTCGTCCACATCATCATGACCACGACAACGCCCGGTTGCCCGGCCACGAACTACCTGAAGCAGGGAGCAGGCGACGCGGCAGGCGATGTGCCGGGAATCGAGTTCGTCGATGTGAAGCTCACCTATGAGCCGCGCTGGGTGCCGGAGATGATGAGCCCCGAAGCCAAAGCGCATTTCGGGATACGGGACGGGGAAAGATAGTGATGCGGGGTGCAAGTGACTTGGCGGAAGCTGTCGCGACCGATTGTTCCGCGGCGGAAGAACGACTTTCCACGATCCTCTCGGAAAGCGTTACCGCGCTCGCGGGAGCAGGCGAGGTGGAGACCGCCTGCCGACTTGCCGGACAGGCCTGCGTGGCCTTGAGAGCAAGCGATCCGAAGGCTGCGCGTCGCTTCGACGTATTGCTGCATCGACTGACCCCGAAACTGAGTTGGTAGGACGCGCGAAGAGGCGACCGATGAAGCTGGAGCGGCAGGAGGGGATTTTCATGATCGGGGCTTCGCTGCTCAGCGAGCTTCTGGACGTGCAGTCATCCGACATTCAGGCCCTGATGCGCCGCAACGAAATCACCAGCCTTTGTGAGCGCGGCGAGGGGGAGCATGGAGGGAAATTCCGACTCACATTCTCCTACAAGGGCCGTCGCGCGCGCTTGAATGTCGACGAAGCAGGAACGATCGAGCGCCGCTCGATCGTCGAACTCGGCGAACGGCCGCCGCCTGCAGCCGATCACTCCATGGAACGGCCAAGCGCGTCGTCGAGAGCCTGGAGCTCGAGATTGCCAGCCAACAAGGCGTCCTTCTCAGCAACCAACGGTACTTTCACCCGAACCTCAGATTCCCACGTTACGAAGGATGACAACAATGGCTACTGAAAATCTGCTTAGAGACCGCGCCATCGGCGAAATCGCCGCGACGTTGCCCGGCGCGACCGCTGTCTTCCGCAGATTCAAGCTCGACTTCTGCTGCGGCGGCGACGCGATGCTGGCCGAAGCGGTTCGCAAGCGCGGCGTGGACATCGCCGCCGTAGAGGCGGCGCTTGTCGCGCTCGACCAGAGCAAATCCATTCCTGCTCCGGAAGCAACCGGCGCGCTGATCGACTACATCGTGAGCCGCTATCACGCGACGCATCGGCGCGAGCTGCCCGAACTCATTCGTCTGGCGCGGAAGGTCGAAGCAGTCCATGCCGGTCATCCGGAGGCGCCGCGGGGCCTTGCCGACACGCTCAAGGCGATACAGGGCGAACTTGAGGAGCATATGCAGACTGAGGAGACAGCGCTCTTCCCATCCATGCGGCACCGGGATGATGCTGGAAGCATTCGCCCGATCAAGCAGATGCGTCACGACCATGATCGGCATGGCGAGCACCTGCGCCGCCTGGAGGCGATCGCCAACAGCTTCGTCCTGCCTGACGGCGCTTGTCGGTCGTGGGAGGCTCTCTATGTCGGGACGGCCAAGCTGGTTGACGACGTGATGGAGCACATCCATCTCGAGAACAACGTGCTGTTCCCGAGATTCGAGGATCATAAAGCCGCCTGAGCGAATATCTCGTTGGGAGCCAGCTGGCTCGTCTCCAGCCCCGGGCAGGGTTCTTGCCCGGCTGGCAGGCGGCCCGCCAGAGTTCATAGGCAACACGGAGAAGACGTTATGAGTGAAGAGCTTTATCCCAGGCCGACAAAGGCGTTGGCGGAGAAACGCCGCAGCCTCGCGCCCGAAGCCGAATCGGCTTTCCGTCACTTTAGCCAGACCGTTTTTCAGGAAGGCGCGCTGCCACGAAAAATGAAACAGCTGATCGCAGTAGCCGTCGCTCATGTCACGCAATGCCCTTACTGCATTGAGGGACACACTAAGGCGGCGACAAGAGAAGGCGCGACGCCGGAGGAGATCATGGAAGCGATCTGGGTGGCCGCAGAGATGCGCGCAGGCGCGGCATACGCGCACGCGACCATCGCCCTGAACAGGCTTGAGAACGGGCCCGCCGAGTAGGTCTAGGTGTTTTTGAAAAGGAACGTCAGGTGGTTGCTTGACGAAACGGGATAAAGGTGTTCCTGACCGACGACCCGACAATGCCACCGCTGTGGCTGTGAGCCATGATGCGGGTCGGCTTCACACCCGAGATCAATGCACTCCTGATGCTGGTGCTGCCGTTCTCACTTCCTCTGCTCCGAACGACGCGACCTACGTTACCGGGCAGGTTCTTCTCGAAAAATACTGATCGTCCCACGCTCGAATTGGGCACAGGTGCCGGCCCCCTTGCAAATAGGCATGTCACTTCATAGATAGTAATCGCTTACTATCTTTTGGGGTGAACCGATGATCTCTCGGCAAGCTTACCTTCCTGCGGAAGAGCGGCGTGAAGTGACGGTCGAAACCGTCATCGATCTCGCCGCGGAACAGAATCCAGCAGACATAACCACCGGGGCGATCGCCAAGCGGATGGGAGTGACCCAGGGCGCCCTGTTCCGGCACTTTCCCTCCAAGGACGCCATTCTTCATGCGGTCATGGAATGGGTCTCGGAGCGTCTGCTTTCCCGTATCGACAAGGCGATTGGAACCGCCGCCTCTCCGCTCGAGGCGCTCGAGGCCGCGTTCATGACGCATATCGACTTCATCTCGGACCACCCCGGCGTGCCACGGATGCTGTTCGGGGAGTTGCAGCGCGCCGAGCAGACAATGGCCAAGCGCATGGCGCAGACCCTGATCCAGCGCTACGGCGAGCGCCTCGGCCGAGTTGTCGCCGAAGGAAAGGAACGCGGCGAACTGGCCGCCACGCTGGATGACAGGGCTGCCGTCACACTCTTCATCGGCACGATCCAGGGCCTTGTCATGCAGTCTCTGCTTGCCGGCGATGTCAAACGCATCCGCGCGACCGCGCCAGGAGTTTTTGCGCTGTATCGGCGCGCTGTCGAGGCAGTGAAATGATCCATTCTTCCACGGTCCGTGAATCCCGATGCAATCCCTTGAGGCCATGTTCATGGCCGAGGTCAATTTTATTGCAGACCATCCGGACATCCTGCGGTTGTTGCTCCGCGCGCGCTGGGGCGTACGGCCAAGTCCCCGCTGACGCTGATGGTGGCGACATTCATCCGGCGGTACGAGCAGCGGCTTTCCTGTGTGATAGCGGAAGCCCGGCAATGCGGCGAAATACGAGGCACGCTGGACACAGAAACTGCCGCCCGTCTGTTCATTGCCGCGATCCAGCATTTGGTCTTCAGGGCCCTGGTCGCCAATGAGATCAGCGGAATCCAGAAGGCGGCTCCCGATGCTTTCAAATCTTATCGAGCATGTGTGGGGGCAGTCCGGTGAAACTTCCCTTGTTGCAGCGCCGCACCTTCATGCTTCTGGCTGTCGCGGCTCCAATCGCCGCCTTGTTCGGCTACGTGGTGCTTAGATCGGGGCCGCTGGCGCCAGTCGCCGTCATGATTGCAGACGTCGAAAGCCGAACTGTATCACCAGCACTGTTTGGAATTGGCACGGTCGAAGCCCGTTTCTCTTACAAGATCGGTCCCACCATCGCCGGCCGCATCGGCAAGATGCACGTCGATGTGGGCGATCAGGTGCGCGCCGGTCAGGTCCTGGCGGAGATGGACCCGGTGGATCTCGATGATCGCATTGCGGCACTCAATGCAGCGATCCGCCGCGCCGAAGCGTCAATAAAGGCAGCCGAAGCGCAGGTGGATGATGCCTTGGCGCGCAAGGATTATGCCCGCATCCAGGCAAAACGCTATGACGAGCTTTGGAGCAGCCGCACCGTCAGCGAAGTCGCGGTCGAAACCAAGCGGCAGGACAGCCAGGTGGCGCTCGCCGCCTTCTCAGCCGCCCAGTCAAATCTTCTTGCCGCACAGCAGGACCTGGAACGCAATCGCTCCGATCGCGACGGCCTGATCAAGCAGCGGGAAAATCTGATTCTGCGCGCACCAGTCGATGGGGTGATCGCAGCCCGCAACGCCGAACCGGGAACAACCATGGTCGCCGGCCAGGCGGTCATAGAAATGATCGACCCCGGCAATCTCTGGATCGATGCCCGGTTCGATCAAATTGCGGCAACCGGTCTGCGCAAAGGGCTTTCGGCTCAGGTCACATTGCGCTCGCACGGCGGAATGGGCCTACCCGGACGGGTTTCTCGTGTGGAAGTGGTCGCAGACTCGGTGACCGAAGCAAATCTGGCCAAGGTGGAATTCGATGCGCTTCCCGACCCCTTCCCTCCGATCGGGGAACTGGCCGAAGTGACAGTTGCCCTGCCCAAGCTTCCCGCAGCGTTGGCAATCCCGAATGCAGCAATCCAGAATGTCGATGGCAAGACCGGTGTCTGGAAGATCGAGGATGGAAAAGCCCGTTTCACCGCGGTTCAACTCGGCGCTTCGGACCTAGGCGGGACCGTTCAGGTCACCAAAGGCCTGCAAGCCGGCGACAAGGTCGTCGTTTACAGCGCCTCGAGGCTGACCGGCACGAGTCGTATCCACGTGACCGACAATCGTACGGAGCTTCTCAAATGATCAGCCTCGCCGGTCGTGACATCCTGCACTCATGGGGTAAGTTCGTCTTCACCGGGGTCGGGCTCGGCCTGCTTATCGGTGTCACCTTCACCATGGCCGGCGTCTATCGAGGCATGGTCGACGACGGCAAAGTCCTGCTCGACAACAGCGGCGCCGATATGTGGGTCGTCCAGCAGAATACGCTCGGCCCCTACGCCGAATCCTCGAGCATCAATGACGACATCTATCGGGTGATCCTGACGACCCCCGGTGTCGAGCGGGTTGCGAACGTCACCTACCTGACGATGCAGGTCCGAGAGGGGACCGCGGACGTGCGGGCGATGGTGGTCGGCATCGCGCCGGGGGACATGGCGACACCTGGCTGGCCGGGATTTCTCATCGCCGGGCGCCAGGTCACGCGCGGCCATTATGAAGCAGTGGCGGATGCCGCGACTGGCTTCTCTGTCGGCGATATCCTCACTGTCCGACGGAACCGCTTTACCGTGGTCGGGCTCACCCGGCGCGCGGTGTCGTCCGGCGGCGATCCGATGATCTTCATCCCTCTGAAGGACGCGCAAGAAGCGCAATTCGTCAAGGACAACGATTCCATTGTCCGCCAGCGCCGGCGCACTGGCGAGAATCCCGAGTTCAACCGGCCCGGAGTGCCTGGCCTGCTGGATGCCGTCATCGCCTCGCAAAACAGCAACCCTTACGTGAACGCCGTTCTGGTGCGCATCAAGCCTGGTTACGATCCGGAACGGATCGCGGCCGACATCGCAAGGTGGAAGCGGCTGACGGTCTATACGCGCCCGCAGATGGAAGGTATTCTGGTCGGCAAGCTGATAGCAACTTCCGCCAGGCAGATCGGCATGTTCCTGGCCATCCTGGCCGTCGTCAGCGCCGCTATCGTCGCCTTCATCATCTACACGCTCACGATGGACAAGATACGCGAGATCGCTGTGCTGAAGCTGATCGGCACGCGCAATCGCACCATCGCTTCCATGATCCTGCAGCAGGCGATCGTGCTCGGGCTGATCAGCTTCGTCGTGGGCAAGATCACGGCGACTTTCGCGGCTCCTCTGTTTCCGAAGTTCGTTCTGCTTCTTTCCGAGGATACGGCTGTCGGGCTTGTCGCAGTTGTAATCATATGCGCGATTGCCAGCGTCGTTGCCATCCGCATGGCTCTCGAGGTCGACCCTGCCGAAGCGATCGGGGGTTGAGATGGGCAGCGGAGGAATTCTCATTGAAGGCCTCGGGAAGCGTTATGGCAGCGGCGATACCGCGGTCGACGCCCTCAAGAACGTCAACATGCAGGTTGCGCCTGGCGAAGTGGTCGGTCTGATCGGCCCGTCGGGCTCGGGCAAGAGCACGCTGCTCAAGGCTCTGGGCGCAGTTATTGATCCGAGCCAGGGACGGATGACCCTCGGCGCCGAGGTGATCTATGACGACGGGTGGAAAATCCGAGATCTTCGCGCGTTAAGGCGCGACAAGATCGGTTTCGTCTTCCAGGCGCCGTACCTCATTCCTTTTCTGGACGTCACCGACAATGTGGCCTTGCTGCCTATGCTGGCCGGTGTTGCGAACAACGAATCGCGACAGCGTGCCCGTGATCTCCTGAAAGCCCTTGATGTCGAGCATCGCGCCATCGCGATGCCCTCGCAGCTTTCCGGCGGAGAACAGCAACGGGTGGCGATCGCGCGCGGTCTGGTCAATCGGCCGCCTGTCATCCTTGCCGATGAGCCGACCGCGCCGCTCGACAGCGTGCGGGCGCTGACGGTGATCCGCATTCTCAATCAAATGGCCGCCAGGTTCGGAACGGCCATCATCGTCGTCACGCATGACGAGAAGATCATCCCGACGTTCAAGCGCATCTACCACATCAGGGACGGCATCACCCATGAAGAGGCAGGAGAGGGGCGCAGCTTTGATTGACAACCCGGCCGAGCGTGATCGCCGTCACTTATTCGTCTCTGCATCCAGGATGCATGAGCATTGGCTTGTCGTCATCAATGCTAGATCCACCTTCCAGGTGCACCGAAAATCATGTCGGACGTCTAACCGAAAATGCGGTTAGGCTTTCGTCTTCCTCGGGGGATATGCCTCTACGAGCCTCAGCGGCGAGCGGCTCTTCACGAACAGGAGTTGCTGCGCGGGGCGTATCCCTTCGCATTTCTAGCTTCAGGAGCAGGCTATTGGAAAATCCGGAAAGATGCAGTCATTGGGGCAGGCACGAAAAGAGACTCTGGCTGTTGCTTTTTTTTGCGCTCATCATCGTGACGGGCATCTCGACGAATCCAGGTAAGGCAGCGGGGGTGTCTCCAGCTCGTGATATCGCAGACGGACGGCCCTGGAAAATGACGATGGACGATGGCCGCGCTGGTACTCTCGTGCTTTTTCAGAATGGCACAGGGAAAATGAATAGCGGCCTGTTGGAACTGTCCCCGAAATGGCGGCCGACACCGGATGGCTTGTGTCTCAAGCCCGGGGCACTGCTGCCTGAGCGGTGCGTGAAATTGGTCAGATCAGGCAACCTTTATGTCGGCGTGAGAGCAGGCAAGCAGACCTTCAAATTGGAAAGATAGAACCCATCCGGCAGGACAGGCATGGAGGTTAAATCGCCGGCAACCGCCAAAGGCGACAATAGACAGACGACCGTCCATCCCACTGCCGGAAACAAATACGACATGGACATTGAACCAGGGAATGTGCGGCGACGTAGCTGCTTGCGCGGTTCGAATGCACGGTGCTCCCAAATTGCGGGATCAAATCCTAATCGCCTGATCCTTCGCTGAACCGTTCCAGGGTGCCGATGCTGACAATCTTGATATGCGCACGCTCCAGTTTGATTGCGCCTTCGCGCTCGAGCTCCTTCAGCGAGCGCTGGACTACCTCGCGCACCGATCCGACCATGCTGGCGATTTCCTGGTGCGTGATGCGCGAGCAGGCGCCGGGCGCGCCGTCGACCACGTGATCGTAACGGCCAGCGCAGCCGAGCAGCACCTTGGCTACCCTAGCCGTCACGTCACGGGTTCCCAAGTCCTCGACCATCTGGCCAAGCGCGCGCTGACGATTGGCAAGCAGCCGCGTGGCCGCTTTGGCGATCTCGGGATGCCGGTCAATCTCGGCGCGAAGGACAAGACTCGGCACTAATCCAGTGACGACTTCGTCGACCGCGACGGCACCTTCGGCATTCAGGCCTTCGTCGAACGCGGCGGCCTCGTTGAAGGTGCGGCCCGGACCCACCACCCGGAGCACCTGCTCCCGACCATCGGAGGTCGAGCGATAAACCCGAACGTGGCCACGGACGACAAAGGACAACCCCTCGCACGGCCAGCCGTCTGCGACCACGGTTTTGCCCGCTGAATAGCGCCGCGTTCGGACCTGGCGAGCTAGCGCGGCCAGCGAGGCCTCGCCAAGTTCGGCGAAGAAGGGAATCCGTCGAAGCACATCGCCCACGGATCGCTGTTGCTGTTCCAACGGTGCTCCTCCGCATCACGTCAATATCAGGCTAAGCGAAGAGAACCCCGTCTGCATTGTGCTGGATCAAACGACGCTGTCAGAAGGGGAACAGGATCACGGTGGTGCTACTGCGTACGCCGGAAGCAACCTTCGGGACAGCAGCATGAGAAAAAGAATTCGGCAAAGCGACTCAAGTCGCAGAACGGAAGGAGGATATATCTCATGTTTGCTCCCAGGTCGGACAGATGTCCGCTAGCCACAAGGAGAATCGCCATGAGAACGCCAATTCTAATTTCCACTCTTTTCGGATCGCTCTTGCTTGCAACGTCGCAGGCGTATGCACACTGCGATTCCGCCGACGGTCCGGTGGCTACGGCCGCAATGAGCGCCCTCAAATCCGGGAACGTCAACGTCGTGTTGCCTTACGTGCCCGAGGCAGCGGAGGCGGAGATCGGAGCTGCCTTCAACCAGTCGCGTGCAGTTCGCGCGGGGGGCGGCGATGCCAAGGATCTTGCGGAGCGCTTCTTCCTGGAGACAGTTGTCAGGCTGCACAGGGCTGGCGAAGGCGCGCCCTATACGGGGCTAAAGCCGGCCGGAATGGATTTTGGTCCGGCAATACCCGCCGCCGAGCAGGCGATCGCGAACGCTGACTTGAGCAAGGTCAAGGCACTGCTCGACAACGAGGTCAAACATGGGCTCGATGCCCGGTTCGGCCATGTTCTTCATACGCGGGATGCTCCTGACGAGCCGCAAACCCGGGCAGAAGTTGCAGGTGCGCGCGAGCGTGTAGACGCGGAGTTCGGCTTCATCGCTTATGTGGAAGGACTTCGCCAAGCCGCGCAGGGCGCGCTGGATCACCGCGAGTAGCACAGAGGCCGGCACTCGAGAAGGGAGTGCCGGCTCTTCATAGATGGAGAGTAAGATGAAGTTCGTTATCCCTGCTCCGCTGAAGATCGAGCACGAGGAACTGCATGCCGATCTCGTCAAGGCGACGAAGGTCGGCGGGAAGACTGGAGAGGTAGCCAAGGCCGTTGCCCAAGTCCTGCACGACCATTTCGTCAAGGAAGAACAGTATGCAATGCCACCTCTCGGGCTGTTGAGGGCGCTATCGGAAGGGAGGATCGCGCCCGAGATGGCCGAGGCGACCAAGATGACCGACCGGCTCGAGGCGGATCTCGATGCCATGCTCGCCGACCACCAGATCATTGTTGGCGAGCTGAAGCGGCTCGCCGAGGCAGCGAAGGCGGAAAACAGGCCTGAGATCGTTAAGTTCGCGGAAAAGCTTGAGCTTCACGCACGGACGGAAGAGGAGGTTATCTATCCGGCATCCATCCTCGTCGGCCGCTACCTGAAGCTCAAACTGGCAGAGCGAGGCTAGCCGAGGCCGCAGGAGCTTCGCAGCAGATGAAGACGGACTGCTGGAACGGGCTGCGCATTGGTTCCAACTCCAACAGAGTTTTTCTGTCAACAGGCTCGGCGGTCGGCGAACTTCTAATGCGCCGGAAGATATAGTCGGTCGGGCTTGATCTAAACGACCATCGCGCCGGACGACATGCTGTTGTCGGCGCTCCCCGTGAGAGGTAGGCAAGATTGAGCGTTGCTAAGGGGCACGCCTTGGCAATGCAAGAACTCGTCGGACACGGCATCGGAACCGGATAACGAACAGCACAGGTCAAGAAGCTGCTTTGAGCCGGTCGTCCTCATCTGTGGCCACAAGCCGCCATTGCGGGTTTCTTTGCGAAAGGTCGCGCGAGAACGTCCATACATCGCCTGTTTCGATGATGCGATACGGATCGCCGTCGACGAGCGCGCCGCTGGCCGAATGGCTCGCACTGATAAGCTGGGCCACGAAGCGGACACTGATCTCGGCCATTGTTCCCGCCACATCGGCATTGGTCACTAGCGCTTCCTTCAAGCAGACGAAGGTTATATCCATCTCGACCCCGCGTCGGTGTCGTTCGTCAATTGCGGTCTCGAAGGCCGCCGTCACTTCCGGCGACAGCAACACACGCAACGTTCTTATGTCTCCCTTGGCGTAAGCGTGCAGAATCGTTTCGTAGGCGCTGGCCGCGCCGTGCAAGAAATGCTGCTCATCGAAAGATGGATAGGCCCGGCTGACTATGCCGCAAGTCCTCACGGTGGAAGCCGCGCCTTCCCCTGATGAATTGCGGACTTCACCGACGGGCGGCTTTAGGATCTCCGAACCGGCTCTCGGAAACATCAGGTCGAGCAATCCCAGAAGCGCCCACCACGACACGAAAAGCAGTATCGCAAACCATTGGCTCCCAGCGTCGGCGGCTTGATTCATTTCCATCTCCACGTCGTCGGTCTGGTCGGATTCCACGATGCGGTCCGACGTGACCTTCGTTTGCTCGGCGTCGATGGCCATGCGCTCCTCGATTAGCCTCTGCCGTTCCGCCTTGCGCCAGTGCACTTTTGCTGGAAAGTGCTCCGCAGGAAACAGGAAGGCAAACGGAATTAAATGCTGTATGAATGCAAAATTATTGTATTAAAAGGAGGAGCTAGTGGACATCGATCGTGCGCGCACGTTCCTTGAAATCGTCCATTCAGGCAGTTTCCTGAGAGCCGCCGATCGTCTTCATGTCACGCAAACCACCGTGAGCGCGCGCATCCGCACGCTGGAGGAAGAGCTCGGTCGTCAGCTCTTCATCCGTAACCGGAACGGCGCGCAGCTGACACCGGCGGGGCGCGTGTTCGAGCGATACGCTCAGTCGTTCGTGCAGATCTGGGAACGGGCCCGGCACCAACTCGCAATTCCGTCGGGACGGACGAGTGTGGTGGCGCTAGGCGGCGAGCTGAGCCTCTGGAATCCGCTATTGCTGGACTGGCTGGTCTGGATGCGGAAGGAGAAGCCGGAAATCGCTATCCATGCCCAGGTAGGGGTGCCCGATCAGCTCCTCGAGCAGCTCAGGACCGGAGTCCTCGACATCGCGGTGCTCTACGCGCCCAAGATGTTGCCGGGATGTCGGGTGGAGCTGCTTGTCGAGGAGCAACTCGTACTGGTCAAGACCGTAGACAAGGATGGAGACCGGGCCAGCGACTATGTCTATGTCGACTGGGGCCCGCTGTTTGCGGCCCTGCATGGTGCCAGTTCCGCGACATTCGGCGAGCCGGGAGTGCTGGTCGGGCTCGGCCCGCTGGGCTTGAGCTATATCCTGCGCGCCGGCGGAATGGGCTATTTCCGCAGAGGTGCCGCGGCTCCCCATATCGAGGCGGGAGAGCTGGAGGTCGTGGAGGGCGCGCCGGAATTCACCTATCCGGCTTATGCGGTCTATCCGGAAGCGGGCGAGGCGAGAGCCGATGTCCAGGAGGCGCTTCGCGGCCTGAAGGAGGTCGTCAAATGATAGCCACGAGAGCGGGACATCGCTGTTCCAGCTGAATGGTGGGAGATCGGCCGTCCGTCCCCAAGGCATGAGCCGACGCGGCAACAGCGCGGCGGCTGATTGATCAGGTGTCGCGCCGGTCAGGTCGACCGCGGAGCAGGATGTCGATCACCAATTCCCGCCCCGCCCTGCTTATGCCGATCCCGCTCGGCCTCTCCTGCGCCAGCCCGAGAGCGATGAGGCGCTTGGCCAGGGTCTCGTCCAGGCCTGGGTACGGTCCGCGATTCATGCGCTTCAGAGCGGTTTGCTCCTGTGTACTGAGATCGCTCCAGTTGGTCGTCATAACGGCATTTCCCTTCCACCTCTGGAGGGGTTGAATGACAATGCCTCGGCAAGCGCACCCAACGACATTGTCCACTTAGAAACGCATGCGGCCTCCCAAAAGAAAAGACTCATTTAGTACAATTTATTTGCGCTAAATCGGCAATAAATTTCGTTTGCCCTGCATGACAAAAGAGGCTGAATCTCCAGTCCGAACTGACGGCGTTGGTTCGTCGCAGGCCCGCCCGTTGGGGTGTCGACCTGGGAAGGACGCGGTGAGGCGGGCAGACGATGGGAAGGTCCAAGAGCGATGACCGCAAAGTGCTTCCGTTGCCAGGCATTCGGTCTCCCGACAGAGCACGGACGCTGATCGCATTGGATATCATGACGTCACCGGTGGTCGCGGTTGGGCCGGACAGCACATTGGACGAAGTGTGCGACCTCCTTGTCACGCGCGATTTGAGCGCGGTTGCGGTAATCGATCAGGGCGCGCTGCTCGGGGTCGTGAGCGAGGAGGACCTGATCCACAGGGCCGAGATCGGGACAGTCGCGCCGCGGCGTTCCTGGTGGGTTTGGCTCTTCGGCAACAACAGGGCGCTCGCGGCGGACTATCTGAAATCGCACTCCGTCCATGTGACTGACATCATGACCAGGGAGGTGGTCACAGTTTCGTTGAGCACACCGATCGACGAAATCGCCGCACGGCTTGAAGTCGATCGCGCCCGGCGCGTCTTCGTCGTTGTTGGTGGACAGGTCGTGGGGATCGTCGGCCGGGCGGACATGGTGCGTGCCCTTGCTCGCGCCAGGAGGAGCCTGCCTCGCCCCGTCTCGATGCACGACGACGCCAGTATCAGGCAGGAAATTGTGGGTGCACTGCGGCACGAACCATGGCCGTCGATCGGGGAAATCGGCGTGGTCGTGACCAATGGGGTGGTCGCCCTCTGGGGCGGCTACATGTCGGAACAGGAACGGAAGGCATCGCTTGTTCTGGCCGAGAACACCGCCGGCGTTCGGGCGGTCGATGACCACCGCGTTCCGCTCGATATCGCCTACGCGATGGTTTGAAGGCGGGACGGGTGTCGAACGGTGAGCACCAGCGTGAAGGACAGGGCTCTGGTTTCCGAGCAGGAGATTCGCCGGCTCGTGGACCTATTCTATGACAAGGTTCGCGCCGATCCAGACCTCGGCCCGATTTTCGAGCGCGTCATCCAGGATGAATGGGGACCGCATCTGCAGAAGATGTACGACTTCTGGTCGTCGGTGATGCTGACCACGGGCCGCTACAAGGGCGAACCCGTCATGATCCACCAACGCATCGAGGGGCTGGAGATCGGCCTTTTCGACCGCTGGCTCGCCCTGTTCGGCGAGAGTTGCGCCGAATTGCTGGACGGCGAAACAGCGGGCCTGTTCTGGCGCAAGGCGGTACGCATCGCCGAAAGCCTCAAGCTTGCTATGTTCTATCGTCCGGACCAGCCTTGGCCGATGGGCGCCGCATGACGTTCGTGGTCTATTTCTCTCGCAATCCAGGGCAGGGGGGCGGATGAACGCGGGCATTGGACAGGCATTGCCGCTGTATCTCGGCATCGATACGGGCGGCACCTACACCGATGCCGTCCTGTGGTCCGAAGCCGCGGGCATTGTCGCCAAGGCCAAGTCGCTGACGACCCGGCACGATCTCGCCCAGGGTATCGCCGGTGCCGTCGACGCGGTCCTCGGCGAGGCAGCCGTTTCTCCCGCGGCGATCAAGCTGGTGTCGATGTCGACCACGCTCGCCACCAACGCGCTGATCGAAGGGCAGGGCGGCCGGGTCGCGCTGGTGATGATCGGCTTCGCCGAAGACGATCTTGGCCGAAGCGGGTTGGCAAAGGCGCTGGGCTCCGATCCTGTCATTTTTTGCCCAGGCGGGCATGACGTTCACGGCGATCCGCGTCCGCTTGCGCTGGATGCTCTGGCGGAGGCGTTGCCCGTTCTTGCCGATACGGTTTCCGGCATCGCCGTGGCTTCCTATTTCGCGGTTCGCAATCCCGAACACGAGACCGCGGCGCGCGAGCTCATCCGCGAACATACCGGACTTCCGGTGACCTGCTCGCATGAGCTGTCGTCCAAGCTCGGCGGACCGCGCCGCGCGCTGACGACGCTTCTCAACGCGCGCCTTATCTCCATGATCGCCCGCCTTATCGATGCCACCGAAGGCTTCCTGGAAAAGCGCGGCATCGCGGCGCCGCTGATGATGGTGCGCGGCGACGGCACTTTGGTCACCACCAGGTTTGCCCGGGCCCGGCCGATCGAGACCATTCTTTCCGGCCCGGCGGCCAGCCTCGTCGGGGCCCGCTATCTGACGGACCTCGACGACGCGGTGATTTCCGATATCGGCGGCACGACCACGGATATCGCCGTGCTGGAAGGCGGTCGCCTGCGCCTCGATCCCGAAGGTGCTACGGTTGGCGGCCAGCGCACGATGGTCGAGGCTGTCGCGATGCGCACCTTCGGCCTCGGGGGGGACTCGGAAGTTTCACTTCAGGAGCGGTCGCTGACCTCGACGATCGTGCTCGGCCCGCGACGGCTGGTGCCGTTGGCGCTGGCCGCTGTGGAACATGGCGATGCGATCGCCAAGAATCTGCAGCGCCAGTTGCTCAAGCCCACCACCGGGCGGATGGATGGTCGCTTTGCCTCGCGCACGGGGGTTCCAGACCGCTTCGCCGCTGGCCTGACGACCACGGAGGCGCGGCTTTACGCCGGTATCTCGGCTATTCCCGCCGCGCTCGACGAACTGCTGATGTCGACGTCGCAGGTAGCGACGCTCAACCGCCTGGTCGCGCGCGGTCTGGTGCATATCGTGGGCTTTACGCCGTCCGACGCGGCTCACGTGCTCGACCGGCAAGCCAACTGGGACCCTGCCGCCGCCCGATTGGGCGCGGAGCTGTTTGCGCGCAGGCGCGATGGCCAGGGGCGTCAAATCGCGAAAGACGCGGACACATTTTCCAAGATGGTTCTTGGCTGCGTCACCCGGCGTTCGGCCGAAGCCATCCTGGAAACGGTCTTTGCCGAGGATGGGTTGGACGGCGATGTCTCCGTTGCCAATCCTCTTGTCCAGAGGGCGGTTCGCCAGCGACGCGGAATGGCGCGGCTGTCGATCGTGCTCGACCGGCCGGTGATAGGCCTGGGCGCCTCCGCATCGCTCCACTATGCCGGCCTGCCGCCGCTGATAGGCAATGACTGCCATATCGCCGAGCACGCCGACGTGGCAAATGCGCTGGGTGCGGTCGTCGGGCAGGTGCGCATGTCGGCGGAAGCACGCGTCAGCCAGCCGGAGATCGGGCTTTTCCGTCTGAATTCAGGCGAGCGGCTGGACGACTTCGACACCGAGGACGAAGCGATGGCCGCCGCCGAGGCTCATGTTCGCGTCCTGGCGGCAAGTCTTGCAGAGCGTGCCGGCACCGATCAGGCCCGGATCGAGACCGCGCGGCAGATCAAGGTGGCGACGATCGAGGGCGAGCGCAGTTTCGTCGAAGCCATCGTGGTTGCGACCGCCACCGGGCGGCCACGTATCGCATCGTAACGCTTCCGGGCCGGATTCAGCCGCCGATCTGGACGAAAAGCCAGCGCCGGGTCACGAAAGCCTGCTGCTGTTTAAGCGTTTCTGTGCCCCAGGGGCAAGAAAACCAGCCGCGCCGATCAGGCTTTTCGACCACGGAACAACTCGTTTTTGGAAAGAACGCTTCGCCGTCCGGGCGAATATTAGAACGGCTATTTCAATCGCCGTTCAGTGCAAAATTCTTGCGGTCAACCAGCAATATCATTCGTTTGTCTGGGTCGAAAACGCGATGCAATGGTCGCGTCAGCCCCCGGAAATCTGCATCCTGAGCGAGCCTCGCGCGGCCGAGCCAGGGGTGGCGAGACCATGCTGAAGGAAGCGACCAGATGACGGCGTTCGAGTTTCCGGGACCAGGTTTCACGGCGGAGCAGTGGAATCAGATCAATGCGCTCGCCACCTCTCTGAGGCCGGGGCAGGGGCTATGGCTAAGCGGCTACTTCGCCGGCCTGGATCACAATGCGCGGACGCTGCACACCGGCGCCAGCCTGCCGCTGGCAACGCTCGATCCATTGGTGCCCTTGCCGGCATCCGCGCCATCGGCGCGCTCCCTGACCATCCTGTTCGGTAGCGAGACCGGCAATGGCGTCGGCCTGGCGAGGGCGCTTGGCGAGGCCGCTGGCCGGCTGGGTATCGAGCGCACGGTCGTCGACATGGCCGACTACAAGCTGCGCCGCCTGAAGGACGAGCAAGACTTGCTGATCGTCACCAGCACGCATGGCGAGGGCGATCCGCCGCTTTCCGCCAAGGGTTTCTTCGAGTTCGTCGAAAGCCGCAAGGCGCCGCGCCTGCCCGATCTGCGGTACGCGGTCCTGGCGCTCGGCGATTCCACCTATGAGCATTATTGCGGAGCGGGAAAACGCCTCGACCGCCGCCTGGAGGAACTTGGCGCTGCGCGCCTCGCAGCACGTGTCGATTGCGACGTGGATTATGACGAGGATGCTGCGGGCTGGATCAAGGCGGTGGTGGCCAAGCTCGCGTCGCCCGCGCAGGCGGAAAATGGCGGCGCGACCGCCAGGGCCGTCGGCCCGGGTTCCGCTTCAGCGACGCCGGCGCCCGCCTTCGACAAGCGGACGCCATTTCCCGCCACGGTCATCGACAATCTCGTCCTGACGGGGCGCGGGTCGAGCAAGGAAACCCGGCACATTGAATTGTCGCTGGCAGGCTGGGGTCTGGCATTCGAACCGGGTGACGCGCTTGGTGTGCTACCGCGCAACGATCCGCGCCTCGTCGAGTCCTTGCTCGACACGCTGCTGCTTTCGGCCGACGCGCCCCTCTCGCTCAAGGAACGCAAAACGACGCTCGGCGGCGCGCTTGGCGAGGCGCTGGAGATCACCGCGGCGACACCGCGCTTCATCGACCATTGGGCGGAAGCGAGCGGCGCCCGGGAACTCCACGAGTTGCGCGGCGAGGAGCAGACCGAAGCACGCGCCGCCTTTCTCAGAAGCCATCACGTAATCGACATCGTCAGGCGTTTCCCGGTTCAGGGCATCGATCCGCAGACCTTCGTCGCGGGCCTGCGTCCGCTGCAGCCGCGACTCTATTCGATCGCATCCAGCCTCGCGGCGATGCCCGACGAAGCGCATCTGACGGTGAGCACGGTGCGTTACGAGCTGCAGGGCGAACCCCGCTGCGGCGTCGCCTCGGGCCATTTCTCGGAACGTGCCGATCCCGACACGTCTGTATCTGTCTATGTACAGGAGAACCGTCATTTCCGCCTGCCGGGCGACGATGTGCCGATCCTGATGATCGGCGCCGGCACCGGAGTGGCGCCGTACCGTGCCTTCCTGCAGGAGCGTGAGGCGAGGGGCGCGACGGGCAGGTCCTGGCTGATTTTCGGCGAGCGTAACTTCCACAGCGACTTCCTCTACCAGACCGAGTGGCAGGAGCTCCTGAAGGACGGCGTGCTCAGCCGCATGAATGTCGCCTTTTCCCGCGACGGCGCGGCGAAGACCTATGTCCAGCACCGCCTCGTCGAGCATGCGCGCGACGTGTTCGCGTGGCTCGAGGAAGGCGCGCATGTCTACGTCTGCGGCGACGGCGCCAAGCTCGCCCCCGATGTCCACGCGGCGCTGCGCGCCATCGTTCAGCAGCAGGGCGGGCGCGGCAAGGCAGCCGCCGACGACTATCTCGGCGCTCTGCAGCGCGACCATCGCTATCAAATCGATGTCTACTGAGGTTCACATGACATCCGTTCAGCAGAAAGTCGACCGTAGCCGCGACCTGTCGCAGCCGCTGGACAAGCTTGGCCCCGACGAAACGCTGAAGGCGAACAGCGACCAGTTGCGCGGCACCATAGCGACCGGCCTTGCCGAAGAGCTGACCGCCGCCGTTCCCGGCAACGACATCAAGTTGATGAAGTTCCACGGGCTCTATCAGCAGGACGATCGCGACATCCGCGACGAGCGCCGGCGGCAGAAGCTCGAGCCGGCCTATACCTTCATGGCGCGCGTGCGCCTGCCGGGCGGCGTCTGCAGCCCGAGCCAGTGGCTGAAGCTCGATGAACTGGGCCGCGCCTATGCCGGGGGCACGTTGCGTCTCACCACGCGCCAGACATTCCAGCTGCACCGTGTGCACAAGCAGAACCTGCGTGCGACAATGCAAGGCCTGCGCGAGGTGTTGCTCGACACCAAGGCCGCGTGCGGCGACGACGCGCGTGGCGTCATGTGCTCGGTCAATCCGCGGCTTTCGAAGCTGCACGCCGAGGTCTACGCGCTCGCCAAGGCAGCCAGCGACCATGCCATCCCGAAGACCGGCGCCTATCGCGAAATCTGGTATGGGGAGGAGCGTACCGAGCTTTCAGGTCCGGAGGAGCCGCTTTACGGCCGGACCTATATGCCGCGTAAATTCAAGATCGGCTTCGTCATCCCGCCGTCCAACGACATCGATGTCTTCGCGCAGGACCTGGGCTTCATCGCCATCGCCCCGGGCGGCAGGCTCGAGGGTTTCAACATAGCCATCGGCGGCGGCATGGGCCGCACCGACCAGGTGCCGAAAACCTATCCGAGGCTGGCCGACGTGATCGGCTTCGTCGCGGCCGACAAGGTGCTGGAAGTCTGCGACGCGGTCATGCAGGTGCAGCGCGATTATGGCGACCGGCTCGACCGTGGCCGCGCGCGCTTCAAATATACGATCGACGACAAGGGCCTCAACTGGATCAAGGCGGAGATCGAGGCAAGGCTGGGCTTTTCACTGGCGCCCGCGCAGCCGTATGAGTTCACGACGAATGGCGATCCGGTCGGCTGGACGCGCGGCGAAGACGGGAAAGAGCACTGCACGCTGTTCATCGAAAACGGCCGTGTGATCGGCACCGTCATGGACGGCCTGCGGGCGATCGCCAATATCCACAGGGGCACCTTCCGGGTCACGGCCAACCAGAACCTGATCATTGCCGATATCGCGCCCGAGGAGCGCCCCGACATCGAGAGGGTGATGAAGGAATTCGGGCTCGACCGCCTCAACAAGGCAAGCGGGTTGCGCCTGAATTCGATGGCATGCGTGGCGCTGCCGACCTGCGGTCTCGCCATGGCCGAGAGCGAACGCTATCTGCCGGATCTCGTCGGCAAGATTGAAAAGATTCTGACCGCGCCTCATCTCGAGGACGAGCCGATCACCATCCGCATGACCGGCTGTCCGAACGGCTGCGCGCGGCCCTATATCGGCGAAATCGCGCTGACCGGCCGCGCGCCAGGCAAATACAACCTCTATCTCGGCGGCGGATTCCACGGCCAGAGACTGAACAAGATGGTTCTCGAGAACGTCGGCGAGGCCGCCATCCTGGACCTGCTGAGCAAGGTCATCGGGCAATTCGCGAAAGACCGGCTGCCGGATGAGCGCTTCGGCGACTTCGCCATCCGCGCCGGATTTGTCGCGGAGGTCAAGGAAGGCCGGCACTTCAACGACTGACGATCTTATCCAGGAAAGAAAAGGACGACATCATGTCACTGCAACTCGGCCAGATTGCTCCCGATTTCGAGCAGCAAAGCACGCAAGGCAACATCCGCTTCCACGATTGGCTCGGCGATTCCTGGGGCATCTTCTTCAGCCATCCGAAGAATTTCACGCCGGTTTGCACCACCGAGCTGGCCGAGGTCGCCCGCCTCAAGCCTGAATGGGACAAGCGCGGCATCAAGCCGCTCGGCCTGTCCGTGGACGACGTGAAGGCGCACAATCTTTGGGAAAAGGACATCGAGGAGACGCAGGGCCACGCTCTCAATTTCCCGATGCTTGCCGACACCGACAAGAAGGTCGCCAATCTCTACGGCATGATCCATGCCGCGACCGACCCCAATGTGACGGTGCGTGCAGTTTACGTCATCGATCCGAACAAGAAGATCCGCCTCAGCCTGACCTACCCGCCGAGCGCCGGCCGCAATTTCTCCGAGATCCTGCGGGCCATCGACAGCCTGCAGCTCACCGACAATCAAAAGGTCTCGACGCCGGTGAACTGGCAGCCGGGCCACCCGGTGATCATCTCGCCGAGCCTCAGCGACGAGCAGGCGAGGGAGCGTTTCCCGCAAGGCTGGAAAGAGTTGCGGCCTTACCTGCGCATCGTTCAACTGCCGAGCTGATTCCCGGCCGATGCTGCCGCTCGGATCAGGTCGTCTTCCCCTTACTTGGGCTAGGCGATCTCTAAGGGCAAATGCGGCGGCGAACGGTTCGCCGCCGACAGGACTTCGTATGGTGCCAGGCGATCTTTCAACGACTATTTCCAGGCGGGAAGGCCAGCACAATGTCGGTCCGTTAACCTGATCCGAGCCTCGCTTCGCTCACGCCAGGCTTGCAACAAGGGGCCGCAGTGCCGACTGGTCGCCTGTACGATGCGAAACGCCAGCGGCCGCTATAGCGTGGCCTCAAATTTAGCAAAGCGGCGTGGCGAAATTTAGTGGGACATCAAGACAGGCAGGCGGAGGTCCGACAGTATTCCTTCGGTCGCCCCGCCGAGCACAATGTCTCGAAGTCGGGAATGGCCCCAGCCACCCATAACCAGCAGGTTGCCGCCGATCCTAAGGGCGTGCTCCTGAAGTGCAGCGCCGATCGGATGGTCGCCGACGTGAATTGACTCGACGTTGGTCGTGAGGCCCCGTGCCCGTAGGCTACGTGCCAGACGATCGCCAACATCTTCGCGCGGCAGGACCTTTTCGTCCGTCACGGTGATGATCGATA
The DNA here is from genome assembly GCF_029625685.1 of Mesorhizobium sp. WSM4976. Lineage (NCBI taxonomy): Bacteria > Pseudomonadati > Pseudomonadota > Alphaproteobacteria > Hyphomicrobiales > Phyllobacteriaceae > Mesorhizobium > Mesorhizobium sp. WSM4976. The sequence continues at coordinate 97,979 of NZ_JARTVT010000002.1, forward strand.
TCACCGATGCCCGCTCCAGGAACGGCGCGGCATCAGCCACGGCCCTCGCGGCTACTCGGCTGCCGTCCCAAGCGATCACTACATGGTCGAGCGTGCCGACATCTTCGTCGCCCGGAACAATCAAAGTCGGCCTGCCAGAGCTGAACACGACCTCTTCAGCAGTCATCTGGGAGGCTTCGTTGTTCGGTGTCCAACCTACCACGCACAAGTCAAAGTAACGGCCTTCTTTGGCGGCCTCCTCTCCCATCAGGGCTGGCTGGGCTTTCAACTCTTGGCTCGTCAAAGTGACATTGCATCGCGACGCTTCGGCCGCGACCGCATCCAGCAAGGTCTTGCCTTTTTGTCGGCTGGCCGCCTCCACCTCCTGAATCTTGGCGGGGAGATTGAGCGAAAAGCGGGATAACGCGTTCGAGACATCCGGAATGTCCACATTGACCATCGCGACATCAAGGGTGGCGCGCAGCCACCTTGCTACTGCGACGGCATTCGACGCAATTTTTGGTCCGGGCGGATCCGGATAGGTCGGCAAAAGGACAGATGCCAGGAGTTGCATTGTCAGGTCTCCTTCTACGCAGAAAGCGCGGCCAATACTGTTCTCGCGTTAGCTGTGTCAGCCTCGCGTTGATCGGCCTTGATGCACATCAAAACCGGGTATCTGGCTCTCCGTCGTTCGGAACACCACACAGATGACTGCGGCGCTTCGATGTCTGGTAAATTCAAGGCTGCGGCCATTCGCCTGCGTCGCCGCCGCCTCGCTTTTCTATTCCTATGCGCTTCCGAACGCTTCGCTATTCAACATGCCGTCGCGCAGTTCGAACATATGATCGAAGCGATTGAATATCTTTTCGTCGTGAGTGACGGCAATGATTGCGGCATCATGCTCTACGGCGAGCTTTCTCAACAGGTCCATCACAATCCCGGCGCGCTTGGAATCGAGAGCAGCGGTCGGCTCATCCGCGAGAATAATGCGAGGGCTGTTGGCCAGGGCGCGGGCGATTGCGACGCGCTGCGCCTCGCCGCCGGAAAGCTTGGCAGGCATGGCGTCCTTGCGATGGCCTATCTCAAGATAGTCGAGAAGCTCCAGAGCCCGCTTTCGCGCGCTCGCCATGTCGGCGCCGGCGAGTTTGGGAACGAGGGCGACGTTGTCCGTCGCATCGAGAAACGGCAGCAGATTGTGGAACTGGAAGATGAAGCCGATCTTGTCGAGCCTCAGGCGCCTGAGGTTACGGCGCTGCCATTGGCCGTCGCGAAGAACCAATTCGCCTTCGAGTTCCATGGACCCGGAGGACGGATCGAGAATACAGCCGATTACGTTGAGAAGGGTGGTCTTGCCGGAGCCGGACGGGCCGAGCAACCCCACGACCTGTCGGGGGAACACCTCGAGCGAGACCTCCCGCAGCGCGTCGACCCGCGTTTCGCCCTCGCCGAAATGCTTGGAGATGCGTTCGAGCCGAACGAGCGGGCTGCGGTGCGCCGACTCCGCCATCTCATCCGCCCAGCGCAGTCGCGGGATCGACCCTGAGTGCGGCGCGTACGCCCAGTCCGCTCGACAGCACGCACACAACCAACACGATCAAGCCCAACAGCGTTACGCCAAAAGGCTCCAACACAACCCGTCGTGGGAAATAGTCCTTGACGTTGAAGATGAGCACGGCGCCGATCACAAAGCCCGTGGCTCCAAGCAGCAGCGATTGTTGAACGATCATGCCGATGATGGTGCGGTCGGGAGCTCCGATAAGCTTCAATGTAGCGATCTGTTTCAGCTTCTCCATCGTCATTGTGTAGATGATGAGCGCGATGATGACTGCGGAGACGATCAGGAGGATGGACGTGAACAGGCCGATCTGGCGGCGCGCCCGATCGACGAGCGAATGCGTCAGGATGTCCTCCTGCTCCTGTTGGGTGATTGCGGCGAGATGCTTCCACCGCCGTACAGTATTGGCTACATCGTCGGGCGAGGCGTTCGGCTGAAGTCGCGCGATCACGGCGTTGACGGTATCGCGGCCTGATCCGCCGCTCCCGCGCGCGAGCTGAATCCGGGCAGCGGACGGCGCAAGATCGAATTGCAGTTTCTGCGCGTCCGGCAATGTAACATAGACGGCCGGATCCCCGCCGGAGCTGACCTGCTGTTGGGTGAGGCCGACAACGGTGAATGTACTGCGCCCAAGCGCAATACGGTCTCCGAGCGCGAGTCCCGTCGAATTGTCGGCGACCATTTCGAAGTGACTGCGCGCGATGCTGCGGCCCTCTACAATCTCCGGCGGCCCGCCAGGCCGTGTCGGCTCGTAGCCGATGATGTAGAGCCGCAGCTTACTGCCCAGATATTCCGTTTCGACCATCTGGTAGGTGACGCTGCCTGCGGCGGCTACGCCGGCGATGCGGGCGATCGCCTCTCTTGTGTCGCCGGGAACGGAGGAGGCCTCCGCAAACGGTCCTCGCGTGCTCGCCTCGACCACCCAGAGATCGATGGCCGGCGCGCGGGTGATTGTCAGGGCTTCAAGGATCAGACCCCGATAAATGCCGATCATTGCTAGGACGACCCCCAAGAGGAGGCCGAGGCCGACACAGGTGAGCAGGAACCGGCCGAGGTTGTGCCTGATATCGCGAGCGGCAAGGTTCATCTGGTGTCCGCCTCAGTCACGCGCACTCGCCGATCCGCCCGGAACCCGCTCTCGATGTGCACGACAACGCGGGCGTCCTGAGGCACGCCTTCGACAATTTCCAGCCTTGCATCCTCCGTGCGGTGCCTGAACTTCACAAGTCGGCGCTGCAGGCGATCGGCCTCGACAGTCCAGACCCAGCCCTGGCGGCCGTCATAGCCCTGCACCGCAGCCTCGGGGACAAGCAATGCATCGTCCAGTTGCGCGACCGTGATCCAGAATTCCGCCTGTTCGCCGAGATAGACGCGCGGCGGCGGGTTGTCGCCTTTGATGAAGACGCGGCGTTCCTCGGTGACGCGATCGCTCTCGAGTCCGATGCGAACAACCTTGCCAGTAAAGGCATCTTGGGGGCGCGAGCGGAGGCGGGCATCGACGCGCTCACCTTCCTGGACAAACCCGGCGCGTGCTTCGTCCACGTAAGCCAAGCCCCAATAGGAGCCGACCGCGATAAGGGTGAAAACCGGCTCGCCTGGCTTGACCACGGTGCCGGCCTCCTTGTGGCGCTCCACGATCACGGCGTCATAGGGTGCGACCAGCGTGCGATGGCGCAACATCGTCTCCTCAAACTGGAGCTGGGCTTTCGCGTCGACCAACTGCGCGTTGGCGCTGTCGATCTCACTTTCGGCGACGGTGACATCAGCCTTTGCCACCGCCTCGTCCCGGGCAGCTTCCTCCGCTGTGCCTTTTGAAGCCACATCGCGGCCCATGAGCGATTGCATGCGCCGGTTGGTCGCTTCCTTCTGTTCAAAAACCGCTTGCGCCTTTTCGCGGCTGGCTTCCGCCCGCTTGATGTTGACTCCGGCAATCAGAAGCGCCGCCCGTGCCTTCTCGACCTTCGCCTCCTGCTCGCCGGCACTCAGCCGCGCCAGGACCTGTCCGGCAGTCACGCGATCGCCCTGGTCGGCATCGAGCTGATCGAGAGTGGCGCCCACCTCGAATCCGATTTCCGAACGAATCCGAGCCTCAACCGTCCCGAGGCCGAAAACGCGAACCGGCACGTTGTTCTCGATCGATGCAACCTGCACCGTGATTGGACGGTCAGAGTAGAGAAAGATGGCCAAAACGACCGCCGCAATGAAGCTGGCCGCAACCAGCGCAAATCTGACGGCAGGCCATCGGCTCCTCACAGCAAATCGAGCGTCTCTGGTTGGTCTCTTGTCGGAGGCAGAGGCCTTCTCCGCAACGACGTCTGCAGAGGAATCGTTCATCAGCAGGCTCGCTCCCGCATAGTCGTCAGGTTACGGAGGCGGCCCTGGGCCTTCTCACCCGGACGGCCGCCAAGGCGTCGCTCGTCTTGAAAGGGGTGCGCATCGGGCGGCACATGCGGTGGTGAAACCCTTCTGCACGAAGGTACTGTCGACGATCCCCGCGCTCCGCCTCGGCACAACGTGTCGATCGTGCGGATCAAGATCTTCGTGCTGGGACGCTGCTGTTTGACGCCGCTCTCTGAATGACATTGGTCAGCCATGGTGGTGCTCATGCCCGGCGTCGTGAGGGTCCGACTTCATGGCCTGATACCCGACTTCGAGGCGAGCACGCCTTTGCGACATCTTCGGGACGGTAGTTTTGGGCACGCTGCATGTGGTCAAAACGATGTCGGACCTCCCGCTCAAGTGTGTCCGTCAACATCCAGACTAACTCGTCTGGCGAGCCGGTCTTGATCGCTTTTTCCGCCACGGGGATCACTGGCCCCTCGTCGAGGCCGGCAGGTTTGAGCCCGGTATATGGTGCACCTTCGCCGACCCGATGCAGGCGCACCGCGGTTTCGAAGAAATAAAGATCTGCCACTTCGCGCGCCGCCGACCCAACTTTGCGATCTCGCAGCGTCTTTTCGAATGCTGAGTTCAGAACCGCACTCGCCTGTTCTTTTACGAAAGGCAGGATGAGCGCTACGTCTTCTTTCTCCAGGGCCTGGCGCGCCGCGGTGACCACAGGGCCGTCCATAGTCTTGCAATGAGGAGGCATGATGTTTCTCCTTCTGACTCGCCCGAACCATGTATCGTATTCAAAATTTTCACCTAGCCCTTGATCTGGCTCAAATACCTATCGAGATCGCCGCTCACATGGGCGAACACGGGTCAATCGGATTGTGTGCGGCTTACGGCTTCATCGATTATCTGCTCGTGTTGTTACGGGTCCGATGTCGATCCTCTTTGCCAATACGAGCATTTTCTGGCTTGGTTGAAACTCACATACGCTCGCTACGACGGGGGCTGCACCCTTTTCCCGCGTGCGGCGGCGGGCTTCAGGAGGGTTCGTCCACCTGGGATGCGCAGCTCCACCGTGCCGACTCGCGTTTGCCAGTCGCGCTCGCGATAGCCGTTGCGCTGGGCCTGCTGCAGCTAGCGTCGGTATACAGCCTGCATGGCGAGCATCAGAAGATGCAATAAGATGTATTCGGTGAGCTGCGGCCCTCTCGCGTCCTCAAGCCAACCGATAACGGTTCCTCATGAAACCATGCGATGTACTTATTTGCCGCCATATGAACCGCAAATTACGGTCCTGAAGCGGTCGAGGTCAGTGGAAAACGAACAAGACCGCATTCTCCAACCGGCAATGGGAGTGGCGGAGATGGGACATCATTCAACAGGACGTATATTTGCACTGTCATTGCTGGCGCTCGCGCCGCTATGCGCCAGGCCGGCATTGGCGCAGGGCGCGCTCTCGGTCATGAGCTTCGGCGGCGCCTATCAGGAAGCGCAACGCAAGGCGGTCTTCGAGACCTATGCGGCGAGCACGGGCACCAAGATCGACGAGCAGGAATACGGCGGCGAGATCGCCAAGATCAAGGCGATGATCGAGTCCGGCAACACCACGGTGGATGTCGTAGATGTCGACGCGCCAACGCTGCTGCAGGGCTGCGATGAGGGCATCTTCGAAAAGATCGACTGGTCGGCCATCGGTCCGAAGGAAGACTGGATCGCAGGCACCACGTCCGAATGCGGCGTCGGCACCATCGTCTACGCCACGACGCTTGCCTATGACGGCGCCAAGCTGCCGAATGGTCCCTCGACAATCAAGGACCTCTTCGACACCAAGAAATTCCCCGGCAAGCGCGGCCTGTGGAAGAATCCCGCGACCAACCTGGAGTTCGCCCTCCTTGCCGACGGCGTGCCCGCCGACAAGGTCTACGCGACGCTTTCCACGCCGGAGGGGGTAGACCGCGCCTTCGCCAAGCTCGGCACGATCAAGGACAGCATCGTCTGGTGGGAAGCCGGCGCCCAGGCGCCGCAGTTGCTCGCATCGGGCGAAGTCGTCATGACCACCGCCTGGAACGGCCGCATCTACAACGCCAACAAGGAAGGCAAGGACTTCCGCATCGTATGGGACAACCAGATCCTCGATTCCAACTACTGGGTGATCCCAAAAGGCGCCAAAAACCCGGACGCCTCGCTGGCCTTCATCAAGTATGCGGTCGAGCCGAAGGTGCTAGCCGGCATCACCAAATACATCCCCTACGGTCCGGTGCGGAAATCGTCCGCCGAGTTCGTGGCTCCCGCGGATGCCAAGAACCTGCCCACCAGCCCGCAGAACCTGACGGTGTCGCTGACGCTGGACAATGCCTTCTGGGCCGATAACGGCGACGAAATCCGCAAGCGGTTCACGACTTGGCTTGCCCAGTGACGCGGGCATGAGCGGGAGAGTATCGATGAACTTTTCCCAGCCGATGTCCCTAGCAAAGGACAGGCCCGTCGATGCGCTCGTCCGGTTCGAGGAAGTAAAGAAATCCTACGACGGCATCAACTTCGTCGTGAAGGACCTCAATCTGAGCGTCGCTCGAGGCGAGTTCCTCACAATGCTGGGGCCTTCGGGCTCCGGCAAAACCACCACGCTGATGATGCTCGGCGGCTTCGAACGGCCGACGCTCGGCCGCATCCTGCTCGGCGGCAAGCCGGTCGAGCGGCTGCCGCCGGAGAAGCGCAACATCGGCTTCGTCTTCCAGAACTATGCCTTGTTCCCGCACATGACCGTGGCGGAGAACGTCGCCTTTCCATTGCGCTATCGCGGCATCACCGGAGCCGCGGCGGCCGCAAAAGTCCGCGAGGCGCTTGGGCGCGTTAGTCTCGAGACGCTGGGAGACCGTCGCCCGGCGCAACTATCGGGCGGTCAACAGCAGCGTGTGGCGCTTGCGCGGGCACTGGTTTTCGAACCCTCGCTTGTGCTGATGGACGAGCCGCTGGGCGCGCTCGACAAGCAGCTGCGCGAACGCATGCAGATCGAGATAAAGCAGTTGCAGAGCTCGCTCGGCATCACCATGGTCTATGTCACGCACGACCAGTCCGAAGCCCTGACGATGTCGGATCGCATCGCCGTCTTCCACGACGGGCGCATCCAGCAGCTGGCCGATCCAAAAACGCTGTACAACGAGCCGGCCAACCGTTTCGTCGCGTCCTTCATCGGCGAGAACAACACGTTACCCTGCACCCTGCTGGCGCGTGAAGCGAACCTCGGCATCGTGCGCATGGCCGACGGCTCGACGTTCAGGGCCGTCGGCTCCGCAGCCGCCGGAGCCGACGCGGAATTCAGCCTATCCGTCCGCCCGGAAAACATCGCGCTCGCAGGCAAGGGTGCCGATGCCGGCCTCAACCGCATGACAGGCACCGTCCGCGACGTCTTCTTCCTTGGCGATCACATGCGCCTATCGGTGGAAGCGTTCGGCGGGCAGCTCGTAACCGCGCGCATTCCGGCACGGCGCGCCGGGCCGTTCGTGCCGGGCGATGCCGTGACGCTCGAGTGCAACGTCTGGGACTGCCGTCTGCTGGAGGCATGAGTCATGACCGACGTGGACATCGATCGCATCAACATCTTCATGGCCGTGCGCCGGGCGGCCAGGCCGGCGCGGCGATCGGCGCTCTCGCTCGCGCTGCCGCTGCTCGTCTTCCTCGCGGTGGCCTTCGTCGCCCCAATCCTCTACCTGCTGGTCACGGCGGTCGCGAACCCAGAAACGCGCGAGGTGCTGCCGCGCACGCTGGTAGCGCTGCAGGACTGGGACGGCAAATCCGCGCCGGACGAGCCCGTCTACGCCGCGCTGGCCGAGGATCTGAAGGTCGCCAAAGGCAACAGCACCGCGGCCCTGCTGGGCAAAACATTGAACTACGAGATTTCCGGCATGCGCAGCCGCGTCCTGGCGGCCGCCAGGATGGTGGAGAAGTCAGATGGCGGACCGTACAGGGAAAAATTCATCCAGCTTGGACAGGAGTGGGCCTCGCCGGAAACATGGGCCGTCATCAAGCGTGACGGCGCTCCCGTTACGCCGTATTACCTGTTGACTGCGCTCGATCTGAGGCAGGCCCCGGACGGCTCCATCGCGCGTGTCCCTGGCGACCAGGCGGTTTTCCTCGACGTGCTGGGGCGCACGCTGTTCGTGGCGGGGCTGGTGACGTTGTTCACGCTGCTTCTCGGCTATCCCGTCGCCTATATGCTGACCATCGCGCCCCGGAGAATCGCCGGCGTCATGATGCTGATGGTGCTCCTGCCGCTGTGGACGTCGCTGCTGGTGCGCACCACCGCATGGGTGGTGCTGCTGCAGTCGGACGGCATCATCAACGACATGCTGCTCGGCCTGCACCTGACCAGCGAAAAGCTTCAGCTCATCTTCACCCGGGTCGGCACGGTCACCGCGATGACGCACATCCAGCTGCCCTTCACAATCCTGCCGATCTATAGCGTCATGCGCGCGATCCCCACCACGCAGTTACGGGCCGCTCGCTCGCTTGGCGCCGGGCCGTCGTCAGCCTTCTGGCGGGTCTATGCTCCGCAGACGCTGCCAGGCGTCGTGGCCGGCTGCCTCATGACGTTCATCCTGTCGCTTGGTTACTACATCACCCCGGCTCTTGTCGGCGGCCCGCGCGACCAGATGGTGTCGAACTTCATCTCCGTCTACATCAACCGCGACCTCAACTGGGGCCTGGCCGCCAGCCTCGGTGTCGTCCTGCTGATCGTGACGCTCGCCATCTACCTGTTGTTCCTGCGCCTCGTCGGCGCCGACAAGATCAAGCTCGGGTGACGCCATGTGGCTGCCTTCCTACGCAACTCCTTCCGAGCGCCTATTGCGAACTCTTGTCGTCGTGCTGACGGTCGCGGTCCTCCTGTTCCTGGTTGCTCCGCTTTTCATCATTGTGCCGCTGTCATTTTCCAAGGACCCGTTCTTCACCTTGCCCGTGCGGGAATATTCGCTGCGCTGGTACGAGGACTTCTTCGGCAACGCGCGCTGGATGACGGCCATCTTCAACAGCGCCGTGGCGGCCGTTGCGACGACAATCCTGGCAACGACCCTCGGCACCCTGGCGGCGCTCGGCATTTCACGCCCCGATTTTCCGGCGCGGCGGCTCGTCATGGCGCTGCTGATCTCGCCGATGATCGTGCCGATCGTGATCGTTGCCGTCGGCAGCTACCTGTTCTTCGGCCAGTTCGGCCTGACCAACACGCGAACCGGATTGGTGCTGGCCCACACGGCGCTGGCCACGCCCTTTGTGGTCATCACGGTGACGGCGACGCTGTCGACCTACGACACAAACCTGACGCGAGCCGCTTTGAGCCTCGGCGCGCCGCCGACTTCGGCGTTCTTCCGCGTGACCTTGCCGAACATCATGCCGGGGGTAGTATCGGGAGCGATCTTCGCCTTCGCGACCTCCTTCGACGAAGTGGTCGTGGCGCTGTTCATGACCGCAGCCGAGCAACGCACGCTGCCGGTGCAGATGTTCTCCGGCATACGCGACCAGATCAATCCGACCATAATGGCTGCCGCCACGCTGCTTCTGGCGCTGTCAATCGTCCTGTTTTTCGCCTTGGCAGTCCTGACGCGTCGCCGCGCAGGGTAGTCACCCTTGCCTTTGTGCTGACCGGCTCGCGCGATCGGGTGACGGCCCGGAGGCCCTTTGAACTGCCGCTCTATTTTCTTGCCGAGCCAGGTCGTTCGCGACCGCGCCGACTGCGCTTTTGAAGTCTTGGCTTAGCCGGCGAGCACGCCGGAATCGCTTGCGACGAACATGTCGGCAAAGCGCGCCGCGAAGCTCCGCGCGACGGCCGATCGCTTTCGGTCGGCGCTGACATAAATACCCACTACGACATCGGCCAACCGAGGCAGATGCGCCGCCGGTTCGACGACGCGCAGCGCGGACGGCACGATACGGCGGGCCAGGACGGTCATGCCGAAACCTGCCCCTACCGCCGCCTCAAGTCCCGACAGACTGGGGCTTGTGTAGACGATCTCGAAACTGCGCCCGTCCCTCTGCAATGCCGTCAGCATGTTGCGGCGATAGAGGCAGCCCTCCGGATAGCAGACGATGCGCAGCGGACCTTTTTCCTGGCTGCCTGCGAGCCCGTCGCCACGCCCAGTCGCATCGACCCAGGTTAACTGCTCCTTCCAGGTCATGAAGGCACCCTCGGAGGGACCATCCGGCGTCATCGCCACGACGATGTCGTACTGGCCCTTGCGCATGCCCTCCAGAAGGTTGTGCGAAATATCGCAGACCACATCGAAGGTGAGATCGGCGCCGTCTCGCGCCAAGCTTGCCATCAGCCTGGGCAGGAAATGGTCGGCATAATCGTTGGGAATGCCGAGCCTCAGCTTTCCGGCACTCTCGCGGCTGGACAGCTTGAGCATCATTTCGTCGTTGAGCGCGAGGATCTGGCGGGCATAGCCGGCCACCAGCTCACCCTGCTCGGTCAGCTGCGTGCCGCCTTCCTTCGCAAACAGCGAGACACCAAGAAGGTCCTGCAGTTTCTTCATCTGCAGGCTGATCGCAGGTTGCGTGCGGCCAAGCTGCTCGCCGGCCCGCGTGTAGCCGCGCAGGTCGATGATGGTCACGAAAGCTCGAAGCAGATCGGTGGGAATGCTGCGCATCGATGGTCCCTGACGCAACTATGAGCGCATGTTGCGCCATAGAATCACCCGTTTGCGGACAAATGCAAGCGGGCCTCGGCTTGCGCCAAGGCCCGCTTGAACTATGAATCGCCCTCAGGCCTTGACGATGTTGTGTTCGGGGCCGAACGGGAATTTCGTGATGTTCTCGGCGCCGTCTTCGGTGATGACCAGGATATCGTGCTCGCGATAGCCGCCGGCGCCCGGCATGCCTTCGGGCAGGGTCACCATCGGCTCCATCGAAACCACCATGCCGGGTTGGAGTACGGTATTGATGTCCTCGCGCAACTCGACGCCGGCCTCGCGACCGTAATAGTGCGACAGCACGCCGAAGGAGTGCCCGTAGCCGAACGATCGGTAGCCGAGTAGGTCATGGCTGCGGTAGATGTCGTTCAGCTCCGTCGCCACGTCGCCGCAGCGCGCGCCCGGCCGCAGTAGCTCCAGCCCGCGCCGGTGCACCTTGCAGTTGATTTCCCAGATGCGCAGGTGCTCGTCGCTGGCATGATCGAGGAACAGCGTGCGTTCCAGCGCGGTGTAATAGCCGGAGATCATCGGAAAGCAGTTCAGCGAAAGAATATCGCCCTTCTCCACCTTGCGGGACGTCACCGGATTGTGGGCGCCGTCCGTGTTCACGCCGGACTGGAACCAGACCCAGGTGTCCATCAACTCTGCATGGGGGAAGGTCTTGGCGATGTGACGAACCATGGTTTGGGTGCCCGCCAGCGCCACCTCATATTCGGGAACGCCCTCGCGGATGGCGTTGCGGATGGCTTCGCCGCCGATATCGGCGGTGCGGGCGCCTTCCTTGATCAGCGCGATTTCTTCCGTCGATTTGATGGTGCGCAGCCACATGGACGGTGCGCCGATATCGACGAATTCAACACCCGGGAAGGCATCCTGCAGCAAATTGCGGAGGTCGAGATTGACATGATCGAACTCGATGCCGAGGCGCTTCGCGCCCGGTAGTTGCTGCTGGAGAGCATGGAAGTAATTGTCACGCTGCCAGTCGGTGTAGGTGATGTTGTCGCCGAATGTCCGGCGCCAGGGCTGGCCCGCATCGATGCCTGCGGAAATGGAAACCGCTTTCTTGTCCGTCACCACGAAGGCGTAGCGGCGGCCAAAGTAGCAATACAGGAAATCCGAGAAATAGCAGATGTTGTGGTAGGAGGTGAGGATGGCGCCGTCGAGCCTCAGCTCAGCCAGGATCTTGCGCAAGCCGTCCTGGCGGCGCGCCATTTCGGCGGCGCTGAAGGTCGGGACAACCTTCTGGCCATTGTGCATGTTCTGCAGCCGCAACAGTTCGTTGGGCATGCCCTTGGCATAGACGTTCATTATGTCCTCCGTACCTCGAAAAGGGATGATCAAGCGTCGCTTCGGACAATAGGGGAGTCGGCTCGGGCACGGGAAATTAGAAGTCGATATCAGCCAATTACCGTTGCTAATCGCTACCGCGAAAATAAGGGCGAGGTCTCGGGTTGGACTTCCCCGAAATGCTTTGACAGTCTGTTGCCGATGACGATCAGGACGAGGCCGCCGATCAGCAATGGCAACAGACCGTTGTCCGGGTCGATATGAGACCCAAACAGCCTCGCTATCTGCGTATGGTTCTTCTCTGGCTTAGCCATGGTCGTCTGCGGCGAAAGACTCTGTTCCCGACCGCACAGAGATGCCGATCTCATCTGCCGCCTCGTGCCATGCCCGAAGCTCGGGATAGCGACGGCCCTCCAACGAAATCTTGAGGCATCGTTGCGATGTCGGCCAACGTGTAACGATCGAGGACATTCTGTTATTCAGCGGCGCATATATGCTCTATGCCTTTACATCATGCCGGGAGATCTATTGCATAGGTTCTTTAACGGTGAGGGGCCTCATTATGCGAGCAAAACCGACGAAGGATCTACACGCCTGATCGATGTTAGCTTGTGCCACGGTGGTGGCTGTGGAGCCATTGAAAACAGTGCGATAGACAGGTCCGCGACGTTTCGCCGGCCTCTTATTGCAAGAAGACCATGGTGCCGGCGACATAGAATTAGCAATAGGCAAAGCCTCAAACCCGTTCGTTTTCTTACTTTAGGTCGCCGCGGGGGTACTTTGACTGACGAAGTGAAATCAGGGGAACAGGGCACGTATATTGGCCCTTAGCGTGGGAAGAAGTTCGCTCTCAAACCAAGGATTCTGTTTCAGCCATCTATTGTTGTGCCACGATGGGTGCGGCAGTGGTAACCGGAGTAGTGAAGGATCGGCTCGATAAATCTGGCGCCAGGCTCGTACTGTCTCGTTAACGCCTTTTCCGGCAAATGGTGACCCAAAGTGCCATCGATGCGCATATCCGCCGACAACTAGCAGCAATGCTAGGGTTGGCAGGCGTGCAAACAGCCTTCTCCGCCAAACCTCCGCGCACTCCCGGCGGGGTGGCAAATCGCCTCCACTGGGGCTCAGGCCAGGAAAGCAGAAGCTCATGGGAACAATCGCAACCATGGAGGGGTCGTAGAATTCCTCCTCATTCATTCCGAGCCATTGCCTAAGCCTCACTCCCGAAGGATCGTCGAACGGTCGCCCGCTTTCATGCGCCCGGATTCCTGGGGCCTGGCTTGCTATGCAAATGCGTGCCGTCTCTGATGCTTGAAGGATAGGTCGTGGCTCGTGGTCTAGCGGCAAGCCATAACAAGGCTGGTCACGGCAGATCCTGCAGGCGCGAATGGTGCTCACAAGAGTCGAGAACGGTTCCGGCTCGTCCGCTATCTCATTGGGGCTGAGGAAGTGGTTCTTTACTTGCATCTTTCGCTGTGGGTGGGGTGGAGACGAGTGCTGTGAAAGATTACGCCGATTCATCGCATGTCTCCTAATATTTGAGCGACAGATCGTAAGCGTAGCTGGCTTTTCGCTTTCATCCGCTTCAACACGGCTAGCACGATCTATCTTCTTTCTGTTTCGCTGGGCCGCAATCCATGTTCTTGGGGACATTTCCGAGCGGGTGGCGGGAGCGGATAGTGGCGGGAGTGCTTGGCGTGTTCGGTGTGACCCAGGCCGATCAGATGGTCGATGGCGTGGCCGCTCTGGAGCAGATAGTCGGTTATGATGGGGAGTTGGCACCGCCACCAGACTGTCTCCAAGCATATCAAGGTCAGGCGACGGGCGCCGCCGAAATGGATCAGTTCTTTAAAGGCGATGGTAAATTCCGTGCCCAGAACTCCGCACGCGCCAGAAGCCGTTGAAAATTTCATCGACGTTTCAGCCGCCGTCCGCCCGGAGCGGCGCAATAGATGGCCAATCTGTTGCGCCAGGCAGTCGGTCGATGTTGGAGGTGGGATTGGCGCGCGAGACCGGGGAAGAATCGGACGTCAATCAGCAGGTCGACCTGCGCCGCGCGCAGCATGTCGAGAAATTCCTTGAGTCGCGAGCGGAGTGGCCGATGGTTGTGAATCGCGCAGCCATCAGCCGATCTTTGTCAGTGCGCTTTCCTTGTGCGCGGCGACGTGGTCGGTCTCGTCGCTCAGGATTTCATATTGCGGGTCATTCTTCGACGCATGGTGACGATGCCCCTTGTAGTCGAAGTCCTGGTGATGGACCTTGATGATCTTGCCGCTTACCCGGCCGGCCTCCGAATTCCAGCTGACATGGTCGCCAACGGAATATTTCGTCATGATCTTCTCCAATCATGTGGGGCACCGCTCCAAATCCTCGGGCCGTCTTTACGAAAGCTAGACAAACATCATGACGACAATCGCACCGATGACTATCAGGACAAGTCCGCCGATCAGCATCGGCAGCAGGCTGTTGTCAGGGTCGATGCCCGACCCGATCTCCTTTGTTACCTGTTTGTCGGTCTTCGTTGGTTTAGCCATGGATCGTCTCCATTCAGAGGGAAAGCAGCGGGCATCGAAACGGCGCTATATTATCCGGCGTTGCCTGCCGCCCTGATGGGAGGCGGTGGTGTCGGGGGCGCCGAGGAAATCTTCGGGGATCGGCGTGATGTCGGCCAGCGTGTAGCGGTCAAGGGTGCTCTGGAAGGAGACTATCGCATCGCCAAACATGCGTGAAAGCTTGCAGGAGGCGGTTAGCACGCTCTGGTTTCCGGTGGCGAAACATTCAACCAGCGCGAAATTCGGCTCGGTTAGCGGCACGACGTCGCCGATCCGGATCATCTCGGGTCGACGCCCGAGAACAAGTCCGCCGGAGCGGCCGCGGATTGCCTTCCGATAGCCGCCGCGGGTCATGGTGTTGGCGACCTCTTTGAGATGTGTCTTCGATACATTGAAGGCGCGCGGAGCTTCCTCGATCGTGATCAGGCGCCCTCCGGCTGAGGCTGTGTACATCAGCATACGCGAGGCATAATCGGAAACGTTCGTCAGCCGCATGAATGCCTCCTCCTGTCCATCGCTGTGGAGTCGGAGCCGCTCACGAGCGAATGCCGGATCACAAGTCTCGCTCGACGATAGGGTCGATGCCAATCGCGGTTTCGCCACGGCTGAAGGCGACCGCCAGACGAAAACTGTGAGCGATGCGCAGCGCGCGATCCATGAAAAGGTTCGCAACCTCAGGCGGGCAAATGCGGCGCACAGTTGATCGAAACAACTTCAGCCAACGCCTGAAATGTGCCTCCCCGAGACCGACGATAGCCAGGTGAGGCGGCAGTGGCCGGCCTTCGTATCGGTGCGTCCGCAGCAGCGTCGAGGACCAGAAGTCACACATCTTCGCCAGATGCCGCGGCCAATCGTCGGGATCGATCCGGTCCTGGAAAATTGGGCCTAGAAGGTCGTCGCGGCGAATTTCGTCATAGAAACCGTGGACCACGCTGCGGATCATTGGTTCGTCGAGCATGTCCGGCAGGGGAACACCGTCGACGACGACCGTTCGCCTGCTTCGACTATCCTCGCTCATCTGCGTCTCCTAGAATTCCGGTGCGAGCGACCCATGCGCGCTCGCTCGTCGACGGATTCCACATAAAAGATATATCGTCAATCTATGTTATCATGGGACATGATCCATGAAGCAGAATCCGAAGCCGTAGCGCTGGTGCGGGCCGCGCGTTCGCGTTTCGTATGCGGGAACTAGGCATCGCTGTATTTCTTGGGCTCGATAGTGCCGAGGCCGACAGCGGAAGTCTGCGAATTGATGGAATATCCCGCGACAGGCTCGGTTTCGAGAATAGCCAGCACCTCATCGGCTGATGCCGCCCGGCGGATGCGCTCCCGAACCTCAGATGCCCGAAATAGACGGCACGTTCGCGAGAGGGCAGGGAGGAAGGCGGAAGTCGCGAAGCGCGGCCACGGCACAGCGTAGATGATATCGACAGGATCATCGTCGGGACCATCGAAATCGACGGGCTGGGCCAAGCGCGTCAAAGATGCGAGGGGCGAAGCGATCGTGTCGAGCAGGGCGTGAGGGATAGCGACGCCGCGACCGATCCCCGTCGAACCAAGACGCTCGCGGTCGAAAAGGCCCTGCAGAACCACCTGCTCGTCAAGCCCGCTTCTCCGCGCAATCCTGATCCCGATTTTTGACAAGGCGGACTGTCTTCCCTTTGTCACAAGGTCAAGCAAAATGTCTTCTTCTTCCAGGATGGGAGAGATCACCAGGGTCAACCTCAGTGTCGAAACGCTGTCGCAAATCGGCTTCAGTCGCCTGTCGGATCCGCACGTGGAACCAAGCGGAACGATGTCAGAATGCTGGCCGTCCCGGACGCGTTGCCAAGCCTTCTCGCGTCCGGGCTAACAACCCATTTTGAGGCGTCGCGGCTCTCGCCGGAAATCGAGGCGTACAATAATCATGACGATTCAAACGTAGTGAGAGATCCCCCGAAATCAAGTCAAGAGCAGGTCTGTAGCTAGCAGAAATAATGCACTGAAATCCCATTTAATTTCGTTTGACGAACAGGATTGTCTCCTGCTTGCTGGCTGAGCGCGAACAGGCCGTGCCAGCAACTAAATCGCTTTTTTGACGGTCTTCCTGATTTCGGCCATCGCGGTTCTGGTTCAACAAGGAGTCACCGTGGTGAAAAAGATTGCCCTCGCAGTTGTCGTGACGATGGCCAGTTCGTTTTGCGCTTTGGCAGCGAATGATGTCACCAAATCTCCACCAGCTGCTCCTTACGATCAGGTCAGCAAGCTTGTGAAATTGCCCGACTTCCTCCCGGGCATGGGCCAGCTCTTCGTTGACCCGACTACATTGCCGGCAGGTCCGTTCCTTGCCTACGACCACGATGGCAAGCTCGCCAGCACCATCTACATGCTGCCGATCAAGGAACTCAATCCGAACAAGCGTTTTGACAACCTCGCGGCCCCCGGAGGCAATGTCGATCATGTCGACGTCTACTACAATGCTGGCCACCCTGGGGTGCCAGAACCGCATGTCCACGTCGTACTGTGGCATGTCTCGGGCGCCGACGAAGCGAGGGTCGCCAAATGACACTCACGCGCCGTGAGATACTGGGCGCGGGCGGCGGCCTTGTCGCCGCCTTTTCGCTCTCCTCTGCGGCCGCGTGGGGCGGCGAGATGGTCGAAATCAAGATGCAAGGGCGCGACGACGGCTCGCACGTCTGGTTCGATCCGATCGGCATTCTGATCAAGCCTGGCCAGACGATCCGCTGGACCAATCTCAATCCTGGCAATTCGCACACGACGACAGCATATAATCCCGCAAACTTCGACCGACCGCTTCGCATGCCCAAGGCAGCCAAGTCGTGGGATTCCGACTACCTTCTGCCCGATGAAAGCTTCTCGGTCACCTTCACTGAGCAAGGGGTCTATGACTATTATTGTATCCCGCATGAGCATGCCGGAATGGTCGGCCGGATTATTGTCGGCGAACCCAAGACGCATGGCTGGACTGAGCTCGCCAGGGCGGATGGCGATCTTCCAGAGGAGGCTCTCAAGGCGTTTCCAGCGGTCGAAGACATCATGGCGAAGGGGGTCGTTCGGCGCGCTTAGGCCATGGATAAGAGATACAACCATCAGCAACGGGAGAACTGATTGCGACGATGCGGGTAGGAGCGCGAGTTTCTGGCCGCGTCAGTTATCGGTCGATTGAGGGTGACCCTTCATGACAGGCAATGTTTTTCAGCCCGGGACTCAGCCACGGTTGGAGATGGAGCACGTAGAGAACGCCCACACATCGGCGATGCCTCCCGATGCCCGAACCGCTGCCCAGCAACGTGAGCGTGCGACACGCCGGCTTGCCGCCATGGGTGAGATGACTGGCGGCATTGCCCATGATTTCAGAAACCTTCTGGCAGTAATCGAATCCGGCTTGAGGCTTGCCGAGAAACGAACCGACGAGCCCGAGAGAGTGCGGGCCTATATTGCAGCGGCGCGGGAAGGAATCGCTCGAGGGATCGAGCTGACCTCGCAGCTGCTCGCCTTCGCAAAGCATCAGGAGCTCGATGCCCACGCCGGCGACTTGAATGAGTTCCTCAGGTCTTTCGAGCCTTTCCTCCGGTATGGCGCGGGACCAGACGCCAGCGTCAAGCTCGAACTTGGTTCCGATATCCCGCGCTGCCTGATCGATCCCGCGTTTTTAGACGCAGCCGTGCTCAATCTAGTCATCAATGCGCGCGACGCCATGCCAAATGGTGGCGAGATACGGGTCATCACCGGGCGATGGGTTCAGGCGACCGCGTCACCTGATCCGCACGGGCCGGGAACCTACGCATACGTTCGCGTCAAGGACAATGGTTGCGGCATGCCTTCGGAGGTTCTGAAAAGGGCATTCGATCCCTTCTTCACGACAAAGGGCGAGAAGGGCACGGGAATAGGACTGTCGCACGTGCAGGCATTGGCGCAGATGGTTGGCGGCCAGATCCGCATCGCCAGCGAGCAAGGCGTAGGAACGACGGTCGACCTCCTGTTCCCATCAATCCAACAGGCTACTTAGGCGTCGACAAGGAATCCTGCGCTTTGATGTCGCTTGCAACGGAATGCAGCCCTGCCAGGGCAGGGCCCATTACCGTCTCGTCCGCAGTCGCGGATTGCACCGCATAGACAGGATATGAGAACTGCGGCATTTCGGGCACGAGGTGCAGTCGGCCGGCTTCTATGTGAGGCTGCACTGAGCTCATTCTGAAGTACCCGGAACCGCCGGCTGCCAGAACATAGTTCAGCGCGAGCGGACCGAGATCGAAAGAAAGGTCCGGCGCAACGCTTGGGAAATTCATCCCGTGATGAAGTCCAAAATCCGGACCCCAATCCATATAAATATAATCGGATTCGTCGAGGGGCCGCACTTCGGAGTTGGTCGTCACGAGTACTAGTTTTTCCTCCAGAAGGAGATCGATCTTCAAACCCGGCCTGTGGGGGGGCGCGTACATGATAGCCAAGTCGACCATTCCTGAGGCGACCTGATTGATCAAATCCTGCGGCACATCGACGTGTACGCGAAGCGCAATATCCTGAAGGGAACGGCGCATCCATCGGACCCAATCGAGCAGGAAGGGTTGTGCAAGGCTGACCTCGCTGCCGACTGTAAGAACGGCCCGGCGTCCCGGGGGCACGGCAACCTGGTGAAGGGTGCGTTGCCAAAGCTGCACGAACATCGGGGCGTGGCGCAGAAACTGCTCGCCGGCAGGCGTGAGGGAAGCTCCACCCTTGTGGCGGACAAAAAGCGGACGGCCCAACTGCTGCTCGAGGTTGCGGATTCGCGCGCTTACGGTCGTCTGGGCAACGTTCAAGCGCTCCGAAGCCCGAATGAAGCTCCCTGTCGAAACGATCTCGATAAAAGTGCGGGCGAGTTCAATATCCATGGCCGCTAATAGCATAAAAATTGCGCTTAAATGTCAATGAATTTCGTTTGCCACATAGCAAGTTGGAATATTAGGCTCTTCAAATACTCACCGGATTTGTGCTGAACGCGGCGCAGCGCCGGGATGGGGCGGGCATGGGCCTCTCCATCCTCACCCCTCGTTTGCCCGCAGCGTCACAGGAGCGATCATGACGAAGAGCGAGAAGAACCCCCAAGGCGATGTCGGACGTCGTGACTTTCTAAAACTGTTCGGCGCGGCTGGCGCGGCAGCGGGCACCCTGCCGTTTGGCGGAACCGCATCGGCGGACGAGATCGTGGCAGCTGCCGCCACGGACACGAAGCACCATCGCGCGGCCGAGCCTCATGCCCGAGACGGCGGCTACGAATTCTTCAACGTCGACGAATCCGCCTTCGTCGAGGCGGCGGTCGACACGCTCATTCCCAGCGATTCAACCGGCCCCGGTGCGAAGGAGCTAGGCGTGGCAACCTACATCGACCGGCAGATGGCCAGCGGATACGGCAAGGGCGACCGCCTCTATCTGGAAGGACCGTTTGGCGAGGGTTCACCCGAGCAGGGCTATCAATTGGCGATGACGCCCTCGGAGCTGATCCGGGCGGGCATCGCCGACGTCAACGCCCTCGTGCAGAAAAACCACAAGAGCAGCTTCGCCGTCCTTTCGGCAAAGGACCGCGCGGCGGTGATGGCCGACCTCGACGGCAAGAAGATTGAGCTTCCGACAGTGCCGACCACGATCTTCTTCGGGCTCCTTTTGCAGCTCACGATCGAGGGCTATTTCGCGGATCCGATGTACGGCGGGAACAAGGACGCGGCTGCCTGGAAGATGATTGGCTTCCCCGGTGCGGACGCCATGTACGCGGACAAGATCGAACCGTTCCGGAACAAGCCATACAAGGCCGAACCGAAGGGAATACAGGACCTCATCTAATCGACGGAAGAAGAAGGAGACTATGACATGGCCACCAAACTCAACTCTGTCGATATCCTGATTGTCGGTCTCGGGTGGACCGGCGGCATCATTGCCAAGGAGCTTGCGTCTACCAAGCTGAAGATCGTCGCCCTGGAGCGGGGAGGCCCGCGTGACACCAATCCGGACTTCATCGACCCTGAAATCCATGACGAGCTGCGCTACGCCGCCCGCCACGACCTCATGCAGAACGTGCGGCGGGAAACCATCACGTTCCGCAACCGTGAATCGCAAACGGCGCTGCCTATGCGCCAGCTAGGCTCATTCCTGCCCGGCCAGGGGGTTGGCGGCGCCGGCGTGCATTGGAATGGCGTGACCTGGCGCTGGCTCGAATGGGATCACCAGGCGCGCACCCGGACCGTCGACAAGTACGGCGAGAAGATCATCCCCTCGGACATGCACCTGCAGGACTGGCCGATCACCTATGACGTTCTCGAACCCTATTACGACAAGTTCGAAAAGACCTGCGGCACCTCCGGCAAGGCAGGCAATCTCAACGGCAAGAAAATCGATGGCGGCAATATCTTCGAGGGCTCGCGAAAGGAAGAATACCCCAATCCGCCGATGACTGCCGCGCAGAGCATGGTGATGTTCGAGAAGGCGGCCCGCAATCTCGGCTATCATCCCTTTCCCAATCCCTCCTCCAACGCGTCGCGCGACTATGTCAATCCTGATGGCGTAGCCTTCGGCCAATGCCATTATTGTGGCTTTTGCGAGCGCTTCGGCTGTGAGGCGAATGCCAAGGCCAGCCCGCATTTCACCGTCATCTCGCTAGCGCTCAAGAACCCGAATTTCGAACTGCGCACCAATTCGATCGTGCTGAAGGTCAATCTAGACTCGACCCGCAAGAAGGCGGTCAGCGTCACCTATCTCGACGCACGAGGGCGCGAATTTGAACAGCCTGCCGACCTCATCATTTTGTCGGCCTATGCGCTCGGCAACGTCAACCTGCTGCTGCAGTCGGGGATTGGCGTGCCCTACGACCCTGCGACGGGGAAGGGAGTGGTCGGCCGCAACTATGCCTATCAGTGCGGCGGCGGGGCTACGGCCTTCTTCGACAGGAAGACTATCCTGAACCGCTTCATGGGTGCCGGCGCGCTCGGCACCTGCATGGATGATTTCAACGGCGACAACTATGATTTCGTGAAAGCTGGCTACATCGGCGGCGGCGGCATCAGTTGCAGCAACTCGGGCGCCCGGCCCATCCAGTCACATCCGACACCACACGGCACGCAGCGTTGGGGATCCGAGTGGAAGAAGGCGGTGGTCGACAATTATGACCACGCTGCCAGCGTGGGCAATCAAGGCGCTGTGATGGCCTATCGGCAGAACTATCTGAGCCTCGATCCGACCTATACCGACGTCTTCGGACGTCCTCTCATGAGGATGACGTTCGATTTCCAAGACAACGAGGTAAAGCAGATGAACGGTCAGGCCGACATCTGCGTGAAGATTGCCAAGGAGATGGGGGCGACCAAGGTCGATCGGAGCATTCCCCCCGTCCCGTATTCCATCGTGCCGTATCAGAGCACGCATAACACAGGCGGCGCAGTCTTCGGAGCCGATCCAAGCACCAGCGTGCTGAACAAGTACCTTCAGGTCTGGGATGTCCCGAACGTGTTCGTCACCGGCGCCTGCGTGTTTCCCCAGAACGCAGGCAAGAATCCGACGGGACCGGTAGGCGCTCTTGCCTACTGGGCGGCGGACGCGATCAAGAACCAGTATCTGAAAAACCCCGGCCCGCTGGTTCCCTCCTGAGACCACGCTGCCGGATCCGGATCCGAGATTCGGGTCCGGCAGGCGTGACAGGGTTTTCGACCCGACGGCCAACGCTCATTGGAAGAAGCGAACATGAACTCGACGATGCTTGGATTGGCGACCGCGCTGCTCGCCGCAGTAGGCTCGGCCCATGCGCAGGACGCATCCCCCGGCAACGCCGCAGCCGGCGCAACCGTCTTCAAGAGGTGCATGGCCTGCCACGCGGTTGGCCCCGATGCCAAGAACGGGGTGGGGCCTGTATTGAATGGTGTCGTCGGTCGTGCAGCCGGTACTTATCCGGGCTACGACTATTCCACGGCAAACAAGAATTCCGGTCTGACCTGGGATGAACCGACGCTGGCAACCTATCTGCACGCGCCGCGCAAACTTGTGCCCGGCACCAAGATGACATTTGCCGGCCTCAGCAAGGACCAGGATATCGCCGACGTGATCGCATATCTGAAACAGTTCAATGCCCAAGGCCAGAAGGTCGGCCCATGAAACAGTCGGCCAACCCGCCCTCTGCGAAAGCACAATCTTGACGAAGTTTCTCCTGCACAAGGGTCTGGGCTCTTCGACAGTCCATCAGATTGGCGACTACCTGCGCTGCCATGGCACGGGTCGTCACTGGATCGAGCGATACCGCGGCGACATCTTCGTGTTCGTATCGGATCAGGCAGACGAGGCGATCTTGAAAAAGGAGTTCCCGGGCCTACTGGATGCTGTCAACGACACGCCAACGAACGGGATACGACGTCGATGAGCGAAAGAATCTTAAGCGAGAGAGTAAAATTGAGACGGGCATATGAGAGCCCGGCGGCCGGCGACGGCAAGCGGGTGTTGGTCGACCGGCTTTGGCCGCGCGGGGTCAAGAAGACAGAAGCCGCTATCGACTATTGGATGAAGGAGCTAGCGCCAAGCACCGAGCTTCGGAAATGGTTCGGGCACGATCCAGCCCGCTGGGATGAATTCCGCCGGCGATATGCGGCGGAAGTCCATGAGCATCGCGATGAGCTCGACCAATTGCGCAACCTGATGCGGAATGATGCCGTCACGCTTGTCTACTCAGCTCATGACGAGGCCCACAACGATGCCGTCGTCCTTAGGGAGATTTTGCTGAGACATCGATAGAGACGCCACGCTGGCGCCTGCACATGCGACTGCCTCCAAGGACATAGGGCGTGCGATCACGAAAGCGGCAACAACTCATGTTCCCCGGGAACCACACCAAGGGAAATTCATCCAATCGTTGGGTGGGTCCGGTTGAGGAGAATAGCAATGAAATTCTTTGTCGATACCGCAGACATATCTGAAATTCGCGACCTTGCCGCCGCTGGGTTTCTCGACGGGGTGACTACGAATCCGTCCCTTATTGCAAAGGCCGGGCGTCCGATCACGGATGTGATAAAAGAGATTTGCCAGACAATCGACGGCCCCGTTTCAGCGGAAGTCACAGCGACCGACTTCGACGGCATGATCGCCGAGGGAAAGCGTTTGGCCAGCATTGCGGCCAACGTAGCCGTAAAGGTACCGTCCACGTGGGACGGGTTCAGGGCATGCCGGGCGCTCAGTCAGCTCGGACACAAGGTCAACGTCACGCTGTGCTTTTCCGCCAACCAGGCGCTGCTCGCAGCCAAAGCGGGTGCCACTTTCATTTCGCCGTTCGTCGGAAGGCTGGACGATCTTGGTCTGGATGGCATGGAAGCGATCCGGGAAATCCGCACGATCTACGACAACGACAAGTCGTTCACGACACAGATCCTCGCGTCTTCAATTCGTTCCCCTCTCCATGTCAAACAGGCAGCGATGGCAGGCGCCGATATCGCGACCATTCCGCCAGCAGTGCTCAGAAATCTCGCCAAACATCCGCTCACCGACAAGGGACTGACGTCCTTTCTTGCCGACTGGAGCAAGACGGGACAAGCGATCCTGTAAGCACGCGCGGCCCCCGTCGGCGAATATCATAAAAATTGCTCGCAATTGCCGATTAAATTCGTTTGCGTGATGGCTGAAGTAGCGAGAAACTGTCGCTGAATTCTGACGCTGTGACTAAGGAATTCCGGCTTCTCGACCGCAAAAGGCGTCTCCGATTCCTGAGCGACAAGGAGAGGGCAATGGCTCAAGACCAAAGTACTCCGACTGGACCGGATTTGAAGCAAGGTATCGCGCATGCCGATCTTCCCGACGGCGGCAAGCTGGTCGGCAGATGCGGCGACGACCAGGTGCTGCTGGTGCGTCGCGGAACCGAGGTGCTCGCCGTGGCGGCGTCCTGCACACACTACGGCGGGCCGCTCGTCGACGGCCTTGTGGTGGAGGACACCGTCCGCTGTCCTTGGCATCATGCGTGCTTCGATTTGCGCACGGGCGAGGCCCTGCGCGCGCCCGCCTTCAACCCACTCGCTTGCTGGGCAGTCGAGCAGAGGGACGGCCGTATATTCGTCGGCGAGAAATTGGAACGGAGCGGTCCGAAGCCACGCCCTGGAAGCTCCGGCAAGGTCCCCGAGAAAATCGTTATCATAGGCGGCGGCGCGGCGGGCTTCGCGGCGGCGGAAAGGCTACGGCGGGAGCAGTTCCAGGGCAGCATCGTCATGCTCAGCGACGACCGATCGCCGCCCGTCGACCGCCCGAACCTCTCCAAGGACTACCTTGCCGGAAAGGCCCCGGAGGAATGGATCCCGCTCCGCGGGGAGAAATTCTATTTCAAGAACAACATTGACCTGCGTCTCAATACAAAGGCCGTTGACATCGACCTGCGTTCCCACGAGGTGGTCCTCGCGGATGGAGGAAGGGTCCCCTATGACAGGCTGCTGATTGCAACGGGAGCCCAACCCGTCCGCCTGACCATCCCCGGCGCCGACCTGCCGCACGTTCACACGTTGCGCTCGTTTGCAGATTGCGAGGCGATCATCAAGCAGGCCGCCACGGCAAGCCGCGCGATCGTGCTCGGGGCCAGTTTCATCGGGCTCGAGGTTGCCGCGGCTTTACGCGCGCGCGACATCGAAGTGCATGTCGTCGCGCCGGAGAAACGGCCTATGGAGCGGGTGCTGGGTTCGCAGATGGGCGACTTCATCCGCGCCCTCCATGAAGAACATGGCGTCGTATTCCATCTCGAGGATACGGCGAGCAGCATCGAAGCCAAGATGGTAAATCTCAGCAGCGGCGGCGCCTTGTCGGCAGACTTCGTGGTCGTCGGCATCGGGGTGCGGCCGCGCACCGCACTTGCCGAAACTGCTGGGTTGGTCGTCGACCACGGCATCGTCGTGGATGCCTTCCTGGAAACGAGCGAGCCGCGGATATTCGCCGCCGGCGACATTGCGCGATGGCCAGATCCTCACAGCGGCGAGAACATTCGCGTCGAGCATTGGGCGGTTGCTGAGAGACAGGGGCAGACGGCCGCGCTCAACATGCTCGGACATGGCGAGAAATTCGTCGCGGTGCCCTTCTTCTGGAGCCAGCACTACGATGTTCCCATCAACTATGTCGGCCATGCCGGGCAATGGGACGAGATCGCGGCCGAAGGCGACATTGCTGCCAAGGACTGCCTGCTGCGCTTCAAGCGCAAGGGGCGCACGTTTGCCGTCGCTTCGATCTTCCGCGACATCGAGAGCCTGAAGGCGGAGGTCGAGATGGAGCGCCAGATAGCTACCTGACATGCCCTTTGCCACTCCAATCCGAGCAGGGCGCGGTCAGAGACGGCGAAGCGAATTTTTGTTGTGATGAAAGGAGCTCGACTATGTCCACAGTGCAGCAGGAACTTAACGCCACCATCGCTTTGCGCACTGCTTCGCTGGCCCAACATCATTCGAAGATCGTGATGTTCGTCGACGAGGTCGCCAAACAGTCGGCGAATGAGCCGCCGACCTCGGTTGAAATCTTCTCGGACAGTGGCCGCTGGTACTGCCGGGTTCGCCGGGGCGATCAAACGACCCGGCCGATGGGGCCCTATACCAAGCAACAGGCCGAGCGCGTCCAAGAGGCTCGGAGAATGTTGATCGCAAAAAGGGGAACCGCTCGGATCATGTTCGATTAAGCGCGAACCTCACGATCGCGCCGGTCGACGCACCATCTGATCTGATCCTTGGCTATCGAATTTCGAAAAGCCGTGGCCGGACCTGAAGGGCCGCCACGTTGCGAAGCCACGCCTGGCGGCAGGATGCCTGGCACTCTCGCCGCCGGCGCGGCATCGTCTCCAATCCTGGAAGGAAAATCCATGAGCTACAAGTCAATCGTTCTCAATCTCGATATCGACCGCGCCGCCGCTCCGGTTGTCAAGCTCGCAGTCGATCTGGCTCGGCGCTTCGACGCGCGACTGATCGGTCTCTCGGCTGCCGATGTCCCGCCGCCCGTGGTGATGGAAGGAGGCGTGGCCTTCGAAGGAGAGAGCATGATGCGTCAGCGCAAGAACATCGAGCGACGGCTTGAGAGCCTTCGCGCGGAGTTCGAAGGCCTTGCCGGCGCAGCGATCGATACCGAATGGCGCGGGGCTGTGGGCAATCCGACCCGCTTGCTGATTGGCGCGTCGCGCGTCGGCGACCTCATCGTCACAACGCCGCCCGATGGCGGCTCTCGTGGCGATGCCCATCGTTCCACCGATATCGGCAACGTGATTCTCCAAGCCGGACGGCCTGTACTTGTCGCGTCGGCCAACCAGGACAATTTCCGCATCGACAAGGTTCTAGTCGGATGGAAGGACACTCGGGAAGCCAGGCGCGCGGTTACCGATGCCATGCCTTTTCTGCAATTGGCCCAGGAGGTGCGTGTCGTTACGATCGACAATGACGCGACCGACGAAACCTGGAACAGCCTGGACGATGTCGTTGCCTCGCTTTCCTTTCACGGCGTAAAGGCCAAGGCTGAGGTGTTCCCGGAAAAATCCGACGGCAGGACGATCGCCGATGTGGCCGAGGCAATGCATGCGAATCTGGTCATATCCGGCGCGTACGGCCACAGCAGTTTCAGGGAGTGGATCTTCGGCGGGGCTACCCGTTCGCTGCTGCAAAATGATCGACTGAATCGGATCATGTCGAATTGATCATGACGCACAACTAGTGGGTGCGCCTTGTCAAAGGCTGACAAATTCGATCGTGTCGTCATGCGCTTGAGTGATCGGACACCGACCCAGCGTTGAAGCGGCTGTCGGGCAACATATCCAAAGAGCACCGATCTGCTATTCGCCCTCCGTGGCGATCAACATCCAATTCCGCCTCATTGACGGGATATGACAGGCAAACGTCCAGCTATCGATCACCTCGACGAGCTGCAGCGGATCGCCGGCGATGATCGCACTGTCGGCCGAGCGTGTGACACAGACCACTTCGGAGACGTACCGCACAACGATCTTTGCGGTGCCATCCTCCACGACAGCGTCAACGACCTTTGCCTCGCGCGTGCCGATGATGGTGAGTTGCAGCATCTCCTCCCGATCCCGGCGACCAGCGACTTCTTGCTCGAACACGTGAAACACTTCAGGCCCGACAAGGCACTTTAACGTCTGGATGTCACCTTCCGCATAGGCCCGCAGAACGGCTTCATAGGCCATCTTGGCGCCGTGCAGAAATTCAGTGAGATCGAACTGCGTGTCGATCTCTCGAAGAGCATCCAGGGGGCCGTCCCCGGGGTGTTTGATATCGCCGTCGCCCCGTGTCGGCGCAGCCGCCCGATTGGTCCTGCTGTCGTTCCAGCGCGACAGGAGTTGGCTCCAACCGCTCAGCATTGCCCAATAAAACGCGATCATCACGACGAGCAGGATTTGGCCGTTCGGATCTGTGGTCTCGTTCATGAACATTCCCTCCGACGGCTTGTCGAAGCGTGCAGCCCCTTGATGTGTTCAGTTGATGCGGGGCAGCTTTTCCCACTGATGGAAAGGCGGCGGCGAGGGCAGCTGCCATTCAAGCGTGGTCGCCCCAACGCCCCATGGATTGGCGGCAGCTTGACGTTTGCGGGCAAAGGCCTCGGCGACCATTATGAAGAAGACGATCAGTCCGGCCGTCGAGATGTAGGACCCGATCGACGCGACGAAATTCCAGCCGGCGAAAGCGTCGGGGTAGTCGGCGGTGCGGCGCGGCATGCCGGCCATGCCGAGAAAATGCTGCGGGAAGAAGACAAGGTTCACGCCGATGAACATTAGCCAGAAATGCAGCTTGCCCATCCTTTCATTGTACATGTAGCCGGTCATCTTCGGAAACCAGTAGTAGAAGCCTGCGAAAATGGCGAAGACGGCTCCCAGGGACAGCACATAGTGGAAGTGGGCGATCACGAAATAGGTGTCGTGCAACGAGCGGTCGATGCCGGGGCTGGCGACCATGATCCCGGTGACGCCGCCGATGGTGAAGAGCAGGATGAAGCCTGTCGCCCACAGCATCGGCGTCTTGAACTCGATCGACCCGCCCCACATCGTGGCCAGCCACGAGAACACCTTCACTCCCGTCGGAACGGCGATCACCATCGAGGCGAAGGCGAAGTAGCGCTGGCTGTCGACGGAGATGCCGGTCGTATACATGTGATGCGCCCAGACAACGAAACCGATCATGCCGATGGCCACCATCGCATAGGCCATGCCGATATAGCCGAAGATCGGCTTCTTGGCGAAGGTCGAGATGACGTGACTGATGATGCCGAAGCCGGGCAGGATCATGATGTAGACTTCGGGATGACCGAAGAACCAGAACAGGTGCTGGTAGAGGATCGGATCGCCGCCGCCGTCCGGGACGAAGAAAGTCGTGCCGAAGTTGCGATCCGTGAGCAGCATCGTGATCGCGCCGGCAAGCACCGGCAGCGACATGAGAAGCATGAAGGCCGTGACCAGCATCGACCAGGCGAACAGAGGCATCTTGTGCATCGTCATTCCCGGCGCGCGCATGTTGAAGATCGTCGTGATGAAATTGATCGCACCGAGGATAGATGATGCTCCTGCAAGGTGTATCGACAGAATGACGAGGTCGACCGCGGGGCCCGGCTGGCCGGAGGTCGAGAGCGGTGGATAAAGCGTCCAGCCGCCGCCGTGGCCGAGCGTGCCGGGCGCTCCCGGCACGAACATTGAGGTGATGAAGAGAATGAACGACGCCACCAGCAGCCAGAACGAGATGTTGTTCATGCGCGGAAACGCCATGTCCGGCGCGCCGATCATGATCGGCACCATCCAGTTGCCGAAGCCGCCGATCAGCGCCGGCATGAGGACGAAGAAGATCATGACCAGGCCGTGGGAACTGACGACGACATTGTAGGCCATCGGATTGCTGAATATCTGCAGGCCGGGCTCCTGAAGTTCCATCCGGATCAGCACCGAAAGTGCGGTGCCGAAGACCCCGGTCATGATCGAGAACAGAAGGTAAAGCGTCCCGATATCCTTGTGGTTGGTCGACCACAGCCACCTGACGAGAAACCGGGGCTTGTGATCGTCGAACGTTGTTGCTGGATTCGACATGGTGCTCTCCTGCCTTTCAATCAGGCATGCGGGATAGTTGCGACGATGGACGGCGTTCAGCCGCGGTCGCGATCGGGGAACCAGGCGCTGTCTTGTTCGTGTTTCAGTCGTCCGTGACGATCACGTCCATCGGAATGTCGTGAGGCTGCGGATGGATCGTTCGCAGCCGGCTTCCTGCGTAACCCACACCGACGACCAGCGGCCGCCGGTGCATCGCGGCAAGCGTCCTGTCGAAGAAGCCGCCGCCATATCCCAGGCGGTAGTTTGCTGCGTCGAAGCCGACCACCGGCGCGATCACGACGTCCGGCAAGACCGAGGGGCCGCGTGACGGAACCAGGATGTTCCACACGCCACGCTCAAGCGGGTCGCCCGGCCTCCAGACGCGGAATTCCAGGGGCCAGCCCTTCCTGATGACGACAGGAAGCGCGATCCGGCCGCCGCGTTCGATGATCTTGATCGCCCAGTTGCGAAGATCGGGTTCGCCGCGGAAGGGCCAATACCCGCTGACGATGCGCCCGCTGACCTTGCCGGTGGCAAGGTCCAGACGCGAAGCGATGCGGTCCGACTTGGCCTTCCTCTCCTCGACGTCGAGGGCCAGGCGCTCCTCGATCAGCCTCTGCCGCTCCGCCTTGCGCCAGCGCAGGATTTCGCTCCAGGATTCTGCTGGCTCCGAACGCCCGCCATACTCGGGTGAAAGCTCGTGCGCATAGCAGGGCGGGGATGCGTATTCGTGGATTTCAGGGTCGGGGTATCTCTTCTCGGCCATCGCCAGCTCCGTATCCGTGCGCCCCACACGTTTCCCGGAGCGTGCTCTGCAGAAAACAGGAAGGCAAACGGAATTAAATGCTGTAGCAGTGCAAAATTATTGCATTCATAGGAGGAGTCGGTGGACATCGATCGAGCGCGCACTTTCCTTGAAATCGTCCATTCGGGCAGTTTCCTGAAGGCTGCGGATCGCCTTCACGTGACCCAGACCACCGTGAGCGCGCGCATACGCACGCTGGAGGAAGAGCTTGGACGTCAGCTCTTCATCCGCAACCGTAACGGCGCGCAATTGACCCCGGCGGGCCGCGAGTTCGAGCGGTACGCGCAGTCGTTCGTGCAGATCTGGGAGCGGGCTCGCCATCAACTCGCGATCCCCTCGGGACGGACGAGCGTCGTGGCGCTGGGCGGCGAGCTGAGCCTCTGGAACCCGCTTCTGCTGGACTGGCTGGTCTGGATGAGGAAGGCGAGGCCGGAAATCGCCATCCAAGCACAGGTCGGGGTGCCGGACCAACTCATCGAGCAGCTCAGGACCGGGGTCCTTGATATCGCGGTGCTTTACGCGCCCAAGCTGCTCCCGGGCTTCAGGGTAGAGCTTCTCCTCGAGGAGCAACTCATCCTGGTCCGGACGACAGACACAGACGGAGAACCTGCGGACTCCAAGCACTATGTCTATGTCGACTGGGGGCCACTGTTTGCGGCCCAGCACGATGCCAGTTCCTCCGCCTTTGGCGAGCCGGGCCTTATGGTCGGCCTCGGTCCACTCGGTCTGAGCTACATCCTGCGCGCCGGTGGTATGGGATATTTCCGCAGGGGCGCCGCGGCTCCGCATATCGAGGCGGGGCAGCTGGAAGTGCTGGAGGGCGCGCCGGAATTCACCTACCCGGCCTATGCCGTCTATGCTGAAGCAAACGAGGCGCGAGCCGACGTGCAGGCGGCGCTACGCGGCCTGAAGCAAGTTGTGAAATGATCGTTCCTCCCAGGCGCGAAGCAACGTGGCTGGAAGGACGCATCGCCACGGATTGACCGAACATGCCTTATCCATTTTACACCATCGGCCACTCGACCCGGTCGATTGCCGAATTCGTTGCACTGCTGCAAGTTGGAGAAGTCGCCCTGGTGGTCGACATCAGGACCGTCAGACGATCGCGGGCCAATCCGCAATTCAACAGCGAAGTGCTTCCGGAAAGCCTGGCGGCGTTCGGCATCGGTTATGAACACATTGCCGAGCTTGGCGGCCTGCGCGGCAAGGCACACGACATTCCGCCAACGCTCAACGCATTCTGGATCAACCAGAGTTTTCACAACTACGCCGACTACGCGCTCTCCGCGGAGTTTCATGGCGGCTTGAACCGGCTTATGGCCCTCGGCAGGCAACGGCGGTGTGCCATCATGTGCTCGGAAACACTCTGGTGGCGCTGTCACCGGAGAATCGTGGCTGACTATCTGATCAGCCACGGCGAAACCGTTTTTCATCTGATGGGCCATGATAACGTGGAGTCGGCAAAACTCACCGACGGCGTGACGGCAAGGGTCGACGGGACGCTTGTCTACCCGCCTTCACAGCCTTCGGGATAGTCGGGTTCTCAGGCAGCCGACGGACCCGGGTCGTCGAACCCGGTGTCGAAGCCCGCCGCAACCCCGTTGCCAGGTTTGTCGCGCGGGTCATCGGAACGATGGACGACGCGCAGACCCGGCTCGCTCGGCCGCCGCGGTTCCGACGCTCCCGCGAGCTTCAGCCTCTCACGCCTTGCCGCTTCCGGTTGATAGACCACTTCATGCACGGTCAGTATCTCCAGGTGACCGCCCGCAGTCGGAATGGAGATCGACTGCCCCTCGGCCAGACCGAGCAACGCCAAGCCGCGCAGATTGGTTATGGGCAACAGCATGCCAACCAGGCCGCGCATCTGGTCATGTGCGATGATGCGGGTTTCGGCAGGGCCGTCGTTCACCCGATAGGCCACGCGGCTGTTGAGGGTCACGACGTTTGCCGGGATGTCATCCCTAAACATTACGACAGCGCTCGAAATCTTTCGTTGGAGAATAGCCCAGAAGGCTTCATCGCGCATTGGGTGGCGGTCTCTTAGCACCTCAAGAATGGTGAAGTCTTTGGTGGTCAGTTGGCAGCTATCGGTAGTGGACATGAAAAGTCTCCAGCCGGGCCAGTGAAAGGCGATCCGGCAATAAGAGTTGATCGGGTGGTATGGAAAGATCCCCTGCGCCGGACCGGCCCGGCCCAGGGGTCAGACTCCCGCGATCAGACTGCCTGCGTGATTGAGGAGACGGACGGAGACGCCCATGTCTAGAGGCTCGCCGCGACCGCTGGAGTGGCAGGCGTCAGGCGGCCGGAGCTATTTGTCTTGCGGGGCGGGATGGCTCACGCCAAGCACCAACAGTTCGTGCCTGCGCCCGTCTCGGGCGGTCCACATGATCGACTGTCCAGCCGAGAGGCCGATCAGGGCGGTGCCGATCGGTGTCAGGATTGAAACCTTGCCTGCAGAAATGTCGGCTTCACCTGGATAAACCAGCGTGACCGTTTTGCGATCGCCGGAGTCGGGCTTGAACGTCACAGTCGAGCCCATCCGGACAGTGCCGGAAGAGACCCAGCCATCGGCGACGACGCGCGCACGCTCGAGTTCCGCCAGGAGCTCGTCAGACGCTTCCGGGTTTCGTGCGGCGAACGTGCTCGCCAGCGCTGACAAACGCGCATGGTCGGACTGGGAGATCCGGATATTTGGCTTACGCCGGATTTTCAAGTTGTTCTGCATTCTAATGCCCTTGTTTATGTTGGCTCAGCCGCCATCAAAGATGGCGGGACAGGCGATTTCGGAAATTGATCGCAGCTGCTCCAAAGCCTTGGAGCCTGCTGACCATCACATGTCGACTTAGGTTTGCCCCTCGGCTCGGGGCGCATTGGCAGCCGGGCCGGGGGTTACGATCCCGCGATGGGGCAAACCCGGAAAAGAAAATCACGACGGATTTTGGCTGCGGTGTTCATATATGTATAGTTGGTGAAGTAATTCTCGAAGTCAAGGCGACCGACGACCGCCGGAACCCTGATGCTGACGCTCGATAATTTCCGGAGGGATATTGACGGACGGGTGCAGCATGGTGGAGCGACCAGGATGCCAAGCGCGAGCATCATCAACCGTGCTGAACGAAGAACAGGGAGCTGACAATGAAGATCCTTGCAACGACAGATTTTTCCACCCGTTCGCAACGGGCATTGCGGCGGGCCGGCGTCTTGGCCAGGGACATTGCCGCGGAAATTACCCTCCTCCACGTCGTCGATGACGACCAGCCCTCAGCCTTGGTCGATCTCGAAAAACGGGAGGCGCTCAAATATCTTGAAGAACAAATGGTCTCGATCGCCGAGTTGCAAGGGCTTAAATGTGATTCAGCGGTTGTTGCCGGCGATCCTTTCGACGGCATTTTGAAGGCGGCCGAGGCGCGTTCGATCGATCTCATTGTCATGGGGGCTCACCGCAAACAGCTGCTACGCGATATTTTTGTCGGAACGACCATTGAGCGTGTGATCCGTACGGGATCATACCCGGTGCTCATGGTGAATGCGGAGGTAGAACATTCATACAACCAGGTGATGGCCGCCGTCGACATGTCCATGCCGTCCGCGCGCGCATCAAGAAGGCGAAGGAAACTGGACTGATAGGCAACGCCAGTCTTTCGCTGGTCCATGGGTTCGACGCGTTCGCCAAGGGGAAAATGTCAAATGCTGGAATAGGCAAGGACGAGATAGCGCGCTACGTAGCGACGGAGCGGTTGCAGGTCGGCAGGGAACTCGTCGCGTTTCTGGAAGCGAACGACTTTCGCGTGGACAACTGGTCGCTGCGTATCAAGGAAGGAGGCCCCGTCGAAGCGATTAAAGAAGCGATCAACGAGGTGGCGCCCGACCTTCTGGTGATCGGGACGCATGGCCGTTCGGGCCTCATGAAGATACTTCTAGGAAGTGTCACAGAAAGCATTCTGCGATCGGTCGACGTGGATGTTTTTGCGGTGCCGCCTATCCGAAACTGAAATTGTGTCAGAGGATCGTCGTTGTTGTTCTGTCCTACTCGGTATGCCTCTAGAGCAATTCCAGGAAAAGTCTGAGCGGGTTTCCGTCCGGAGTTGCGTCAAAACAAAGAGATAGAGCGGCTCGCCGTTTCCGTGAAACGGTGAAACGCTCTAACGGCCAGACGCCATCGCTGCCTGAATAGCTGCGAAGGCGGCTGGCGGTTGCTGAAGCGCAGAAGCCCGGTGTCGAACGCTGCTCGATGAGTACTCTGGGTGGCTTGAAAGCCGCCTATTCCACGGGTCCGCACTGGATCCGGCCTTCGGAGGCTGGCAGTCCCGCGCGCTGGCGATGCTCGGGTGCAACGCAAGCGAGCGTCAGCATACTGCGAACTTGACTTCGAGCGCAGCCTGGCCCGCAAGCCGAAGCAGTATAAAGGGCAGGAAAACTCAAAATAAGGCCAGGTATCGGAACTTAGAGCCAAGACAGTCGGACCCGGACTACGGCGCTAATGCCGTCCGGCGGGTTCATTGGCCGCCGCCGTTTTCCCCCTGGTCTCGGGCACGCGGCGGTCGCAAGACCGACCGGGCAGGCACGCCCGGTTTTCCCTCCGCCCGGTCACGATAAAGGGCTGCGCGTGCGAGCAGCATCAGCGTGACGGGGGTTGTGACGGTG
Organism: Mesorhizobium sp. WSM4976; assembly: GCF_029625685.1. Lineage (NCBI taxonomy): Bacteria > Pseudomonadati > Pseudomonadota > Alphaproteobacteria > Hyphomicrobiales > Phyllobacteriaceae > Mesorhizobium > Mesorhizobium sp. WSM4976. The sequence goes on from NZ_JARTVT010000002.1 coordinate 132,855, forward strand.
ATGAAGACGCCGATCAGGAGTTCATTAGCGACAGGGCGCGAACCCAGCGCCGAGAAGCAGACGATCGACGCGAGCACGATGGCGCCTGTACCCCAGCTTGTACCCAGCGTCGGAGCGTGCACGCGCTCGAAGAAGCTGCCGAACCTCAGGGTCCCGATTGCGCCGAGTAGGGTCAGTCCCGCGCCCAGCAGAACGAGGAAAGCTGTCAGCAGCGCCGCCCAGGCGGGTAGTGCTCCAGCGTGTGTCATTCTATTACCTCGCCGCGCATGAGAAACTTCGCCAAAGCCACGCTCGAGGCGAAGCCCAGCACTGCGATGATGAGGGCCGCCTCGAAATAGATAGGGCTTCCGGCGCGAATGCCGACCGTGAGTACCAGAAGCATGGCGCTCACATAGATGGCATCGAGGCAGAGGACCCGGTCCTGCGCGCGAGGGCCACGGATCAAGCGGTAGGTGTAGCAGCCCATGGCGGCCACCAGCATGGCCTGTGCGGCCGTGACGGACCAAAGGAGTATGGTGGCGGTCATTCGAATATCTCCATGAGAAGACTTTCGTAGCGGCTCTTGATCAAAGTGATCCATCCCTGTTCGTCGACGAGGTCGAGAACATGGATCAGAAGGATGTTCGAATCCTGGGCGTGCTCGATCCATGCAGTGCCAGGCGTGCTGGTGACGATGCATGCGAGCAGGGCGAGCCCCGTCCTATCGCTAAGGTCGAGCGGTATGGCGACGAAACCGGATTTGCGTTTGCGGCTGCGGCCTTGGAGCACAATGCGCGCTACGGCGATGTTCGAGCGCAGGATGTCCAGTGCCACGATCCCGGCAAGGCGGGGGATCAACTGCCAACGTCTAAGCCTTGGCTTAGACGGTTGCAGCGCCGCCATCGCATGGGAAGCCGCGACAGCGATCAGCCCTCCGAGGATGAACTGCCCGGGCGAGAATGATGTGAGCAGCATCCAGGTCAGCAGCAACGCCGCGGTCAGAATGGGGTAGGGGAGCGCACGGGTCATCTGGCGACGGGCTTCGCTTGCTGCGGGCCTAACACGCCCTGGATGTAGCTCGAAGGATCGTGCAGCGAGAGGGACGCCGCTTCGGTGTACTCGATGATCGCGCCTCCCTTCACCGTCAGGAACAGACAGAGAGCCAGAAGCCCGACGACCGGCGCAATCTCCACCACCAGCACGCGCGGAACAACGGCTTCAATCGGCGCCCAAAACGTGCCGATGCCGCTGCGCATCATGGCGAGCAGCGCCGCCAGGCCGGACAGAATGACGAGTGCGACCAGCAGCCACGTTCTCGGCGGGATGCTGGCGGGGGTTCCCAACCCGTCCAGATTCAACATGCCCGTCAGCATGGCGAACTTGGCGATGAAGCCTGAAAGCGGCGGCAGGCCCGCGAGCAAAAGGGGGACGCATCCGAAGCACACGCTGAGGATAGCGAGCGCGCCTGGCATGACGACGCCAACCTCCTCGTCGTCGCGTTCCTCGTCCTCTTCGCCGTCTTCGCCATAGGCTTCCCTGGTGACGGCAAGCAGGTCGGCGCCAGGTTCACGCGCGCGCTCCACCAGTTCAATCAGCATGAAGAAGGCCGCTGTCGTCAAGGTCGAGCTGACCAGATAGAATAACGCTCCTGACACGACCGCCGCGTCTCCCATGCCGACAGCGGCCAGCAAGGTTCCCGAAGAAACAAGCACGCTGTAGCCGGCAAGCCTGCCCATCGCCTGCGAGGGGAGCACGCCGGATGTCGCGAAGGCGACGGTCGCCATGCCGCTCCAAAGCATGATCGTACCGCCGAACCCTGTCAGTTCGCCCGCCTGGCTGCCGAAGAGCAGCAGGCTCAGGCGCAGGAGCACGTACACGCCGACTTTGGTGAGAACGACGAAGATGGCAGAGACTGGGGCGGCAGCGGCCATGTAAGCGGAAGGAAGCCAGAAGCACAGCGGCCACGCGCCAGCCTTGACCAGGAAGGCGATTCCCAGGATCGCCGCTCCCGCCTGCAGCAGAACCCGGTCCCCAGCCGGAAGGGCATGCAGGCGAACCGCCAGGTCGGCCATGTTGAGGGTGCCGGCGACTCCGTAGATCAGGCTGACACCGATGAGGAAAAGAAGCGACGCCGCCAGGTTGATCGCGATGTAATGCAGTACCGATCGGACGCGGAATGCTCCGGAGCCGTGCAGCAGCAGGCCATAGGACGCCGCCAGCGTTACCTCGAAGAAGACGAATAGATTGAAGAGGTCGCCCGTCAGGAACGCGCCTGCAAGGCCCATCAGCAGGAACTGGAAGAGGGTATGGAAGTGCGGTCCGGCCCTGTGCCAGCGAGCCAGCGAAAACACCAGCGACGCCAATCCGATGACGGCGACGAGGGCGAGCATGAGGGCCGACAGCCGGTCGAGCACGAGCACGATGGCGAACGGCGCGGGCCAACTCGCGACCGCGTAGGACAAGGAAACGATACCGCTTTCGACCGGAATGCTATTCGCCATGCGCGTCAGAATCACGGTCGTCACGAGGAGGAGCATCGTTGAAGCGAGGCTGACCAGCGCCTTCAATGTGTGGCGCGACTCCTCGATCAGAAGCAGCAACGCCCCGGCCATCAGCGGGAGCAGGATCGGAACGACCAGAAGGTGTCGCGTCCACTCCATCAGCGCGACTCCCGCCCGTCCACGTGATCGCTGCCGGTGAGGCCGCGCGCGGCGATCAGGACCACCAGCAGGAGAGCGGTCGTCGCGAAGCCTATCACGATTGCAGTTAGCACCAGCGCCTGCGGCACCGGGTCCGCCAAGTCGGCTGGATTTCCCGAGCCGTCCGCACCCAGCACGGGAGCTGCCTCTACGCGCAGGCGACCCATGCTGAAGATGAAGAGGTTCACCGCGTAGGAAAGCAACGAAAGGCCGATGACGAGCTGGTAGGTGCGCGGTCGCAGGACCAACCAGACGCCTGATCCGGTAAGAACGCCGATGGCGAGTGCAAGCGTTAGTTCCACTCCCGGCGCTCCTCTACCACTTGGCGTTCCTCCTCGAGGCGAGCAGCCCGCAGGCGACGGATCGACTGGTGGGCGATCGCGATCAGCATCAGCACCGTGGCGCCGACGACCAGACTGAACACGCCGAGATCGAACAAGGTCGCGCTTGCCAGCGGGAGTTTTCCGAGGAGCGGCAGGTCCACGTAGCGAAAATATGAAGTGAGGAAGGCGTCGCCGAGCAGCATGGAGGCGGCGCCCGTCAGGGCCGCCAGCAGAAGGCCGCCGCCAATCCATCTGACCGGCAGAATGCGCAGCCGGTCTTCCACCCGGACCGTTCCCCCTGCCATGTACTGCAGGATGAAGCCCGCAGCCATCGCCACGCCCGCGGCGAAGCCTCCTCCCGGGGCGTCATGGCCGCGCAGGAAGAGATAGGCCGCCAGCACAATCACCACCGGGAACATCCATTGCATGATCACCGAGGGCACGTAGAGGTATTCCGCGGATGTCGCGCCGGCCACCCGGTCCGGCTCGGCCTCGTCATAAGACAATTGCAAGCGCTGCTGCTCCGGTCTCTCGATGCTGTCCGGCGCAGGGCGGAAGCGCCGCAGCAGGGCAAACACGGTCAGCGCGACGATGCCAAGCACGGTGATCTCGCCCAGCGTGTCGAAGCCCCGGAAGTCGACGAGGATCACGTTGACGATGTTGCGTCCCCCGCCTTCGCTGTAGGCCTTTTCAATGAAGAAGTGCGCAATGGTGTCGGGCGGCTTGCGCGTCATGACAGCGTAGGATAGCGCCGTCATCCCCGCGCCCGCCACGACGGCGATCGTGAGATCGCGGAAATGGCGCGCCCGGGCGAGAGGGCCGCCACTCGGCTCGCCCAGCGCTTCGGAGCGTTTCGGCAGCCAGCGGAGGCCGAGCAATATGAGCACAGTCGTCACGATCTCGACGAGGAGCTGTGTTGCCGCAAGGTCCGGCGCCGACAGCCAGACGAAAGACAAGCAGGTGACGAGCCCTGTTCCCCCGAGCAGCACCAGAGCCGCGAGACGGTGGAACTTGGCCCGCTGCGCGGCCGCGACCGCGCAGACCATGCCAATGGCCCACAGACCGGTGAACGCGATATCATCCTGCCCGTCGCGATAGCTTCCGAAACCAAGCCCGGAGGCGAAAAGAGGGATAGCGGCGCCCGCGACCGCGGCGGCGACGATCAGGCGCATCTGCGACTGCAAGCGCCTCGTGCCGAAGACCTGCTCGACAAGGCGCGCGCCTCGCCACGAGATCGCGACCATGACCCGCTCGAAAATGCGTTGTCCCTGTATCCGGCCGAAAAGGAGGGGGCTTTCGGCCCGTTCGAGGTAGTCGCCAGCGAATAAGTAGAGCAGCGCGCCGGCCACGAGCGCGATCGCGCTCATCGCCAGCGGCAGGGTGAAGCCGTGCCATACCGCGAGGCTGTATTGGGGCGTCGCGGCGCCAAGCACCGAGGACACCGCGACCTGCAGGAACGGTCCGATTGTCAGCCCCGGGATGATGCCGACGACGAGGCAGGCCACCACAAGGAACATGACGGGAAAGCGCATCCAGAAGGGTGGTTCGTGCGGCTCGCGCGGAAAGCTCTCGGGGGGCGCGCCGAGGAAGATCGAGTGGATGAGCCGGATGGAATACGTGACGGCGAGCGCGCTGCCGAGAACGGCCGCGTAAGGCGCCGCCGCGTCCAGCCAGGAGTCGGCATGGGTCTCGACCGCTTCCGCGAAGAACATCTCCTTCGACAGGAAGCCGTTCAGCAGCGGCACGCCGGCCATGGCGGCGCTAGCGACCATGGCCAGGGTGCCGGTAATCGGCATGTAGCGGAACAAGCCTGAGAGTCGCCGCAGGTCGCGCGTGCCGGTCTCATGGTCGATGATCCCGGCGGCCATGAATAGAGATGCCTTGAAAGTGGCGTGATTGAGCATGTGGAAGATGGCGGCGACTGCGGCGAGCGGACTGCCGAGACTGAGCAACAGCGTGATCAACCCCAGATGGCTGATCGTGGAATAGGCCAGCAGTCCTTTGAGGTCCTGCTGGAACATCGCGAGATAGGCGCCGAGCACCAGCGAGATCATTCCCGCCAGACCAACGATGAGGAACCATTCAGGCGTACCTGAAAGCACTGGCCAAAACCGGGCCATGAGGAAGACGCCCGCCTTGACCATGGTTGCCGAATGCAGGAACGCCGAGACGGGCGTGGGCGCGGCCATGGCGTTGGGCAGCCAGAACTGGAACGGGAACTGCGCGCTCTTGGTGAGCGTGCCTAGCAGGATGAGCAAAAGCGCCGGGACATACAGATCGTGATTCCGGATAGCGTTCCCTGACGCCAGCAGAGCGTCGAGATCGTAGCTGCCGACGATATGACCGACTACGAGAACTCCGGCCAGCAGCGCAAGCCCGCCGACCGCCGTGATCGTCAGCGCCATACGGGCGCCGTCGCGCGCGGCCTGGTTATGATGCCAGTAGCCGATCAGCAGGAAGGAGAAGATGCTGGTGAGTTCCCAGAATACGACCAGCAGGATCAGGTTGCCGGCCAGAACAACGCCCAACATTGACCCCATGAAGGCAAGGAAGAAAAGATGGAAGCGGCGGACGGGATCCTCCGGCGAGATGTAGTAGCGCGTATAGACGACGACGAGAAGCCCGATCCCGCTGACAAGCGTTGCGAAGATCCACGCGAACCCGTCCATGCGCAGGGCAAAGTCGAGCCCTAGTGAGGGAATCCATTCGAAGCTTTGCCGGACAATCCCCCCGCTCTGGACGGAAGGGTAGAGCGCGAGCGTCAACGCCAGACAGGCCAGCGTCGTTGCGCCTGCCAACCAACTCGCGGGTGCGCGCGAGTCCGACGGAAGCAAGGTGGCCGCGAGGCCTGCCACGAACGGGAGAGCGATGATCAGCGGCAGCGAATAAAGTTCCATCTTGCGTCGAGGCGGTACGATCGTGCGGCATGCTGCCGTTCTACGCTATCGTTGATTGTCCGCCAATGACCGGCACTCGCCATGGACGGGCGCGGGAGAACGCCGGTCGCCGGCGCCTGCTGCCGTTTCGACCGATGGCTGATCGCAAGACAATGTTCCCGGGGTCACGATCAGTTGATCGCTTGAATGGCCCTTGCTGCAGCGGACAGTGAACAATTAGTGTGCCTGTTGCCTGTCAATCAGACCAAAGGGTCCGGATGTTGCTGGGGGCACGGCCGTCCAGTGTTCCCAGCCACTGTCTTAGACGAGAGACAGGGGAGATGGTCATGGCGCAAACCGATGCAACAGGTGCGTCCGCGCTGATGCGGGGCCTGACCGGGCTGTTGCCCGAAATCGATGCACTCTACAAGGACATCCACGCCCATCCCGAACTGTCGATGCAGGAGACGCGCACGGCGGCCATCGCAGCCGACCGGCTGAAGAAAGCCCGCTACGAGGTGACCACCGGGGTGGGCAAGACGGGTGTGGTGGGACTGCTTCGCAATGGCGAGGGGCCGACGGTCATGCTGCGCGCTGACATGGATGCATTGCCGATCGCCGAGAGCACAGGTCTGCCGTACGCCAGCAAGGTCACGGCAACGGACGCTGAAGGCAACACCGTTCCGGTAGGGCATATGTGCGGCCACGACATGCATGTCGCTTGGCTGGTGGGTGCCGCGACGCTTCTGTCGCAGGCGCGCGATGCCTGGAATGGCACGTTGATGGTCGTGTTCCAGCCGGGGGAGGAAACCGCGCAGGGAGCCCAGGCCATGATTGACGACGGCCTCCTGAAGCGGTTCCCGATGCCTGACGTCGTGCTCGGCCAGCATGTCATGGTTGGTCCTGCAGGGACCGTAGCTGGCAGCGCGGGACCGATCACTTCCGCGGCCGACAGCCTGCAAATCCGGCTGTTCGGTCGCGGCGCGCATGGCTCGATGCCCCAGGCCAGCGTCGATCCCGTGGTCATGGCGGCATCCGTCGTACTGCGGCTTCAGACGATCGTCTCCCGTGAGGTAGCCGCAACCGACGCCGCGGTGATCACGGTCGGCGTGCTGCAGGCCGGCACGAAGGAGAATGTCATCCCTGACGACGCCCTCATCAAGCTCAACGTTAGGACCTTCGACGCGAGCGTGCGCAAGCATGTCCTTGCCGCGATCGAGCGGATCGTCAACGCCGAGGCCGAAGCCTCCGGCGCCCCGCGAAAGCCGGAGATCACGCCGCTCGACCGCTACCCGCTCAATATGAACGACGAAACCGCCAGCAACCGCATCGCTGAGGCGTTTCGCGACTATTTTTCGCCTGAGCGGGTAAAGCACACCGGACCAGCTCCGGCGAGCGAGGATTTCGGCTGCTTCGGCACTGCATGGCAGGTGCCGTCGGTGTTCTGGTTCGTGGGCGGCAACGATCCCAAGGCCTATGCCAAGGCCAAGGCGCAGGGCAGGCTGAACGAATTGCCCGTCAATCACAGCCCGAAATTCGCGCCGATCCTGCACCCCACCCTGGAAACAGGCATCGAGGCGCTGGTTGTCGGCGCGCTGGCATGGCTCGGCGCGAAGGGGAACTGAATCCTTTGAAGCGAGTGCGTCTGTGTAGTCCCGGCAACATTGTGTGTCCGGCCGCTCGGCCGTCTATCGGCGCTTCGGGATCCTTCGCGGCGGAGCCGCTATGATCACCATTCAAACCTTTGTGCATATTCTCGACCTGGGCGGAACCTTCGTTTTTGCTATCAGCGGGGCCGTTGCCGCGATCAATCGCCGGCTCGACATTTTTGGCATCCTCGTTCTGTCTTTTGTGACGGGAAATCTGGGCGGGATCACCCGCGACGTGCTGATCGGTGCGGTTCCTCCGGCCGCATTGATCGATGGCCGGTATCTACTGGTTTCAGTTGTGGCCGGTATCGTCAGCTTCTTCTGGTATGCGGGCGTCGACAGGCTGCGGAGTCCCGTACTGCTGTTCGATGCGGTGGGTCTTTCGTTCTTCGCGGTCGCCGGTGCGCAAAAGGCGATCGAGTTCGGACTGAGCCCGGTGATGGCGGCGCTTCTGGGTATGTTGACCGGAATAGGCGGCGGCATGACGCGGGACGTCCTTCTCGTGGAAATCCCACAGGTGCTGCGTTCTGATCTCTATGCCGTCGCAGCACTGGCCGGCGCCGCGATCGTCGTCGGCGGCGACATGATCGGTGTCGCCTACGGCATCTCGGCTCTGACTGGAGGGGTTTTGTGCTTCTGTCTTCGCTTCATGGCCATCAGATACGGCTGGCGTCTGCCTGTCGCGCACCTCTCAGCTCGCGGCCGCGCGGGGGTCGTCCCCTCTGATGACGACAAACCGCGCTGAATCATCGAGCGGCTTGGCCGTTCGGAAGTGCAAGCCTACGGGGCAGCCGATCAATTCGCTCCACACCCGTAATAGGGTCCAGCGCCTATAGTTCCCGGTCGTGCTCACATCAATTTTGCATGAACGGCTTCGATGCTTCACCGCCTAGCGTTCGTGCTGTCATCATGCGATCAGGTGACTTAGGCCGATTTCGAGCCGACAGACCCTCGGCCAAGAGGGATGCAGGATTGGCAAAAGTCCCGCCGCCTCCAAAGGTTGCCTGCCTACTGGAGCTCATCAGATGCGGCGGCGGCCGAACGATCGACTGCGTGTCTATGCGAGCGGCGTCTTCTCCGACCTTGTCGGGAAGGGCGCGGCCGCTGTCGAGATCTGCCGAACGCGGAAAATCACAGACTACCTCCGACACCTGTCCCGAGAGGATTTCTCTTTCAGCTGTCTCACCCACCAGGGCAGGAGTCCTTGCGCGTTGGAGTTCGTAGCAGGGGTACAGGCGGCGCTTTCGATAAACTAAGGACGCATCGTTTCATCAGGACCCGTCCTTCACGAAGCCGTCAGGGAAACAAAAGTACTCGGTCGTCGCCCGCCTCGCTGAGGTGGGTGGACAGGCCAAGCTGCCCCAGCAGCCCGAGGAACGGCCGCGGCGGCAGTTCTTCTACGTTCGCCATCCTGCCGACATCCCATCGTCCGGTAGCCACCAAGATTGCAGCGGCGGCGGCCGGCACTCCAGCCGTATAGGAGATCCCCTGGCTGCCGACCTCCTCACAGGCCTCCTCGTGATCGGCGACGTTGTAGATGAAGATCTCGCGCTTGCGTCCATCCTTCACGCCTTTGGCGAGGATGCCGATGCAGGTCTTGCCCGTGTAGCCGTCAGCCAGTGACGACGGGTCCGGAAGCACTGCCTTGACCACCTTGAGCGGGACGACATCCAAACCCTCGGCAGTGGTGACGGGCTGCTCGGACAGGAGGCCCAGGTTCTTCAGGACGTTGAAGACGTTGATGTAGTGGTCGCCGAAACCCATCCAGAAGCGGACGTTCGGGATGCCGAGAATCTGCGAAAGGGAATGCACCTCGTCATGCCCCGTCAGGTATGCCTTCTGCCGCCCGACAACCGGAAGCTCCCATTCCTGCCCTACCTCGAACATTCGGTTGGAAATCCACATTCCGTCCTGCCACGACCAGACCTGCCCGGTGAACTCCCGAAAGTTGATCTCCGGGTCGAAGTTCGTGGCGAAGTACCTGCCGTGGCTTCCCGCGTTGATGTCGATGATGTCGAGCGAGTCGATCCGGTCGAAGTAGTCATCCTTGGCCAGCCGGGCGTAGGCGTTCACGACGCCTGGATCGAAACCTGCACCGAGGATGACTGTCACGTTGGCTGCGATGCATTCCTCGCGGCGCTTCCACTCGTAGTTGGCGTACCAGGGCGGGGCCTCGCACACCTTCGCGGGATCTTCGTGGATCGCGGTGTCGATGTAGGCGGCGCCTGTAGCGATGCAGGCCGAGAGTACGGACATATTCACGAATGCCGAACTGACATTGATGACAATCTGCGCGCCTGTCCGTTGGATCAGGTCTTCGGTGGCTGCGATATCGAGCGCGTCCAACTGGTGGGCCTCAAGCCGCCCCTCAGTGTTCAGCGCATTCCTCTCGCGGATCGACGCAACGATCGCCTCGCACTTTTCGAGGGTCCGGGAGGCGATGTGGATGTCGCCGAGGATGTCGTTGTTCTGCGCGCATTTGTGCGCGACGACCTTCGCGACGCCTCCAGCGCCGATGATCAGGACGTGCTTCTTCATTTCGGGGAGGTTTCTCCTTCCTGGCTGGGTGGGAATCTCAAGAGAGGCTGGATTCGTAGTCGGCGTAGCTGAACTCGCGGACCGTGCGGACGGAGCCGTCGAGTTCGCGCACGGCGATGGCGGGCATGGCCACGCCGTTGAACCAGTTTTTCTTAACCATCGTGTAGCCGGCCGCGTCCTGGATCGAGATGCAGTCGCCGACTTCGAGCGGGGCCTGGAAGCGGAAGCTGCCGAAGATGTCGCCGGCCAGGCAGGACTTGCCGCAGACCATGTAGTCGAAAGAGCCGATGTCGGGCGCGATCTTCGCTTCCTGCCTGTAGATCAGGAGATCCAGCATGTGCGCTTCGACCGAGGCGTCGACGATCGCCAGCTTCCGCCCGTTGTCGAGCGTGTCGAGGACCGTCACCTCGAGCGTCGTGCAGTCCGTGATCGCCGCCTCGCCGGGTTCCAGATAGACCTGCGCGCCGAATTTTTCGGAGAACCGCCTCAGGCGTTCGGACAGAGCGTCGATGGGATAGCTGTCGGCCGTGAAGTGGATGCCGCCTCCCAGGCTGATCCAGTCGGCGTAGCGGAGAAGCTCGCCGTACTTTTCCTCGATCCGGTCAAGCATGCCTGAGAACAGCGCGAAGTCGCCATTCTCGCAGTTGTTGTGGGTCATGAAGCCGTTGATGCGGTCCAGCACCGCCGCGATCCTGCCGGGATCGGACTCGCCGAGGCGACTGAACTGCCGCGCTGGATCTGCAAGGTCGAAGGTTGAAGCGCTGACACCCGGGTTGAGTCGTAGGCCGCAGGAGAGGCCGCCGACATGCCTGCCGAACCGGTCGAGCTAGCCGATCGAGTTGAAGATGATCTTGTCTGCAAGCCCGGCCGCTTCGTCGATCTCTTGATCAGCCCAGGCAACGCTGTAGGCATGGGTTTCGCCGCCGAACCGGGTGCTTCCCAGCCTGACCTCGTTAAGGGACGAGGAAGTGGTGCCATCCATGTAAGGCCGCATGAAGTCGAATACCGACCAGGCCGCGAAGCACTTCAACGCGAGCAGCGCCTTGGCTCCGGACTTCTCGCGCAGGTGTTCGATCCGCTCGAGATTGTGGAGCAGCTTCGACTTGTCGATCAGGTAGTGGGGCGTGTTCATCGCATCGTTCTCCGTTCCACGCCTGTCGAATTCTTCCCAGGCAGCGGTTCCGTCACCGGAAGGCCCAGCGCGCGGCGCTTCATCAAACGTGCCGCCAGCGACACGTTAACCGACACCGTGCTTGCGTAATTGTCGACGAAGTCTCCGGCGCGCAGCGTAGAGGCGGGACCCTGCCGCATCGCCTGGGAGCCCTCCGCGCACCGGTCGGGGGCAGGCCGGAAGCGGCCTTCGGCCACCGTTCCTATCCACTCGCAGACATGGTCAGCAGGCGCGCGCAGGCTAGCCAGCAGTTCGAGGTATTCCTCTAGGAGCGCAGGCTCATCCTCAAGGCTGGTGACGCAGGACAGACGGTGCAACTCACAGGCGAGCGCGTATGAATCGCGTCGCGGCTTTCGCCAGTAGACGCGCCTGCCGTCGACGACATCGAGATATTCATCCACTGCGGCGACCGGGATCGCTTCAGCCGCATGGGGGGCGAACAGCATTAGCGGGTCCATGCCCACGCCATCCTGTCGCGCTCCCCCATTCACCCGAAGAGGGTGGAATTCAACGATCTTGAGCAGTGACGCGACTACCTGCCAGCTACCGGACGCGATCGCGGCCGAATCCGCCATCGGGAGACCCACCACGACATGCAGCGCGTGCGCGATCGCCAGCCTGACGCAGGTGTGCGCACCGTGATGCCGCTCAGCCACCGGAGCGGTCAGGCTCTGGCGGTCCCAGGCATCGAGGGCCTCCCTTATCATCTTGGAACTGCATAGGCATCCGCGATATTTTCGTCGGTCATAGTTCCTGTGCGCCATGGTGGCTGTGGGCTGACGTAAACTTGGGTCATCGCGGACATTTCCTAGTTTCGGCTGGTGGTCGCTTGGGGAGGCCGAGGATCGCGGAACCTCGACGATCGACGAAGCCGTCGGAAGAGCGCAGACTTTCCAGGACTCCGTCGGCTGACGTGGCATTGCGTATCCCTTCCAGGACTGCGCCGCGCATCAGACTTCTGCAAAAACGCGAGAGAACGACCGTGAACTCGGCAGCGTGTTTCCGCGGCCAGATCACTGCCAGCGCGACGTCGACAAGCTGGTCATCAAGCGCCTCGAAGCATATGGGACGCTGCAGGATCGCCAGAACTGCAGCTGGATGCAGGAGTTCGGCCATGAGGGCATGTGGGATCGCGATGCCGTGCCCGAGCGCAGTCGAGCCTAGCGACTCCCGGCTGGCGAGGACGGCATGAACGGCATCCTCCGGCAGCCCTGGTCGGGTGGAAAGGCGGCAGGCAACGTACCGGAGGAGCGTGCGCCTGCCCTGTGATTCAACGCGCGGTAGGACGTCCTGAGGACGCAGGAGATTGGGGGTATCCATGATAGCCTCCTCTCCTCCGCAAGGGTGCGGAGGCGAACGCGGGTGAGATCGCGCGGATGAGATGTCGTGTTATCGAGCCTGGCGGACCCGGACGCTGAGCCAGGGGTCACATCGCGTCCGGGTCAGATTCCCGCTTTGAGCAGGCGCGCTCCCTTTAGGAGGACGAAGCAAGGCACCGTCAACATGCGTCGAAACTAGCCGTTCCGGCTGGCGAAGCAACCCCTGACGCCCGTCGGTAAGGGGCTGCATCGTACTTCGAGACGGCCTGACGGTTCGTTCTCAAAACCGTCGCGCCGGACATGATAGAGCCAAGCACGGTGGTCAGCCCGGCTTCGTCAACCAAGGTCGTCGCTTCGGCCAACGGCATCCATCGTCTCAGAACGTTCGTGTCACCGGGCCAACTCACCAGCGTGCCCCAGACGTGGAGCCCGAACACGGTGACGTCGCATAACTCCTCGCGCCCTTGCGCCAGAACCCGAATCGTCCAGTAGCGGCCAAGGGATTGAGAACCGAGCCGTCCGGTGACGCCTGCGTCGTGGAATGCCGCTCGTTCGGCAGACTGAAGTCCGGTCCTTGTTGCTGAATACCTGCCAGTCGGGAGGCCCACCGCCCGCCTAGGCGCGGGCGCAGGAGGAGCACCTCCATTCTTCCATCGCAGTTCATGCGCCAGGGGAGCGCTGCATACTCGGCCCTGGAGGCGGCCGCGGCGACGGTGTTGTAGTCGGTGCTGTACTTCATGGCCGCGCCCCCGTGGTCGATGAGAGCCCGGACGGGCGAAGAGGGGACTGGAACAGGTCTCCCGAGGATTCGATCATCGGCGAAAGACACCAGGGACATCGGCTCGCCGACTTGGGGAGATGACGGTTGCAAGGACGGCAGATCAGCCGTGAAAGGGAGGCTCTCATAACACGCTCCATCGATGCGACGCGTAAGGCCGCAGGGGTAGACCGCAAATGTCGTAGAGATTTCCCGAGGCAGGATCAGGTGCGGAAATCAGGGTGAGAAAGCCTGCCCCGGGAGGGGATTCGTCCGTTCCCGGCAAGCCTCGAAACCTTGATGAAAGTCACCATGCACATGCCGCTTACATAGCTATTCACAGCACGTTTGCCGAGGCGACCTTATGTCGCCCGGGCAACCGCAGTTTACTGGGAAAGACGGTTTGACTTCGCCGCTGCCCTGGCCAAGATGGTGGCGTGACCGCGCTACTTCATATCCGGCTTCCTTTCAGGAAGCGGCCGAAAAACGGCTGCTAGCCCTGGCTCGTGCAGCCAAGGGCGACGGGCCAGGGATTTTCCTTTCACAACTTGTTTCATCCGCGCCGCGGAGTGCCACTCAGCGTGCGCGGCGCTATGGAAAGGAAACCGTCATGGCGAAAAGGAAGGGCAACAAGGAAGCCCGCAAGCCCAAGCAGATCAAGGAACCGAAAGCCGAGAGTGGTTCGGTGTCGGAACTGATGGCGCGAGCTTCGATGCCGGAACGGCGATAACGCAAGGCCTGCACGCGGCTGCCAACTCCGCGTGCAGGCTTTCGCAGGCGTTCAGAGAGCGGGTAAGGTCCGCGATTAATGCGCTTAAGCGCAGTTTGCGCCTCTTCGGTGAGATCACCTCACATAATCTTCATGACGTTCTCCATGGCTATCCGGTCGCCCCTGAAATTGTGATCTAGGAGGGAGTCGTGAATTGGTCGCTCCTCCAAAGCCGGAGCCTACGGAACGGCGTCCGTTCCGACGATACCGCCCTCATTCTCCAGGACGCCGATCCTTTTGACCTCCGAGCGGTTGAGTTTCAGGCGAACACCGATGCCGCCACCGTTCTCGTCAATGAAAACAGCGCCGGCCTGTTCGAGCGTGGTCTGGAGCGTGTCACAGATTTCCTGGTCCGGAAGACTGATACGCCGCTCGAACTCTTCGATGACCAACCCATCCACACCCGAATTGCTGGCGAGCTTTTCACGCGTCCATTCGACTAGGGCGCGAGCGGCGCGGCATTGGGCACCAGTGATCATCGTAAGATACCCCGTTCCAGACACTTCAGGAGCCGTCGCTGAAAACCACCATGTCCTCACGCTGCGGCTCAACCTCCTCAGAATGGATATCGAGCCTGCAAAAGGGAAGGGTCGATGCCAATCCTCGGGAAAGAAAATTTTGATGCAAGAAAGTTGCATTAAAGCGGCAATAAATTTCGTTTGAGATGCATAAACTAAAAGAGGAAGTTTTCCCTACATTCGGCGGTAAGCGCCCACGGTTTAAATCGGGGACGTCTGAAGTGTTGGGCGCGATATTCCGCGTCGCTGGCGAACCGCCCTCTGGACCAGCGGATTGGCAACAGAGACGCCGCCATCCAGCCCATCCTCGGCAAAGACTGTTTCCAGAATGGCTTCGGCCGAACGCCGGGTGACGCAGGCGAGAACCATCTCGGAAAATGTGTCCGCGTCTTTCGCAATGCGATGGCGCGGCTATCGATCATGCTCGACCGGCCGGTGATCGGCCTGGGCGCCTCCGCATCGCTCCACTATGCCGGGTCGTGGCGACTGCCACGGGGCGACCACGCATCGCGTCGTGACGCAGATTAGGGCCGCGCTGCGGCCATGGCCCGCACGTCACGCATGTCGGAAAGCTTCGCCGGTACTGAGACCGATGCAGACCTGGTGCCGGAAACAGCGCAACCATGCAACAGCGCAACCATGCTGCCGATCACGACTCGGCACGTCGGCGGTCCGCCGTAGTGGTTACGTGTGCCGTCGACCGCCAGCATATAGTCGCCGACACGTACCAGGACCACCAGCTAACCGGCGGCGTGGGCATTCTAAGCGATTGCAGGATGAACACACCAACAGCGAGGTCGAGGTCGGTTTCCATGGGCTGTTGCGATGCCATCTCGGTTCTCCTTCACGGCCCTGACGGCGTACGTTGATCATGCGCCGGACATGAAATTGGACGCAGTGCCTTTCGAAAAGTTCCCATGGTTCGTCATGGTTGGAAAAGTTGGTGCCGTGTCGTGCCCGTCGGGAACCAATCCTCGCAAGGTGCATCCAATGGTTCGAACCTGGAACTGGAGAGACCGATGGACCTGCATTCGCAAATTCTGGACGGCACCGAAGACGGCGTGCCGGCCGCCGCCCAGGGAGACTCAGCAGGAAACGGCATGCCCAGGACAGTCGGACGCGCTCGTCCGACGCGCTTCGATGCAGAGGCGGCGGTTAAGACACTGATCTCATGGGCCGGCGACGATCCGGCCCGACCCGGGCTTGTCGATACTCCTGCGCGTGTCGTGCGTGCCTATGAAGAGTGGTTTGCCGGCTATCGACAAGATCCTGCGGGGCTGCTCGAACGGACGTTCGATGAGATCGGCGGTTATGACCAGGCGGTCGAACTGCACGACATCGCTTTTCACTCTTTTTGCGAACACCACATGGCAGCAATCCGCGGAAAGGCGTACATCGCCTACATGCCCATCAACCGCGTGGTGGGTATCTCCAAATTGTCAAGGGTTGTCGAAGCCTGCGCCCGCCGCCTGCAGATACAGGAGCGACTTACGGATGACATCGCTCGCGCCATCGAGAGTGCCCTGCAGCCGGGTGGAGTGGCTGTCGTGCTTGTCGCCGAGCATGGCTGCATGACATCGCGCGGCGTCCACGCGCACGGCACGCGCATGGTCACCAAGCGCATGCTTGGCGTTTTCGACACCAACGTGGATCTCAGGCGTGAATTCCTGTCGTCGATTCCGGTATGACGAATTTCCGGGAACCCTTGTTGTCAAGACACATCTATTGAAGGGCAAGGAGACTGCTCATGTTGTACGTTCGACGAGACGCGACCGAAATCATCGCTGCCTCTGGCGACCTGGAATTGGCACGGCGCGCCATGGCGCGCGACGGCGCCGCCTTTCGCGCCGTCATCAAGACGCACAACCAGCGGCTTTACCGCATCGCGCGCGGCGTGGTGCGCGACGATGCCGAGGCCGAGGACATCGTCCAGGAGGCCTATGTCAGGGCCTTCGCCCACCTCGAGAGTTTTCGCGGCGATGCCTCGCTCGGCACATGGCTGTCGCGCATCGTCATCAACGAAGCGCTCGGCCGCCTGCGCAAAAGACGGCGAACGGTGGCGATGCCCGAGAATTCGCAGGCCGAGATCATCCAGTTCCCTCTCAACC
This sequence comes from Mesorhizobium sp. WSM4976, assembly GCF_029625685.1. NCBI lineage: Bacteria > Pseudomonadati > Pseudomonadota > Alphaproteobacteria > Hyphomicrobiales > Phyllobacteriaceae > Mesorhizobium > Mesorhizobium sp. WSM4976. The sequence continues at coordinate 149,561 of NZ_JARTVT010000002.1, forward strand.
CCAGCGACGATCCGGAGCGGACCATGGCGCAACGGCAGATCCTCCAACTCGTGGAACGGGCAACCGACAGCCTTCCCGATGTCTACCGGATGGCGTTCGTGGCCCGGGTGATCGAGGGCCTGAGCATTGAAGAGACTTCAGAACTGCTCGGCGTACGGCCACAAACCGTGAAGACAAGACTGCACCGCGCCCGCGCGTTGCTGCGCAAGGCGCTGGATGACCAGATCGGGCCAGTGCTGCTCGAGGCCTTTCCCTTCGCCGGTCGGCGCTGCGAACGGCTGACAGCTGCCGTGATGAAGCGGCTCGCCCTGGAAGGCTGACCCTCGTCAGATTCAGCCAATTTTAGCGGGAACGTTTGCCGCCGCCCCGCATCCAATGACCGTCAACCCAAAAAACTGGCCGGCGCGCTTCCCGCGTCCGGAGAAGGAGATTTCATGCTTATTCGTCACACAGCCACCCTGGCCGCGCTGCTTCTGCTCGGCACTGCCCCGCTCGCACAAGCTGCCGACAAACCGACCGACCCGCAGATCGCCCACATCGCCTACACAGCAGGCGTGATCGATGTCGAGGCGGCCAAGCAAGCGCTGAAGAAATCGAAGAACAAGGAGGTGCTCGCCTTCGCCAAGGACATGGTGCGTGACCATGAGGCAGTGAATGTGCAGGCGCTCGATCTGGTCAAGAAACTCAAGGTGACGCCGGAAGACAACGCGACCAGCAAGGCGCTGACCAAAGCTGCCACGGAGGAGCGGGCCAAACTCGCCAAGCTCAAAGGCGCGGCCTTCGACAGGGCTTACGTCGACAATGAGGTTGCCTATCACAAACAGGTCGACAGTGCTCTCGAAACGCTGCTCATCCCGTCGGCCAGCAATGCCGAGTTGAAAAGCCTGCTGGAGACTGGCCTGAAGATATTCCAGGGCCATGAGCAGCATGCCGAACATGTCGCCAGTATGCTGAAATGAGGCCGGCGCTGATGGTACCGAAGCGTCATCTTTGGATTGCACTGGCGCTGACGTTGATTGCCGCGCCGGTGAAGGCCGAAACCATCCAGGTCACCATTGACAAGCTGGTGTTCTCGCCAGCGACGGTCGAGGCGAAGGTTGGCGACACGATCGAGTGGGTGAACAAGGACATGTTCGCCCATACGGCCACAGTCAAGGGCGGCTGGGAGGTGATGATCCCACCGAAGAAGTCCGCAAGCCTGACATTGAAGGCTGCGGGAGCGGTCGACTATTTCTGCCGCTTCCACCCCAACATGAAGGGCCACATCGCGGTGGCGCGGTAGCTGGAGCATTGGATCGCGGCAGATGCCGCGATCTGAAAGTGTGAGGGCGATTCGAAGCCGCAAGCAATGGCAATCTCAAGTACCCGAAGGTCAGTTGAATCAAGCAGTTGTCTTGCGCGACTAAGTCGAAGGTGCAAATAGTGGCGACTAGGGCTGCTTGACAGAAAGCTGTGAAACAGGCGCTCCAGCTGACGTCGGGAAGTCCCGATCTTGCCGGCGATCGTATTCAATGGGATGGGCTCCTCGAGATTGCCCTCCATCAGCCGTGTCGCGCTGATCAACTTAGCGCTTGTTCCCGCCAGGCGCAGACTGGCAGCCGAGGCGGCCCCATCGCTTGTGTCTTCCGCGCTCATGTACCGACAGACGGTTCGCGCCAGCTCACGCCCGCATTCCTGTTCGATCAGGTCGATCGTCATGTCGAATGCTGCAAAGCCTCCGGAACACGTGACGAAGGCGCCGTCTCGAACGAAGCTTGCGGTTTCGATCGTGAGATCGTCGAACTTTTCGGACAAGGCGACTGCCTTCTTCCAGTGAATCGTGCACCTTCTGCCGGCTAACAGCCCGCCTTTTGCAAGCAGCCAGGTCCCGGTGTGGCTCCCAAAGAGTGTGACACCTCGCTTTGCATAGAGCCTGAAAAGCGAAACGGCGGAGGAAGTGCAAAACCGCTCGACTGCCTCGCCGGCGCAAACGATCGCGGCATCTGGCGCGATGCCGGAACGAACTGCTGCGAATTCAGCCTCGACATCACTCCTCACACCGACCGTTATCCCGCCGGCGCAATCAACCCCGTCGCCCGAAAGTCCTATCAAGCGCCATCTGAACAACTCGCGCCGGGACAGTGCGTTCGCCAATCGCAAAGGCTCGACTATTGTCGAAAGACAGACCTGGGAAAAGTTGGGAAGGAGCAGGATCGCCACCTCATAGGCACGCCTGCTAGGCGTACCCGAGCGGGCTCCCTTATTCCGCTCCCTGAACTGCGCCTTGGAGTGGCGGATAGGGATGCCCACTATGCCAACTCACCCTGCAGAATTAGAAGCTCGCGATTTGAAGCCTGGAGCGCGAACCGCCGAGCTTCCTCGTAGTCCGGGTCTTCGTAGCACGCCTGGGCAAACTCGTATGAGGGAAATTCCACGATTGTCACGCGGCGTGCATCCCTGACTTCCTTAAGCAATGGCGGCGCCTTCAGAGGGTTGACGCGCGCCTGGTATTTTTCGGCGATCGGCTTCCACAGCCTGACGTATTGTCTTTGAGCGCCGTCGTCCCAAATCTCGGTTCCGATGATCAGCCAGTAGCCCTTCATATGATCGCTTCCTCATAAGCAGCCGAGCGTGCGGACGGTGTCGATTTCCCCCCAGATCACGTTGCTACTCCAGGAACTCTGACTCCCAAGGATACGTCGAAATGGGCTCGACACCATCTGCGGTCACCAGCACCTGTTGCTCCAGCTTGACACCATCGCGCTCGCCAACCGCGCCCATGTAGCTCTCAATGCAGACGACCATGCCCTCCTCGATGACTCCGGAATAAGGGTTCGGTCCGCGATAGATCGGGTTCACGCGGGGGAACTCGTCAGTCATGCCGACGCCGTGCAGCACGCAACAGTAGGCGTTTTCCCTGTACTCCTCAGGCGTGTTCCAGGCGCGTTCCTGGATTTCGGGAAGGGTGACACCAGGTCGGACCAGTTTGGAATTGTACTCGACCTCCTCCAGCGCCAGCCGATAGAGTTCCTTCTGTCGGGCAGTTGGGCGCCCGGGACCGCAAAAGAGTGTTCTCGAGATGTCGGCGAAATAGCCGAACGGACCCACCATGTCTGTGTCGAAGCCCACCAGGTCGCCTGCTTCGACCTTCCTGTCGGTCGCCTCCTGGAGCCATGGATTGATGCGAGGTCCGGAGGCGAGCATGCGGCCGTTGTGCCAGTCGCCGTTGTTGGCCAGGTTCGTGTAATTCAAAAGGCCCCAGAGCTGGACCTCCGAAACGCCGGGGCGCAGCGCCGCCTTCACCTGTGCGATTCCATGTTCGGCGACCTCGACCGCCCATTTGATGCACTTGATCTCGTCGGATGACTTGATGGTGCGCGCCTCCTCGGCGACAGCGGCCCCGTCTATCACCTCCAGGCCGCGCTGCAGGAGGGCCCGCGTCAGGCTTGGGTTCACGTATTCGACCGCGATACGCCTGTTGTCGGAACCTATCTCGGAGAGGTAGTCGCAGATATCCTGGGCGATCAATCGAGCGTTCTCGGGAAGCTCCGGGCCGCCATCAAAATATGTATTCTGCCGTCCCACGCGGACGTGGTCCGCTCCAGGCGGATTGCCATAGACGTTATAGGCCACGATCGGCCCTTCGACCGGCACGAACGCGTAGGTCGTGTGCGCATGCGACTGCCAGAGAGGGTAAGTGCGATAGTCGAGCGCATATCGCAGGCTGATCGGATTGACGAGCATGACCATCGCCGCCCCGTGGTGCCGCAGGGACGCACGCATCCGCTCGGTACGATAGGCGTAGAGACGCGCATGGTCGATTTCGGGAAGTGGCCGGATGCGGGACAAATCGCTCCAATCGTCGTTGAGAACGAGTGCATCTGGATTTGTCACGGATGGCTCCTTGCTAGTGCTTCTGATCAAACCTTGTGACGCAGCGTGCGAGCGTGCAGGTCACCCTGTGGTCACCCCGCAGCTGGGCGTCATTCCATCATCTGCAGATAGTGGTCGAGTACTGGCCGCACGGCGCCTTCCGCCCGTGGATTGAGGGGGCCAGGCACGAACATTCGCGACAGGACCCCTTTGTAGTTGCGCTCGCAAAGCTCCTTGTCTTCCAAGTTCGTTGCTCGCCAGACCTCCACCACGCGATCGGTCTCGTAGTCCACGCCCTCGACGGCATCCTCGCGGACGTACCAGATCGTGGTCCATTCCACCTCGTCCACGGAGAGCGGGTTCATGACGTGGATGATCGCATGGTCGACATGGAAGAGAACGCGCGTCAGCACGGGCAACAGTCCAAGACCTTCCGCCACTTCGAGCTGGAGGGTCGCATCCTCGGCGTGGCGCCCCAGCGGTTTACTGACGAGATCGCCCGTCATCGAGACGGTCACGAGCCCTTTCCTCACCGGCTCGCCGCCAAGGAAGCAGGCGCCACCCCAGGTCGCGGTCTGGTCGTATGACGACTGGATGTCGAAGGCGATGCCCAGCTCAGGATGCGAGCCGGCACAGTGGTAGCACTCCAGGTAGTTTTCGAGGAGCGTCTTCCAATTGCCGCGCACGACGAGCTGGTCGCGGCGGATCTCCTTGATGTTTTCCGGCTCCAGCTTAAGGAAACCCGCCGGCGGTTCGCCCAGCGCTTCGATGAGCGTCTGTTCGGGGTTGGGCGACAGGTTGATGAAAATCATCCCAGCCCAAACCTCGGCCGCTGCCGAGTTGAGCGCCAGCTTCCCGTAATCGATGCACTCGACGTCCGGCATCATCGGCGCGCGTCGCAGGCTGCCGTCCAGCTCATAGGTCCACTGATGGTAGGGGCACACGAAGAGTTTGACGTTGCCGCTGTCGGCCTTGGTCAACTGCGACCCGCGATGACGGCAGACGTTGAAATGGGCTCGGACGGTATCGGCGCTCTCGCGGACGATGATCAGGCTTTCGCCTGCGAACGTGTGGAGGAAGTAGTCACCGACGTTCGGAATCTGTGACACGTGTCCCGCGAAGGTCCACTGCTTGAAGAAGACGTTCTCGATCTCGCGATCGAAAATCTCCGGCGACACGTAGTAGTCTCGCGGGAGCGTCGTGTCGGTGGCGTGCGGGACAGGAGCGCGCTTCGGCCTCTCGATGCTGTTCATGGTGCGACCCTTTCGGAAGCGTTTAGCCGTTGGCCTGACGGCGCCCAGAGCCGCGACAGGTCAAACTCGACTTCGTGAAGCGAATTGAGATGCAGCTCTCCGCGAGCCATCAACTTGCGCGCCATCATGTGATCGCGCGAAGCGTTGATCGTATCGAGCGCGACGACACGCCCGTCGCGGTGATGCCAGATCGCGTGGCTGTTCTCCTTGGAGCGCAGGAGCGAGCCATCCGAACCTTTGCGAAAACCCACCGACTGCAACCGCAGATCATACTGGTCGCTCCAGAACCAGGGTACAGGCGCATACTCGGCTTCCAGTCCACACAGCTGGCGCGCGACAACGTCGGCTTGGTCTGAAGCGTTCTGTACCGACTCGAGCTGAACCAGATCACCATCGCGAGGAAACGTCGCGCAATCGCCGATCGCGAAGATCCTCTCATCCGACGTCGCACATCGCGTGTCGGTGACGATCCCGCGATTTACGGCAAGGCCGGCACCTTCCGCCAGCGCTACATTCGGCACCGCGCCAATCGCGCAAAGGACGACGCCGGCGTTTACGCGCTCGCCGTCGGCCAAGAAGACATCGATGCCGGAGGCGGCTTGCGCGACGCGCGTCACCATGCTCTCGAGACGGAACGATACGCCGTGGGCCTCGTGCGCGGCTTGCACGATGCCGGCCAGTTCAGGACCCGCCACACGAGCCAGCACGCGAGGGGCAGCCTCGATCACCGTCACCCTCTTGCCCAGGAGCGCGGAGGACGCGGCCACTTCCAGGCCCACGTAGCCCGCACCTATGATCGCGATGCTCTGAGCTCGGCCCAGCTCGGCCTTCAGCCGGACGGCGTCGGCGATGTTTCGAAGGACATTGAGGTTCCCCTCGGTCTCATCGACACTTCTCGGCAAGCCACGCGGCCCCGCGCCCGTCGCGAGGACGAGCTTGTCATAGGATAGGACATCGCCCGAACCCAGCTTGAGCGTGTGCGCGAGCGGATTCAACTCGACCGCCGCGACGCCGAGCCGGACCTCGACACCGTTCTTGGCCAACTGGTCTTCGCTGCGGAAGTACAGTTCCTGGGGCTGGACATCCTCGCTCAGGAACTTCTTGGAAAGGGGAGGTCGATTGTATGGGGGATGCTTTTCGTCGCCGACCAAAACCACGCGCCCTTGGTAGCGGTGTTGGTTCAGGCTGGCCACAAGGGCACTTGCCGCGTGGCCTGTACCGACAACGACGAGCGTCTCGACGGGCGCGTCACTAGGTCGAAAGAGTTCGGTCACCGTGCGAAGTCCGGCTTCGTCGAGTTCCAGACCCTGCGGGCGCGTGCGAACTCGTCGGCGAAATGTCCCGTCGGTTTCATATAATAGCCTTGCCGCGCGATGAAGTAGCCGCCCTTCTGCCGGAGATCGGCCAGGCCTTCCGCCATCTTCAGAGCCATAAGGTTGGGGTTGATGATCGGGACTTCGGACGGCTCGCCGCCTTCCATAAGGTATTCCTGGTAGATCGCCGCAATGATCGTGCATCCCATGATGACGGTTTCCGCGCCGAACCGTTTCGCCGCCTCCTTGGACAGGTTGACGACGTCTCGCGCAACGGCGCTGCGATCGTTGATCATATCCTTGACGAACCAGTCGATGGCATCGACCCCGCGCACGGTGTTGCCCTGGCCGTTGCGCTGCGCCTCATCGTAAATGTAGGGCACCGCCTTCCGGTGGTCGGTCAGCACCATGGTCGAGTGGCCATAGTAGGCGGCCATCTGAAACGAAGCCTCGAGAGGCCCCACGACGGGAATGTCGACGAGTTCCCGGGCGACGCGGACCCCGGGGTCGTAGAGGCATCCGACGATCACCGCGTCATAACCTTCCTCCTCGGATAGCATGACGCTCTCGTAGAGAGCCTGCTCGATCATGTGCTTGGAGTAGAAAAAGTCGATATCGGGCGGGCAGGCATCGAGATGGGTTACATCCATCGTCGTATCCGCGGCGCAGAAATGGCCAAGCGTCTTCTTGATCACCTCGTCATAATCCGACGACCCGAAGGGGTTGATGAAGTTAATGCGTCGCGACATGGTTGGTCTTCCTTGGAGCTTTGATCGCTGTCTCGCAGTTCAGTCGTGCGATTGCTGGTCCGAGGGGAGGCGGCTCAGATCGAGCAAAGGACTCTCGTCCCCTCGGTCCTGACGGAGTACGTCCTCAGCGCGCAATCGGCAGGACCGCGCTCGACCCGGCCCGTCTTAACGTCGAACAGCGCGCCATGCAGCGGGCATTCGATCGTTCCGTTTTCGAGCCAGCCTTCCGACATAAGCGCGAATTCATGGGTGCAGACGTTGTCGGTGGCGAATACACCGTCCTCCAGGCGATAGATGAGGATCCGTCGCTCGCCACGCTGGAACTCGTACATGCCGCCTTGGTCAATATCGTCGACGCTGCACACGTCGATCCATGTCGTATCAGTCTTTTCCATTTCTCTCATTCTTTGGGGTTGCCACAGCGGGTTCGGGCCCACGCCTGGCGATAGCTATCGTCTCGGCAGCCAGCCTTCGGGATTTCCGTCGCCGGCAAAGGAAGCCGGCGCAGGTCAAAGTGCGGCGGCAAGCGCGGACATGTACCACTCGGTGAACCGCACGGTCTTTTCCTCGATCGGGAGCGCATAGGGACCAGGCGTATAGAAGCGGGAGGAAACGCCGCGCTGGTTATCCTCGACGATCTTCTTGTCAGCGCCGGCGGTCACTCTCCACATCCAGGTGAGCTCGTCGCGATCGTAATCCTTGCCCTCGACAGCCTCGCCGCGCACGAGCCAGATCACGGCAAGTTCCGTTTCAAAAAGGGATTTCGGGGTGTACCGGAAGATCGCGCCGTAGTCGCCGTAACTAAGGCAGTGGTTCATCGGACCGATGTAGCAAACCACCATACCATTGTCGTAACTCTTGAAGTCTCCCATCATCGGAGCAAGGGGGGAACCGTCCTTGCTCGCGGTGCAGGCGTTCGCCGTCATGGGATAGCGATTGGAATAGGCCTGCTCCTGCCCCTCGAGCGCTGCGAGCGCCCAGTGATCGCGCGTTGCGACGTGGATGCCCTGTGCCGCGGCCTTCGCCTCCATCTCGGCGATGAGCTTCTTCTCGCTCGCCGTCGACTGCCCATGGACGACGGAGAACTCCGGATGTGAAGGCGCGCAGTGGTAGCACTCGACCTGGTTCTCCAGCGCGAGCTTCCAGTTGGCCGAGAAAACGACGCTCGACTGGTGGGCGACCCTGGCGTTTGCCCAACCGTAGACGCCGAGAGTGGCGTTGATGTTCTCTTCGCTGTCGTCGAACGCCAGGGGATTGTCCGAGAGGCTAACGAAGATGAGGCCCTGCACCACCTTCGTCGGCAGCGGCTTCAAGCCGAAACCCCGCTTGTCGAAATCGCGGGGCATCATGCGGGCATGGGCGAGTGACCCGTCGAGCCCGTACGACCAAGCGTGATAGGGACAGATCAGCATCCCGCCCCGTGCGTGGCCCGAAGTGTCGCAGATACGCGATCCCCGATGACGGCACACGTTGGCGAAGGAGCGGATCTCGTTGTCAGCGCCGCGCACCACGATCACGGACTCACGATCGTATTCGAACACAAGGTAGTCGCCGGCATTCGGGATCGCGCTCACGTGGTTGACGCACTGCCAGTGCGGCATCAGCACCTTGTCGACGTCGAGGCGGTAGATCTCTTCGGACAGATAGAATTCCGGCTGAAGGCTGTAGTTCTTGCGATGTTTGGCCAAAAGGGCACCGATGCTTGCATTGGCAGTCGCATCCGGTGGCAGAGCCTGCTCGATCCTCGTCATCTCATTCATGGCATTTCCTCCCAAATCGGAACTCGCCTTCAGTTTGAAAGGCCCGGTCGTTTGCGACTTGCAGTGCTAGGCCGCTCCGGCGCTTCAATGGCTGCCGGAACGCCGTAGCGCTCGTCGGCGCCAAGCGGGTGATGGGCGCGGGTTTCTTGCGCACCGCGCCCATCGAACCTCACTTCACGAGCCGCGGCTCACCCACGTCGCCCATCGCAGGTTTGTAGCCGGCATCGGTCAGCCACTTGGCGAGCGTGCCGTCCTTGTGGATCTTGATGACAGTATCGTCGAGCGCCTCGCCCAGGCTCTTGTTGCCGAGCGTATAGAGAAGCCCGCTCTGCGGCGGCTGCATGGTGTCCGGGATGCGCGGATCCGATTTCACCAATGCCGTTTTGAAGCCCTTGAGGCGACCGCCCTTCTGAGCTTCGACAGGAGCCACGGACCCGTCGAGGGCTACGTCCACGCGGCCGGCCTCGAGGTCAGTGTACATGGCGAGACCGTCTGGATACTGCTTCAGCTTCGCGCCGAAGACCTTCTGAAGCGTAGCATTCCAAGTATAGCCTGTGACCGTGCCGATCGTCTTACCCATCATGCCGTCGACCGTGTCCACGCCGTCCTTCGAGATCGAGGTCATCGGATCGATGTAGGTCGGCTCCGTGAGGCCGACGACCTTCGTGCGAGCCTCCGAGCGGTACCACGCTCCCACAGCCACGTCGGCCTTTCCTGAGACGACCGACTGGACCACTGCTGCCGGAGCGAGATTGAGCGGAACCACTTCCAGGCAGTTCGCCTTGGCGGTCTCCTCAACCATTTTCGTGTCGATGCCCGAGATCTTGTTGTCGCTCGTCACCATCGAGAAGGGGGGGTAGTTATAAATTGCAACCGTCAGCTTGCCAGGCGTCACGGTTTTGACTTCGTGCGCAGGCTTGCAAGTGTCGGCGTATGATGCCGTCGATGCGGCCACCAGGATCGCGACGCCCCCAACAATTTCCTTGAGTGTAGACATTGCCAATTCTCCTCTTTGGCTTTGTGTTGTGGTTCTTTTTGGTATTGCCCGGTCATCGGGTGTGTTGCCCGAGCCGTTGCTCAAGTACTCCAACCGCGATCGTTGCTGGCACGCAGATGGCGGCATAGAGAATTCCTGCGAGAGACAAGATTTCCATGTAGCGGAAAGTATTCGTTCCGATGACGTACGCGTTGCTTGCGAGTTCGGGCAGCGCGATCGCGAAGCATAGCGACGAGGCCTGCAGCATGGCCGCTGCGAAGCCGAGAAGGGCAGGTGCCGCGACCCTGAGTCCCTGCGGGATGATCACAAATCGCAAGGTGTCTACCCGCATCATGCCCATCGCCGACGAGGCCTCGATTTCGCCAAAGGGCACTGACTCCAGACCAGCCCGGATGATTTCGCTGGTGTAGGCGCCGGTGTTCCAGGCCAGGGCTACCACCGCCGCCGCGAAAGACGAGAGTGTCAACCCGCCTTGAGGAAGGCCGAAATAGGCGAACTGCAGCACGACGAGGGCGGGCGCGCCGCGGCCGATCTCGACGACGCAGAGGGATGCCAGATTGATCAGGCGGGGCTTTGACTGCACGCCGAGCGCGAGGAGCAGCCCGAGCGGAAAACCTATGGCCAGCGCGGCGCCGGTGACCTGCAGGCTGACGATGAGACCGTCGAGCAGATCGGGGAGGCTGTCGAGCCAGAAACCGAGAAGGTCGTTCATAGCGCGACCCTCGCTCGAAGCCTTTGATCGGCGGCGCGAGCCAGAGCGGCCACGGGCAAGCTGATCATTATGTAGAACAGAGCTGCGATCGCGAATACAGGGAGCCCCTGATAGGTCGCTTTCGCGATGTAGTTTGCGTTGAACGATATGTCGGTCACGCCGATCGTCGAAGCGATCGCAGAGTCCTTGAGCAAACCGACGGCGTAGCTTGCGGAGGACGGGAGGGAAACCCTCAGCAGCTGGGGCGCGACGATATCCAGGTACGTGCTGTAGGATGGCAAGGCCAGGGCCTGGGACGCCTCCCACTGCCCGCCATGAATTGCGCTGAGGGCGCCCCGGTATATTTCCGCCATGTTCGCGGCTGTGATCAGACCCAGCCCGAGGACCACGCCCTCGAAGGCCGACATGGGCAGGTAGCCCGATCCCAGTCCGAAGAAGAAGACGAAGACCCAGAGGAGCGGCGGGACGGACCTGAAGAGGATGATGTAGAGCAGCGCTATCGCGCGCAAAAGGCCGAACTTGGACAGGCGCATCGCGCACAGTGGCATTCCGAGCGCGGCGCCCAGGACGAAGGCAGCCGCAGTGACGGCAAGGGTCCAGGGGACGCCCATTGCCACGCCGAAGAACATGTCCGCGGTCATCTGTCTTTTACCGCTTTCAGGAAGCGCTTCGCCCGCTCCGTCTGCGGGTTCCGCATGACCTCCTTGCTGGGACCTTCCTCGAGGATCTTGCCGTCGGCCATGATGATCACGCGGTCGGAAACCGTTTCCGCGAAATTCATCTCATGGGTGACGACGAGCATGGTCATGCCCGAGCGGGCCAGTTCCTGCATCACGGCGAGCACTTCCAGGCCCAGCTCCGGGTCGAGCGCCGAGGTTGGCTCGTCGAAAAGCATGATCTGCGGCTCAAGGGCGAGAGCGCGAGCGATCGCAATGCGCTGCTGCTGACCACCGGAGCACTTGGCGGGATACTGATCCGCCTTTCCCTCCAATCCGACGCGGGCCAGCAGTTCCAGGGATCGTTTGTTGGCTTCCTTGCGGGAACGGCGGAGGACACGCTCCTGGGGGAGGCTCACGTTCCGCAGAACCGACATGTGAGGGAAGAGGTTGAAGGACTGAAAGACCATGCCGACCGAGCGCCGCAGCAAGGTCAGCTGCTGGGCGGTCGGTGGCACTGACTCGTCGATCGCGAGATCGCCAACGATGACGCGACCACGGGTGGCGGGGCCGAGCATGTTGATGCAGCGGAGAAGGGTGCTCTTGCCGGAACCGCTCGGCCCGATGATAGCGACCACCTCTCCCGACTTGAGGGTGAGGTTCACGTCGTCGAGGACAACGTGTTTTCCATACTCTTTGCCAATCCCCTCAAGCCGCAGGATGGGCTTGTCGGGTTGTCCGATCAGCTCCCTTTGCGGCAGCTTAAGGGTGTCTGGGTCGAGGTTCATCATGGGAGACTTGATATCCTTCGGACATCTTATTTGACCGGAGAGTATGTAAAAAATTCCCGTCAGTCAACAGTCTCATTGTTGAATCATGTGCGGCTGCAATCGTCGGGGGAGAGACCCGTTCCGGCACCGCTCCGCCGTCGTCACCCGAGGGCCGCGCGAGGCCCACATCCCGGGGTAGGCCAAGCAAAGCCCTGCATTTGGCGTTCCCGCGGCTGTCATCGCAGTCCCGGCACCCGGAGGAGTTTGACACTCGCGAGCGCCTGCCACCCGACGTGCCGACGGATCTCATCGAGCTTCCGGTTTTTTCGACTGTTGGCAGGAATCTATTGACGCGTTGGTCGAAATTTCTATAAGTCTTGAATGTGCGTCACGCGGCGCCGCTCAAGCGAGCGATGGGCCGGCGCGATGAATGGAATGGTGAGCTTTATGAACATGACGCTTCGGGAAGAGCTAAAAGCGAAAAAGCAGGCCTACGTACAGGACGAAATCCTTGCCACCGCGGCGAAGCTTTTTTCTGATGGAGGCATTCGAGGCGTTACAATGGACGACATCGCCTCAAGCCTCGGCTACACCAAGTCGGTCGTCTATTATTATTTCAAGAACAAGAACCAGGTGCTGTGGGAAATCTTCACCAAGATCCATGATGCCTGGTGGGCGGACATGGAATCCTTGGTCAAGACCGACAATCCGCCGGATAAGGTGCTCGCGTCCATGATCCGGAAGCACGCTCTCAACGTTTTGGATCGCGCGGCATGGTCGGCGATCTATTTCCGGGACCAAGGCGAATTGACTGACGCGCAGCAGAAGGTCATCACCAAGCGCAAGAAGGAATATGACCAGCTGTTCAAGCAAGTCTACCAGAGGGGTGTCGAGGAAGGCATTTTCCAGGACATCCCAACGACGCTCGTCGTGAACAGCATCATTGGGATCTGCAACTCCACACACGCTTGGTACAAACCGGGCGGCCCGCTGACTCCGGACAGTATCGCCGACTACTACGCGAACCTGGTGCTGGAAGGTTGTCGCGCGTGATTGAGCGCTGCTAGCCCGCTTTCTCGAACGCGGGCGGCCGTCGATCCCGCCAGGGCGCGACGCCCTCGAGCTGGGCGGACAGCCGCAGCAGCGTCGCCTCCGCGCCGAACCGACCGACCAGCTGAATCCCGATCGGCAGATTGCTCTGACTCCAGTGAAGCGGCACGCTTGCCGCTGGTTGGCCGGACGCGTTGATGACGGCGAGGAACGTCGTGTAGCGGCCGGCCTTCTTGCGGAACGACCTGAAGTCATCGTCCATCGAAATCTCTCCGAGCTTCACCGGCGGCTTCGTAAGCGTCGGGGTCAGGACTAGGTCGTAGTCGACAAGATACGTCTCCATCAGCCGGGCGACCGAGTGGAAGCGATTGATTGCAAGCGCATATGTCTCGGCGTGCATTGCCTCGCCGAGGCGGTAGGCATCAAGAATTGCCGGCTCGAGGAGAGACGGCAGGTCCTTCGCGCCTACCTGCCGAATATACGCGTTGACGGTCATGGTCACGCTTGTCGCCATCACGTCGATGATTGCGTCCACGAACGCGTCGTACTTCAGTGGGGGAAGCGGTGCCGAAGTCACCTCGTGGCCGAGCGCAGTCAGGTGGCGCTCAGCAGCGGCCACGGCCTCCAGGCATTCAGGCGCGACATCGATGTCGTTCCACGCCTGCGTCCACTTCGCGATTCTGAGCGGCCGATCGAATTTGCCCTCTATGTATTCCAGGTAGGATTTGGGGCGCGCCGGCGCCGCGTAAGGCTGACCGAGCTCCATCCCGGCGATTCCGTCGAGCGCCGCTGCGGTGTCGCGAACCGTGCGGGACAGAACACCGTCGACAGCCAGGCCGCCCCATCCTTCGCCCCGCGCCGGGCCGTGCGGCACGAGGCCACGAGACGGCTTCAGCCCGAAGACGCCGCAACAGGACGCGGGAATTCGGATGGAGCCGCCGCCGTCGCTTCCGTGCGCGATGGGAACAATCCCCAGGGCGACAGCTGCGGCCGCGCCGCCGCTGGATCCGCCGGACGAACGGGCCCGGTCCCAGGGATTGAGGGTAGGGCCGCCATTCTGCACGGCTTCCGTAGTCGGCGCCATGCAGAACTCAGGCACTGTCGTCCGCGCGAATGAGAGGAAGCCGTCCGCCACGAACCGCGTGTTCAGAGTTGAATCGACCTTCGCCTTGAGGCCAGCGAACACGCGCGATCCTACGCCGGAGGCAAGCTGTGTCGATGCCAACCCCGAATCCTTCAGGAGAAAGGGAAGGGCCCCGAACGTGCCCTTGAGTTCGGCTTCGGCTGCCAGCTTGCGTCCTAGATCGTAGTCCTGGTTGCAGAGGGCGTTGATCGCCTGGCCCCGATCCTCGGCCAGGGAGATTGCGCAGTCCATCAGTTCAGCCGGGCCGACTTGCCCCGCGTGCGCCAGCTTCGCCAGCGACAGGCCATCAAGCTTTTCGTATTCCGTGGTCCGCACTCGATTTCGCCTTTCCAAGTCCTGTAGGCGGTCAGCTTCGGTGAACGGCGGCCTGTCCGCAGTTTTTCAGGCGACACCCGGCAATAGCCCGTCGCGACGCGTTGCCTCCTCCCGAAGCGTGGCAAATCTCACGTTCGACCGCGACTGCATATGGTCGATCAACCGTCGCAGCATCTCGATGCGAGGGCCACGTCCGATGATCTGGGGATGCATCGTCAAGGTGAAGACGCCGTCGTCGATCGCGCTGTGGCAATAGTCGAATTCGCCGCGCCAGCAGTCATAGACGTCCTGGGGCGTGCGCAGGGCGCCGAAGAGGGGTTTGTTGACGAAGGTGAAATAGGGGAAATCGTCCAGCTCCCAGGCGACAGGCATCTCGACCAGCCTCGTCATCTCTCCCGGGACGAACGCCTCTTCGTCGACACTGTCACCGCGGCGGGCTCGATAGGGCGTGAAGTCGTCCGCCATCATGCTGCTGTCGTAAAGGAAGCCTCGCTCGACGAGCAATTCGACGCTGTGGGGGGAAAGGTCCCACGCGGGCGAACGGTAGCCGGCAGGCGTGAAATCGTTGCCAAGCACCGTACGCAGCTTGGCGACCGACCGATCAAGAAGGTCCGCCTCGGCCTCTCGCGTGTAGCCGATCGGCGTCTCGTGGCAGTAGCCGTGCACGCCGATCTCGTGGCCTTCCTCGATGATGCGGCCAGTCTGCAACGGGAATGACACGGCGGTATGCGCCGGCACGAAGAAGGTCGCTTTGACGTCCTTTTCGCGCAAGAGGCCGAGGACGCGACCGACCCCGCCGTTCGCACCGAATTCGCCGCGCGAAATGGGCGTAGCGGTCGTTTGCTTGAAGGTGCTCACCCAGAGCGAAACGGCGTCGAAATCGAACGTCAGGCAAACGCTGGTCATGGCAGAAGGCCAAGATACTGCATCTCTTCCTCGCCCTTCATGCGCCGGGAGATGACGATCCGGTTGATGTCGTTCGTGCCTTCGCCGATTGTGTAGAGCAGCGCCTCGCGGTGCAGCCGTTCGACCACGCTGTCGCGGATGTAGCCTGCGCCGCCATGGACGACGACGGCCTGATGGGCGATCTCGAGGGCGCAGTCGCTCGCGAACGTCTTGGCCATTGCGGTGATCATGTCGCAGCGTCCGCCGCGCTCTTTCGCCGCTGCCGCCTCCATCGTCATCAGCCGCGCCGCGACGAGCTTTGTCGCCATATCGGCAAGCTTTATTTGAATGGCCTGGTGCTGGTCGATCGTGACCCCGAACGTGACGCGCTCGGAGGCATACCGCTTCGCTTCGGAAAGCGCGTTCGCCGCAACCCCCACGGCGCTGGCCGCGATCGCGACCCGGCCGATCTCAAGCGAGTCCATGAGTTGGCGAAACCCAATCCCTTCGACAGAACCCAGCAGTTGCGACTTCGGAACCGCAACGCCGTCCATCTCGATCTGAACCGTGTCCACGAGATGAAACGCCGTCTTCTCAAACGTGGAGGTCACCGAAACCTTCGGATATGCCTTCTCAACGATCACAAGGCTGATCTTGGGTTTCGTCTCCCCCGCCAGGGGAGGATGCTTGACCAACGTCAGAAGCAATGTGGCCTTTGCCCCGTTCGTGACATAGGTCTTGCTTGCGGTGAGGTCATAGTTGTCTCCGGCGTCCCTCGCCAGCGCCTTGATCGCCTGGAGGTCGGATCCGCAACCGGGCTCAGTCAGGCAAAGGGCGCCGCGGTGCTCGCCGCTGGCCAGTCCCGCAAGGTAGCGCTTCCTTTGCTCTTCGGTGCCATGCGTGGCGATCGCGTAGGCCACCGTGCTGTGGCTGTTCACATAGGCGGCCAGCGTCGCCCATCCGCTGCCGAGCGCTTCCAGGATGGCTGCGGTCACCGGAACGCGCGCGCCAAGTCCGCCATAGCTCTCGGGGACCGCCAGCCCAAACAGCCCGAGCTCCATCATCTCCTGGACGAGATGCTGGGGGTATTTGCCCTCGCGTTCCAGCTGCTGGACGAGAGGCCTGACCCGCTCGTTCACGAAGCGAGCGACCGTCCCGACGATCTCGCTCTCTTCCGGCGTGAATTGGTCGTCCGTCATTTGGCGGTCCACCCGCCGTCCACTACAAACTCATGCCCTGTCGAATAGGTCGCCTTGTCGGAGAGCAGGAACAGGATCATGTTCGCGATCTCGTCGACTGTTCCCTTGCGCTGCTGCGGCACGGCCCGCTTCAGCCAGTCCGGATCGGCCCCGACTCCGCCCATCGGAGGGGCGTCGTCGCCAAGGATCTTGAGCGAGTTGCTGCGGATCGGCGTGTCGATCGCGCCGGGGCAGACCGCGTTGACGGCGATTCCGTCCTTGGCGTAGCTGCAGCCGAGGTGCCTGGTCAGGCCGATCACAGCGTGCTTCGAGGCCGTGTAGGACGCGCCGTCCGCCATGCCTACGAGGCCGCCGATCGAGGCGATGTTGACGATCTTGCCGCGCCCAGCTGGCACCATGTGGCGCAAAGCCGCCCGGCACGCGAAAAACGTCCCGCGCGCGTTCACGTCCATTATCTGGTCCCAGAGACGGTCAGAGGTGTCGATTCCGCTCGCGAAGCCATCGAAAATGCCCGCGTTGCAAACCAGTCCGTCAATGCGGCCTTGCTTCTCGACCGCCGCATCGATCAGCGCATCGAC
This sequence comes from Mesorhizobium sp. WSM4976, assembly GCF_029625685.1. Taxonomy (NCBI): domain Bacteria; kingdom Pseudomonadati; phylum Pseudomonadota; class Alphaproteobacteria; order Hyphomicrobiales; family Phyllobacteriaceae; genus Mesorhizobium; species Mesorhizobium sp. WSM4976. The sequence goes on from NZ_JARTVT010000002.1 coordinate 166,794, forward strand.
CTGTGCCACATCGCGGACATCCGTCCTTTGAAAGCCTACCGATCCGGGAAGCCCTGCTGCAGCGCTCAGGGTGGCGTCCGCCTCTTCGTCGAGGATACCGCCGATGAGCACATGAGCGCCTTCGGAAGCGAGTTGCCGCACGGTCGCACGGCCAATGCCAGTCTCTCCGCCTGTAATTACGATAGACTGGCCGCTGAGTCCGGACATTTGCTCCGCTCCTTCAATTCGCTGCTCGCTTGTACCAAAAGGTACGCAAAAATGAACAGCGGGTATAATTAATCAGATATCGGGAGGACGCAAGACCCGGCGGGAGGGAAATTTGCCTCGGCTTCAGAGGAGTGGACCAGGTGCCTTGTCGTTGACGCAGTAGACTTTTTAGACTACTCATTCGACAAATTTGGCCGACCGGAAGATCGCCGGGCATGGCCGTTCGTTCACCGTCTACGTTCTATGGAAGGACGCCGGAATGGTCCGCAGGATCAATTTCATCAACCCGTTCGGCACCACCGCGTACGACGCCCTTATCCAGGAAACCCTGTCGCACTACGCAATGGAGGGGACCAAGCTCGACGTCACCCACCTCGATGCGTGTCCGGCCGACATGGATTACTTCTACCCGAAGCACATCGTCGAAGCCTCGCTGCTGGACGCCATCAAGCAGGCCGAGGAAGAGGGATACGACGCCGTCATCAGCGGGTGCTGCTATGACCCCGCGGTTATGGTCGCGCGCGAACTCGTAGACATCCCGGTCGTCGGGCCGTTCGAGGCTTGCCTCAACCTTCTGTCATATTACGGCCGGACCGCCGTTATCGTCACCGATCACGTCAAGGCCGGCTCGCAGATGAAGGACAACGTCAAGCTGTACGGGGCTTCGGACCGGGTACTCGGCCTGGACGTTATCAATTGGTACGTCCGTGACATGGTCAACGACACCGCGGCCGTCGCGCGCGACGTTATCGATGTCACTGCCAAGTCGATCGCAAGCACGGGCGCGGAGGCCGTTATCCTCAATTGCACGATTATCGCGGCTTCCTACCAAAAATACCTGATGGACGGCGGGAAACCAGCGCCGTTTCCGATCCTGAATCCGAACCTGGTGGCGCTTACGATGGCTGAATCGCTAGCCCATCTCCGCCAGAAGGGCGCCTATGGGATCTCTCGCCTCGGCTATTACATGCAGCCGCACAATGGGCACTTCAGCGGGGTCAGCCAGAAGACCCGAGAGGCTTGGCATTCCGCACGGCCGACGCTCCAGAAGGCCTTTCAGCCCGGTTCCGCAGACTAACCGCGGACTTCGCCATTTTCGGCAGCCCAACGATCCGTCGAACCAGAGGACGACCATGACGAAGAACACCCCATCGCACTGGGTCTCCAGGGTCAGCGAAATCACCTCGGAGGATATTTTCATCCGGGGCTACCCGATGCGTTCGCTGGTCGGCGAGCTCCCATTCTCCGCAATCAGCTTCCTCCTGGTCCGCGGCAGCCTCCCGACGCCCGGCCAGGCGAAGATGATGGACGTTATCCTTTCGTCCATTCTCGACTACGCCCTGCACAAGTCCGGCACGATCGCTGCCCGGTCGATCGTCTCGGTCAATCCTCGCATGACCGCAGGTCTTGCCGCCGGCATGCTCGGCGCGGGCGAATACGCCGTTTCTCCGGAGGATACGGGCCGATTCATCGCTGAGGCCATCAAGGGATGGAAGGCGTCGGACGAGCCCATGGAGGCGGCCGCCGAACGGATCGTCGCCGACTACCGGGCAACGAAGCGGCGGATTCCTGGCTTCGGCCATCAGGTCTTCCGGGGCATCGATCCGCGCGCGGAAAAGCTGAAGGCGATCGCGATCCGGCAGCGGGTTTGGGGGGAGGCGACGGAATTCTACGAAGCGGTCCATCGCGCTTTCCAGCGCGCGGCGAACAAGCCGGATCTGGTCCTGAACGATGTGGGCATGCTGGCGGCGATCATGACCCAGATGGGCTTCACTCCGCCCGAGATGACAGGCCTCGCGCTACTGTCGACGTTCCCTGGACTGATCGCCCATATCTCTGAGGAGCTGCAGTCGGGCGTCGTCAACCGCATCATCCCAGACACGAATGCCGACTGCGCTCAAGACCACCGCGACCTCGCTCGCGACATGAAGGATTGCGGCTGGGCCTGAAAACTCGGGTGGCAGCACCCGGGCTGCTCAGCGGGCGGCGTCGGCATAGCCAGGCGCCGCCCGTTTGCGTTGATCGGCGGACCACCGCAAAAGTGGCCCGGCCGTCACGGACTCCAAGCGCTACGATCGCGCACGCAACTGTCGAAAATACTGACTGAACAATTTATTTGACTTGCAAGTATGTTCGTTCGTATGTTCCGACAGCTGACCCGCATCGCATGAACGGATCCCTTCGTGCGGCTGGCGGGAACCAGGAATTCCATAGGGGAGAAGTGCATGCCGCTCGTTCCAGCAAATCCAGAGGGGGCCGCATGGCCGGGCGTATCGATGGGCATGGCCGTGACCGGGAAGGGTCTCTTCCTGACGACAGGCCATACTGGAACTGACGCTCAAGGCGATCCCGTCACGACTTCGGTAGAAGGTCAGGTCGTCGCGCTTTTCGAGAACCTCAAGGCGACGCTGGCAGCCGCAGGCCTCGGCTTCGAAGACGTCGTCCAGATCAAAGCCTATCTCAAATCGTTCGACCCCGATTTCATGTCCACGTATCGGTCCGTTCGCGCGCGCTACCTCAACCAATCCTGTCCGCCGACAAGCGTGGCCGTGCAGGCAGGCCTCTACGATGACAGGCTGCTCATCGAGGCAGAGCTCATCGCCGTCATTCCATGAACAGGATAGATCTCGATGCAATCCTATGACGCCGTCATAATCGGTGCGGGGCACAACGGCCTGGTATGCGCTTGCTATCTCGCAAAGGCCGGCCTCAAGGTCGTCGTCGTCGAGCGGCAGCCGTTCGTCGGGGGCGCGGCCATCTCGCGTGAAGTCTGGCCAGGGTTCAAGGTCTCCGTCGCGTCCTACTGGATGAGCATGCTGCAGCCCAAGATCATGATGGACCTCGATCTGCCGAAGAACGGGGTCGAAGTCATCCCGGTGCCGCCGTCCTTCCAGCCATTCGAGAGCGGCGAAAGCCTGGTCTTCTGGCCTGAAGACAAGCGCATGGTCGAGGAGATCGCGAAGTTCTCCCAGAATGACGCTGACAACTACCCCAAGTTCTCCGCCCATATGCAGAAGCTCGTTCCTTTCATCCGGCGGATCATGTTCGAGACACCCGTCGATCCGTCGACGGGCAAGGTCAAGGATCTGGCGAAGGCAATGGGGCTTGCCTGGCGTTTGCGTGACGCGGCGCCCCATCTCTTCGACATCTGGGACGTGCTGACACTCAGCGCCTACGATTACCTGAAGCGCTGGTTCGAGAGCGACCAGATGCTCACGGCCTTCGGCAGCTATGCCTCAGGCTCGGCGGGCTTCCTCAGTCCGAAGACCTCGGGGTCGGCTTATGTGCTCCTCCGTCCGTATTTGCGCGACAACACGACCCCCATGGGTCCCGGAGGGCTGATCCGCGGCGGCATGGGCAGCATTTCGGAGGCTCTCAAGAAGGTCGGCCTTGAGCACGGCGTCGAGATCATCACCGGACACAAGGTGACGAAAGTCTCCATCGCAGACGGCCAGGCGCAGGGAGTGGTTCTCGATGACGGGCGCGAGCTCCGATCCCGGGTCGTCATCTCCAATGCCGGCGCGAAGATGACATACTTCGACCTCATCGGTCGCGAGAACCTGAATGGCGAGGTCATTTCCCAGGTCGAGCGGCATCGCACAAAGTCGATCGCGTTCAAGATAAATCTCGCATGCAACGCCCTGCCTGATTGGACCGCCTACAGAGCGCGACGGCTCAACCAACCGATACCTGGCTCCGTGACAATCGCCGAGAACACCGACGAGCTCGAGGACGCTTTCCAGTCGGCGCAGAACGGCGAGATGTCGCGGCATCCCTATCTCTGGATCACGACCCCGAGCGCCTTCGACGACACCGTCGCTCCGGACGGGAAGCACATCGTCCAAATCATGGGCGGGCACGTGCCTTACAAGCTCAACGGCCGAGAGTGGAACGAGGACACCAAGAAGGAACTCCTCGACATCGTCCTGGCGCAGATCAACCGATACGCGCCGGGGTTCGACAAGGAAGTGCTGCACGCTCAGATCCTGACGCCCAAGGACATTGAGGAGATGTTCGCGATGGCCGACGGCCATGTTCATCACGGCGAGATGAGCCTCGACCAGGTATTCTTCCGCCGGCCCATCGCGCACTACGCCGATTATCGGACACCCGTAAAAGCAATGTACATGTGCGGCGCCGCCTGCCATCCCGGAGGCGGCGTCAACGGGGTGGCGGGCCACAACGCCGCTCGGGAGATCCTCGCCGACCTGGGCAAGTCTTTCCCGGCAGCCAAGCGGTTGTAGCGCTTCTTAGGGGAACGGACACCGCCCGTTTCGCTTCTCCAACAGCCAAGACGAAGACATGTCCAAGACCGTATACGCTCATTTGGCCGCAATGATCGAGGCGGACGCCGACAAAGTGGCGCTTCGCTTCGAAGCCGAAACGCTTACCTATCGCGCGCTCGGAGAGGCCGTGGAGCTTGCCGCGCGGAACTTGCAGGCGCTTCAGGTCGCCAAAGACACGGTGTTCTCGGCCTACGCCCAGAACTGCACCGAGCTGATGATCGCGTACTACGCGGCTGCGCGGCTTGGGGCCGTGTTCGTGCCACTCAATCCAAACCTGACCGCGCCGGAAGTCGAATACGCGTTCAAGCACTCCGGCGCGACCATACTTTTCCATGACGGCTTCGTGGGCGACGTCGCCCGGGCGGCCGTTCCCGCCGGCTCGCTGTATCCCCTGAAGCGCCTGAGGGCGCCAGCGGACGGCCTTCCGGCGCTTGAAGAGGCAACCGTGACGGCCGAAGACGACTTCCTGATTATCTACACATCGGGAAGCACTGGCGTGCCGAAGGCGATCCTGCTCGACCATGCGGCGCAGGTCGGAGCGGCGACGGCGCTTGCGTCGATGTGGGGGCTGACCAAGGGCGACGTGACGCTGGTGGCATTGCCGCTTGGCTACCTCTATGGGCTTTCGACAGGCGCGGCCGTCGGCCTGCAGTCAGGCGGCACCGTGGCCATACTCCGGCGCTTCCACCCCAGGGACGTGCTCGAGGGACTGATCTCACACGACGCGACCGTCTATCACGGCGTGCCAACGATGTACTCGATGATGCTCGAGTATTGCGAGCAGCGCGGCCTGAGATATGACCTTTCGGGCGTGCGCGCGCTCATCTGCGCCGGCGCTCCTCTGCCCGAGGAGATGCAGCAACGGTTCGCCGATCGTTTCGGCAAGGCGATCCAAAACTACTACGCCACGACCGAGGCCACGCCCGTGTTCGGGACCTTCGCCAACGATCCGAAGCCAATTCCGAGGGGCGCGGTCGGACGGGCGGCGCCTGGGCTTCAGGTTCGCATCATACGTCCCGATGGAACGGACTGCGAAAACGACGAGGACGGCGAAGTCCTCGTCCGCGCCGCCGCGACGATGAAACGCTACCTGAAAAGTCCAGAGCAGACCGATGCCGCGTTTCGGGAAGGGTTGTTCCGCACGGGGGACCTCGGCCGCCGCGACGGCGATGGTTATTTCTACCTCACCGGACGCATCAAGGACATTATCATCCGAGGGGGAGCGAACATCTCGCCTTCGGAAGTCGAGGAGGTTCTGTCATCCCATCCGGCTGTCCAGGACATCGCCGTGGTGGGAGGCCCGGACAGGATCTTCGGCGAGGTCCCCGTCGCCTTCGTGGTCGTTCGGCACGGCGCGAGCATCACGCAGGAAGAACTGATCTCCTACGCCGAGCGGATCATGTCCGACTTCAAGGTCCCGCGGACGATCCATTTTGAGGCTGAACTACCTCTCGGCTTGACGGGCAAGTTCGATAAGAAAGCCCTTAAGGCGAGGCTCCAAGCCTAGATTTCTTTCGCATAGGGTCAGTGTGCTTCGATGAAAACGGCCGCGACGGAACTCCTCGGTATCGAGGCTCCAATATTCGCCTTCAGCCATTGTCGCGATGTCGTGGCCGCGACTTCGAAAGCTGGCGGCTTCGGCGTTCTTGGCGCGGCCTGGATGACGCCCGAGCACCTTGAGCAGGAATTGAAATGGATCGACGACCACGTCGAGGGCCGGCCCTACGGCGTCGATATGGTCTTCTCCTCGAAGGCGACCGCGATCGACTTCAGCGAGACGCCGCGCGAATTGGTTCCGGTGGACAACCGCCGCTTTATCAACGATCTGATGGACCAAGACGGGGTGCCGCCGCTCTCGGAAGAGGACGCGAAGGGCTGGTATGCGGAATACGCCCGAAACCTGGCTTTCAGCCCCGAGACGAGCGAAGCATTGCTCGAAGTCGCGCTCCGCCACCCGGTAAAGCTTGTCGTCAGCGCGCTAGGCGTCGCGCCCGACCACGTGATCAAGCGCGTCCACGACCACGGCGCAAAGTTCGGGGCGCTCGTCGGCAGCGTAAGGCAGGCACAGAAGCAGGTGGCCGCCGGCGTCGACGTCATCGTGGCGCAAGGGTCCGAGGCGGGCGGGCATACGGGCGAGATATCTTCGCTCGTGCTATGGCCGCAAATCATCGACGCCGTCGCTCCGGTGCCTGTGCTTGCCGCGGGCGGGATCGGACGCGGCCGCCAGATGGCCGCCGCTATCGCCCTCGGCGCGGAAGGCGTTTGGTGCGGGACGATTTGGCTCGGCACTGTCGAAAGCGAGCTCGGACCCGACATGCGGGACGTGCTCTACGCGGCAAAGGCGGACGACGCGGTCATCACTTATGGCTACACAGGCAAGCCCTGCCGAGCCATCCGGTCCAAGTACACGGAAGCCTGGAAGCGTCCCGATGCCCCGCAGCCGCTGAAGGCAGTCCCGATGCAGTCGATTCTGTCGGGCGAGCCGTTCCGCCGCGCGGAGAGGGCTCACCGTAAGGACTGGATGACCTACGCCGCCGGCCAGATCGTGGAACTGGTCAACGAGCCCGTCTCGGTCAAAACCGTGATCTACGACATGATCCTGGAATATGCCGAAGCGATGGGCCGCCTCTCCCAGCTCAACGAAGACTGAAAAATAAGGAAGGGGAGAGCATGTCTCCAAGTACCATAGCTGTCGTCGGAGCCAGCGGGATCGGGTGTCGCTTCGCCCTTGCCGCGAACGCAGCAGGTCATCGGGTGATCCTGGTCGACGAGCATCCACAAGCACTCAAGGACATGTCCATCGACGCGCCGTACTTTTACGGTGCCGGGCTGCCCGCGGCCCTCAACAACGCCAATGCCATCGGGCAGACGTTTCTGGAGGCGAACCCCGAACTGATGAAGTGCCTCGAAAGCGGAATTGATGTCCGCTTGTCGACTATCCTCTGGGGAGCCTTCCGCAATGACGAAAATTCGATCCACATCGGAACGCCGAAGGTGGGGCTCGTTTCCCGGGATGGCAACGAACTGCTTGATCACGACATCCTCGTCATTGCCTCCGGCGTACGCGATTTCGTGCCCTCGTTCCTCGGGTGGGAGCTGCCAGGCGTTTTTGGCGCGAAGGCGGGCCTTGCCCTTCTCGATTCCTATGGCGTTTTCGAAGGCGAGCGCGTCCTGATCCTTGGGACCTCCGATATCGCCATGCGCCTGGTGCGATCGCTCAGGTCCAAGCAGATCACCGTCGCCGGCGTCGTCGAACCCGGCGACAGCGTTGCTGCCGGTCCCGAGGCCGCGGCGTGGCTCGAGAGCGAAGGCATTCCGGTCCATTTCGGCAAGGTCATCGCTGCCGCCAAAGGCAAGGTCGCCGTAGATGGCGCCCGGCTCGTTACGCTCGACGGCGAGAAAAGCGAGGAGGTCGTATGCGATTCCATCGCGGTGGCGATCGCAACGCTCCCCAACGTCGAGCTCCCAGCCGCAATGGGATGCCGGATGCGGTTCTCGGCAGACCTCGCGTCCTGGGTACCGGAGGTTTCAGTCCACGGGGAGACAAACCTCGAGGGCGTGTTCTATCTGGGCTCCAATGCTGACGAGGCTCTGGTCGAAGCCATGCTCGCGAGCATATCGGGCGCCGCGGGCGACAGGCGGCAGGAACCCAAATCGGCCTCGACAGACGCGAGCGCGTATATCCGGCAGTGGATCGCTTCGCTCCACCAGACAGGCGGCCTGGACGTTGTCATGTGCCAGTGCGAGAGCGTGACGCGGCGCGAATTCTGTCATCTCGAGCCGCCCAAGTATCTCGGCCAGGGCATGCGCTCTCCCCAGGTGCCGACCTCCAGGACTGACAACCCAGACGCGCCGCGGCTCAACCAGGACCTCGTCAAGCGCATGACGCGGGTAGGCATGGGACACTGCCAAGGCAAACGCTGCCGCGATGAAGCCGCTTTCACGCTGATGCAGCGCTTCGGCGTCGGCGCCGAAGATATCCGGCCGGGGAGCTATCGCTTCCCGCTCCGCCCCATCGACCTTTCCCTCATCGCCGACGATGACGAGACGGACGACATCCGGCTGAACTGGCAGATGTGGCCATACGAAACCCGCAACGCCTGACGTCCAATTGAGCCGTATTGGGTGGAAATCATGCAGAACTATGATCTCATTGTTGTCGGAGCCGGCATCCTCGGACTGGCGACCGCCTATCAGGCCCGCAAAGCCGGTGCCAGCGTGGTCGTCCTCGACAAAGGCGCGACAGCCTACGAGGCATCCTCGCGGGCGACCGGGTACTTGAGCCTTCGCGGCGAGACGCCGGAGGAGAGCCCCCTCGCGCAGGTCGCGGAGAAGCTGTGGGAGGGGTTGGACGAGGAACTCGGTTACCCGACCGAGTGGACCCAGAAAGGACGCATTTGGGCTGCGGTCAACGAGCGGGAGCTCGCCGAACTGAAAGAACTCTACCGGTCGTTCGAAAAGACAAATATCGGGTTCGAGTTCGTTGACGGGCAGGCGCTCCGGAAGATGATACCGGGCCTCACGGAAAGTTGCCTCGGCGGCATCTACACTTCCCGGTCCGGACACGCCAACCCGCAGCGGACGTCGCAGGCGTTTGCCTGGGCCTTCATGGACCTCGGTGGCGAGATCCGCGAATACACCCCCGTGCTCGAGGTCCTGACGACGGGTGGCCGTGTGAAGGGCGTCAAGACGCCATATGGCGAAATCCACGCACCTCGCGCGGCGCTATGCGCGGCGGCGCACAACACTCTGTTGCTTAGTCCTTTTGACATCCTGTTTCCACTTGCTCCGGTGCGACTCGAAGCGCTCGTCACGACGCCGATGCCTCCGCTCTTCGAGCAGTGCTTCATCGGGAACGGCCTCTCGATCCGGCAGACCAAACGCGGCAACCTGCACATGAATGGCGGTCCGTACGAGTGGATCGACCTGGACATCGCAAGGGAATCGCCCAAACCGACGACGCCGATCGTGCGCAACATTCTGCGTCGCGCCATCGAGACGATCCCGCTCCTCAAGGGCGCGCAGTTCCTCCGGTCGTGGGCAGGCATCGTCGACATGTCGCCAGACCAGATGACGACCATCCATCTGTTCGACAGCCCCGAGGGATTGCTGACAGTCGCCGCTTCAGGGCACGGGTTCGGCATGGCTCCGGCGGTCGGTGTCGCCATGGCGGACCTTGCGTTGAAGGGGACTACCAGCTTGCCGATCGAACACCTGTCTCTCGACCGCTTCCGCCACATCACGCCAGACTGGCGCGAGAGGCGCCGCTGGCACGCTGGCCAGTACAACACCTGACAGCCGTTGCCGGGTTTCGACCCGTAGGTCCGTGCAGTTACCGGGGTGCCCATCCATGAAGTTCCTGGACCGGGAAGCAGTGCATCGTCTGGCGGACTACCCCTTGGCGATCGATGCCATCGCGGCGATATACGCCACTGGTTGCGACGCCGTGGATCGGATGATGATGACGCAGCCGACAGGGGACGGCGACCAAGGCGACTTCCTCATGCAGCCCGCTTGGCGGCGCGGTCGCGCCTTCGGAATCAAGATCGCCAATGTCTTCCCCGGCAACCACAGGCGCGGGCTTCCGAGCATTCTGGGGGCTTACGTCTTGTTCGATGGCAACACGGGCGAGTTGCTCGGCTGCATCGACGGGCCTGCAGAAACCAATGTAAAGACCGCGTGCAACTCCGCGGTGGCAAGCCGCTTTCTGGCGCGGCCTGACGCGTCGACCATGCTGATGATGGGGGCGGGCGCACTGGCTCCCTATCTTATCGCAGCCCATGCCTCCATTCGCCCGATCCGGCGCGTCATGATCTGGAACCGGACCACGGAGAAAGCAAAGGCGCTGGCGGAAAGGCTGAGCAAGCAAGGCTTTAGGGTGGAAGCCGTAACGGACCCTGCTGAAGCTGCGGCGGAAGCCGATCTCGTCAGTTGCGCCACCTATTCGACAGAGCCGATTCTCAAAGGCGAATGGCTGAAGCAAGGCGCTCACGTCGACCTCGTGGGCAGCTACAGGCCAGACCTGCGGGAATCTGACGACGACGTCATGCGCAAGGCTGGCCGCCTGTTTGTCGACGAAAGATCTTCAACGGTCGGTGTTTCCGGCGATGTCATCGAGCCAGTGAGGAAGGGCCTGGTTGAACCGGGCGAAATCACCGACCTCTTCGAGCTAGCCCAGGGACGAAAGCCGGGCAGGCGGTCTGACCATGAAATCACCGTCTTCAAATCGGGCGGCGGCGGGCACGAGGACCTCGCCACCGCCATGTTCCTGTTTGAGCGGTCGGCCTCGAACTAGCGTTCGGCAGCCGTTTCCATGCGGTCGCCTGCAGCGTTACGGATCGGCTCGGGGAGGGGAAGCGCCTTCCTCTCGCGCAGGTCGAAGTAGACTGACTTGATATCGTCGGTAGACGAGAGGTCGCCGTTGGCGTCGAACAGCCGATGTCGCGTCGAAAGGGATGTCGTCCCAACCGCCATGACGGAGCTCTCGACCCAAAAGAGGCTTCCGAGGCGAAGTTCCTTCGAAAATGTCACGTCATGGCGCACGTCGGCCCAGCCCTCCCTGCGCTCCGTTTGCCATTCAGGTCGATACCCGAGTGCGTGAACCAGGTGCCACATCGCCTGGTCGAACGCAGCGACATAGTACTGGACCGTCATGTGGCCCATCGCATCGGTCTGCGCGGGATAGACGACCCCGGAATAGGTCCGCATGGAACTGCCTCTTGTCAAATTGCGGGAGGGTCTGGTGCCGGAACGCTGCCACTGCCTGAGACTCCTCTCCGCGAAGGCGATCAGCTCAAGCTCGTGCCACCATCGCATACTTTCAAGTCAAATTAAAAGTCCATCCGGTTCTTGAAACACTGCAGATTCGACGGCAGCCGAAGGCCTCAAGCCTCCATCTGACCATCGAGATTTTATATTTGACGATCAAGTCGAAAATCTGGATCATGGAGTTCAACAACGGTTCGCTGCGATAGCCCCAACCAGAGCTCCCTTGCCGTAGCCAAGCACCAACGCCTTTATGTCAACCAAGCTTGACAAAACTGACTCAATAGTCGAAAATTAAGTCATATAAGTACGAGGAAGTTGCCCCTGCGTTTCGTCTGGCAATCCCTGCCCATTCGCTAGGTTGACGTAAATACCCGAAATCAGGAGAGACCCATGGATGCCCGCACGAAGCAGGAAGGCCCTAAGATAACGGTTGGGCCGAACGCATTGTTTTTCGACGATTTCAAAGTCGGGCAGAGCTGGCTGACACCACGCCGAACGATCTCGGAAGCCGACATCGTCATGTTCGCCGGGCTTACCGGCGACTACAATCCCGTACATACGGACGAAGAGTTTGCGAAGCAGACTCCCTTCGGAACCCGAATCCTGCACGGCCCCGCCGTTTTTGCGATCGCGACAGGGCTGGAATTCCGGCTAGGCCTGAAGGAAGGAACGGCCATAGCGTTTCTCGGCATGACCTGGAACCTGAAGGCGCCCGTCAAGATGGGCGATACGATCCACGTCTATCAGCGGGTCGAAGCGGTTCGGCTCACCTCCAATCCAAATCGTGGTATAGTCACCTTCTGGGTCGAAGTTCGAAATCAGGCTGGCACGGTCTGCCAGGATGGCGATTGGAAGGTGATGTTCCAGACGAACCCGGCTGCTTGACAGCGAGCGTCGGCCGCATGAGGCCGGCTATATGGCCGGCATTCTTGATCGGCTGACACAGTCCCGGGCTCAAGCCATTGACTGGCGAGGCGAGGTTCAGCAGCCGCCAGCATGCTAACTCACTGAGCGGCCATCTTCCAGGACGCCATCGCGCGCCTGGATCAGCCAATCCCAGACTGTCCGTGCGGCCTTGTGGTTCTTGGAGCGGGCAGGCATCAACACGTGATAGTCCCTGCCGGACGCGAGCGAAACGTCGATCACCTGCACCAGCCGTCCTGTATCGAGATCATGCTGCACATAAAGGCGGCTTGCGACTGCGATTCCCTGGCCGCCGAGTGCCGCATCAATCGCCAGGGTGGCCAGATTGAAGGAAATATTGTGGGCGACGGGCACCTGTTTCTTTCCGAAAACCTTGAGCAGGAATTCCGGCCACTCGTTTTCCATATCGTGCAGAAGCACAAATCGTCTTAAGTCCTCGGCAGTTCTCGGCAGTCCCAATTCACCAACCATGGCCGGGCTCGCGACCGCGACCAGACGTCGCTCGAAAAGCAACTCCGACCTGATGCCCGCTCCGAAGGGCGGGGAGCCGTCCCTGATGGCTAAGTCAACGTTGGCCGCGCGGAAATCGGGCATATGCCCTGTGGCCAGGATGTTCACCTCGATCTCGGGGTGGGCGAACCTAAACGCCTGGAGGTGGGGAATGAGCCAGCGTGCGGCGAAGCTAGGCGTTACGTTGATCGTAACGTGCTGCGGATCGCCGCGCGCCAACCCGGTCGCCTCCGTGAGCAGTTCGAACGCCCGGGTGACTTCCACGAGATACGAGCGACCAACGTCCGTCAGAGCCAGCGAGCGCGGCAAGCGCTCGAACAGTTGATGTCCGATGTCAGCCTCAAGCGCCCGGATGTGCTGGGCAATAGCCCCATGGGTCACGTTCAGTTCTTCGGCAGCGGTCCTGAAATTCAAGCTGCGGCCTGCGACCTCGAACGCCCGCAACGCATTCAGGGAAGGAAGTCGCCGCACCGTCTGCACCATAGTTTTTCTACACTCTCAAGGCCATCTTTCTGAATCGTAGTTGGCTCTCGAAACTGTTAGAAAGCAAGGAATAATCAAAGGCCGACGCAACGTCGCGACCGGGCAATAAAACTAGCAGACAGGCCAGAAAATGTTTCCTCGCAGATACGCGCGCCGCTCAGCGTGCGGACGGTTCCCCATGCGTGCCCGCTGGCCGACACTTCGCCGGAACTGAGCCATGCTTCTGCTCGAGGACGAAGGCAAGTTCCTGCTTGGGCAATTCGGCATCGTCACACCGAAAGGCGCGGCGGTGAGGGACGCAGCCGAACTGGATGTCACACTTGCGAAACTGCAGTTTCCGATAGCGTTGAAGGCGCAGATACCTGCCGGCAAGCGCGGCAAGAACGGCGGGATCATGTTCGCGGACACGCCCTCCAAGGCGCGCTCTATCGTTGCCTCAATGATCGGCAGCCACGTCAGCGGCCACCCCGTCGCCAGCGTTCGCGTCGAACGAAAGGCCGCCATACGCCGGGAGCGCTATGTGGCGCTCACGGTCACCATGAACGAGGTCTGGCTGATGATCGGTCGCGACGGTGGGGTGGATGTTGAGGATCATGCCCTGTCGGATCCCAGCTCAGTCGCCAGGATACCGCTGCGCCGAACCGTGGCAGACACGCGTGACGCTATAGAGATGGCATTCGAGTCCCTTGGCTTTCCGGAGCCGGGCAGGGACGCCTATTTCGATGTCTGCGGCCGTCTTGAGGCCCTGCTCCGCGGGACGGATGCAATCATGGCAGAGATCAATCCGCTGGCCGAAACGTCCGACGGGTCTCTGCTGGCGCTGGATGCCAGGATCGACATTGACGATGCTGCCATCTCGCGGCAGCCGGCTATTCGCAAGTTGCTGGATCTCCGGCACGGCACACGCGAATGGATCGAACCTCAGAAGGTCTCCATGCTGCGGCGGTCCGACCGAAACGGGGCTGTCGGTCTTGTGGGGCTGGGCGGCGGCATGGCCTTGACGGTATCGGATTGGATAGCGTCCGAGAACCAGTCGCTTGCTGGCGCAATCGACATGGACTCATCGCTGTCGTCCGGGATTGCCTGCGAAACGCTTGCGTCGGTGCTCGACGATTTCGGGTCAGTCGAGGGCGTACGCGTCGTTCTCGTCAACATGATCTCGAGCGGCAACCGCATAGACCGCATTGCGGAAGAACTCCTTCCCGCCCTCCGTGCAAAGCGTGCCAGCTCCTCGAAGCCAATGGTCGTCCACCTCCAGGGCAATGGCGGCGCGCGGGCGACTGCTCTCCTGCGCGACGCCGGCATCGACAACTGTACGAGCCTCAAAGAGGCGATTAGCGCAACCCTCAGCTATCTGAAGTAATTGACATGAGCATTCTGATCGAGCGAACAACGGGCATTGTCGTTAGCGGCGTCGGTAGCGCCATGGCCGTGCGCCAGTGCCTGGAGATGAAGGCCTCCGGCACAAAACTTGTCGGCGTCGTCGGCGGTAGGCAGGTTGGCGCCTGGGGCGACGTAGAGGTCTACCCCGAGTTCGGTTCTGCGATCTCCGGCGGGGCAGAGGTAGCCCTGTTTTTCGATGACCCGCTCGACGTCAAGAAGCCCGTTCTGGAAGCGATCGCCGCCGGGATCAAAACAGTTATCTGCCTAACGGAGTTCGTACCCGTTCATGATGCGTTGGAGATCCGCGAGGCTGCCTTGCGAGCCGGCACAGTCCTGATCGGCCCCAACTCGAGCGGAGTTCTGTCCGCGCTCGAATCGAAAGCTGGCTATTTCTCCGACGAGATATGCATGCCGGGATCAGTCGGGATCGTCACGAAGGGCGGCTCGATCGCCTATGGCGTCCTGTCTGAAATGAAAATCGCAGGCCTTGGGCTGAGCACGATCGTCTCCGTGGGGCCCGACCCGGTGAAAGGCGTGGGCTACGCGGATGTGCTGCCGCTCTTCGAAAGGGATCCTCAGACCCGGATCGTCGTCCTGCTCGGCGAAATTGGCGGTCGTGACGAGGAAGACGCGGCGGCGGTGATCGCCTCGCAGATGACGAAGCCTGTGCTCGCCTACACCTCCGGCAAATACGCGAACGGCGACCAGAGTGTCGGCCACGCCGGCGCGATCATCCGGGACGGAATCGGCGGCTACGCAAGCAAGGTCGATGCCTTCCGAAAGGCCGGAGCGATCGTCGTCGAGGCGTTCAAGGACATCGTTCCGACCCTCGTTGAAATGCATCGGACTAAGCCAGCGGCCTAGCCCCTGGGCTCGATGGGCCGTAAGGCGAAGGAGATCAGGGCCGCTCGATATGGCCGAGGATTCACCCGTACTGCTTCACGTTAATCTCAGGGTCGAAATCTACGCGCTTCGCCTTGCCATCGGATGTCTTCAACACAAGTTCGACACCGCCTCCGATGGAGTGCATGTACCGCACTATCGAGGAAAGAAGGACATCGTCTGCGCTCTCGATCTTCGAGACCGTATTCTGTGTCATTGCGGCTCGTGCGGCGACCTCGCGCTGCGTCGCATTCATGGCTTTACGCAACTCAGCCAGAGCCTTGCCCAAGCGGCGCGCTTCGCGTTTCCCGTCCAGGCGCAAACGAACGTCTTCTGGAAGCTCGGAACGCAGCGTTTTCCAGTCATTGCTCATTTTTTTGCTCCTTTGCCCACGAAGCGAAGCGCGCGTCGGCTTTGCTTATCAACTGCTTGTAGAAGAGCTTTTGGCTCTTACCCTGCTTTTCTCCGCCACAGAGAATGATCGCGGCCTGGGCAGGGTCGAAGGCAAAGGCGAAACGCCACACCTTCTTGGCAAACGAAACTCTGATCTCTTTCATGTTGGCGTGGCTGGAACCCGAGAGCGTGTCCACCTCTGGACGGCCCAAGAACGGGCCATCGTCTTCCAGGTGGTCCAGAACCTCGCCGACCAACTCCTTCAACCCCATTTCCAACTCCTTCCACTCAGGAACGAAATCGGGATGGAATTTCACCTCATACGTCATTATCCACCGATAGATATATCTTCAAAGATATAGCGTCAAGCTTGGAAGGGCAGTCCGCCTGATTTCCGGGGCGGTTGCTTCTTCGGCAGCCGGTCCCCCGGCTCTCTCCCGCGCGTCAATTCGACCCATATGACCCAATCTATAGGGCGGCGCTGAGGCCGCTGAGCATGCCAAACTGATTGGTCCGCGCTGAAGTTGAACAATCCGGGCACGGTGCTATGGTGGTCGCGCCAACAAGCCGCGAGCCACCGATTGCGCCGTAAGCCGCAGACAGACCGGAAGAACTCGAGGACCCGCATCCGGTTCATGAACCATGCGGGAAGCCTCATCGCGTGCATTTAGCCCTGGCGCGGCCGCGAGGCCGTCGACCGGGGGCCGGAAATCCAACCAAGCCTGAAATTCGGTCCTGATTTCCGGGTCCGCCACCGCTGGCCCGGTGGAGACGCATCATGACAATGGAAATCCGTCGCCGCTCCTGCGCGGTAAGCATCTCCCTCGTCTGGGGGAGACTGCAATGAGAATCATCGTGGTAGGCAGCGGGGTCATCGGCGTGACCTCGGCCTGGCATCTGGCGCGGGCCGGACACGAGGTCACAGTGCTGGACCGCCAGGCCGGCCCCGCGCTTGAAACCTCCTATGCCAACGCCGGAGAGGTGTCCCCGGGATACGCTTCCCCATGGGCCGGACCAGGCGTACCGCTCAAGGCGATCAAATGGCTGCTGATGAAGCACGGGCCGCTCGCCGTCCGTCCCCGGTTCGATCCCGCTATGTGGTCATGGCTTCTGAAGATGCTCTCGAACTGCACGTCGTCGCGCTATGCGGTGAACAAGGCGCGCATGGTTCCGATCGCTGAGTACAGCCGCGACTGCCTGCGCGAACTGAGAACGACCACCCGCATCGAATATGACGAGCGGTGCCAAGGCACGCTACAGCTGTTCCGGACGCAGAAGCAGCTCGACGGGGTTGTCGGCGACATCGAAGTCCTCAAGCAGTTCGGCGTCGAATTCGCAGTCCTCGCGCCTTCGGGTTGCGTCGCTGCCGAACCTGCCCTGGCCCGAGTGAGCCACAAGATCGTCGGGGGCTTGAGGCTTCCCGGTGACGAGACAGGCGATTGCCGCGTATTCACCGAGAAGCTCGCGGCTCTCGCATCAGGCGCCGTCGACTTCCGCTACGGCGTGTCGGTCGACGCTGTCGTGCTGGATGGTGGCAGGGTCTCGGCCGTTCGCACGGCTGAGGGGCTTCTGCCTGCCGATGCCGTCGTCGTTGCTGCCGGGAGCTACTCGCCGCGCCTGCTGGGACCTCTCGGGATCCACGTCCCCGTCTACCCCGTGAAGGGCTACTCCCTGACGATGCCGATGACGGACGAGGCTGCCGCGCCCGTCTCGACGGTGATGGACGAGACATACAAGATCGCCATCACGCGGCTCGGCGACCGGATCCGGGTGGGCGGCACGGCCGAGATCTCCGGCTTCGACCTCGCCCTGCCACGCTCGCGCCGCGCGCCGCTCGAGCATTCGGTCGCGGACCTGTTCCCGGGAGCAGGCCGCGCCAGCGAGGCTTCCTTCTGGTGCGGTCTCCGTCCCATGACCCCGGACGGCCCGCCGATCGTGGGCTCAACCGCCGTGCCGGGCCTCCTCGTCAACACCGGGCACGGCACGCTGGGATGGACGATGGCCTGCGGCTCTGGCCGCGTCCTGGCAGACATCATGTCCGGAAAGGCTCCCGAGATCGACGTGACCGATCTCGGCCCGGGGCGGTATCAATCATGAGCGCCGCGATGCAGCGCGCAGGAGCGATCCTGACGGTGGACCTGGACGCGGTAGTCTCCAACTGGCGAATGCTGTCCAAGCTGGCGGGCAAAGCGGAGTGCGCAGCCGTGGTGAAAGCGGATGCCTACGGACTTGGCGCGGCCGAGGTCGGCTTCGCACTCCAGGCGGCCGGATGCCGGACCTTCTTCGTCGCCCACCTCGAGGAAGGCCTCGAACTGCGGAAAGCGATCGGGTTCAGCTCGCGCGTCTTCGTCCTGAACGGCACGCCGCCCGGTACCGAAGGGGACTTCCTCAGTTCGGTCCTGATGCCTGTCGTGAACACAATGGGCGAGATCGCCGGCTGGCGCAGGCATGCCAGCGAGAAGGGGCGCAGCATGCCTGTCGCGCTCCAAATCGACACGGGCATGTCGCGCCTCGGCCTTTCGCCCGGCGACGTGGCCATGCTGGCGACAGATCGGGCGCTCCTCGGCGGTCTGTCGGTCGAGCTGGTCATGAGCCATCTGGCCTGTGCCGACGCGGCTCCCCATCCTGCCAACCGCGCGCAGCTGCGGGAATTCAGCAAGCTGCGGACGGTGCTTCCGAAGCGTGCCGCTTCCTCGCTCGCCAACTCGGCAGGCATCCTGCTGGGTAAGGAATACCACTTCGACCTGGTGCGACCCGGAGCCGCTCTCTACGGGATCAATCCCGTCGCCGGACAGCCGAGCGCGGTGCGGCAAGCGGTGACGGTGTCGGCACGCGTGCTGCAGCTGCGCGAGGTTCCCGTCCATACCCGCGTCGGCTACGCCCATGCGCTGACGGTCCAGCGGCGATCTCGGCTCGCGACGCTGTCGATCGGCTATGCCGACGGCTGGCCGCGAGGGGCCAGTCTTTCGGCCTTCTACAAGGGGCAGGAGCTGCCGTTCGCAGGGCGGGTGTCCATGGACAGCATCGTCGTCGACGCGACCGACTGTGCTGACCTTTCACGCGAAGGCGAGTTCGTCGACATAATCTGCGCGCGCCAGACGGTGGACGACATTGCCCGCGCCGCGGGCACCATCGGCTACGAGATCATGACGCGGCTCGGCCGCCGCTTCAGCCGGGATTACCGCCGCCAGTCGGCGCTCGCGGCCTGATCGCGCAACGCCTCAACCCACAGAACCCAGCACCACCAACGAAAGAGACATATGGCTGAACATACCCTGCTTGACGACGCCCTGATCCGCCTCGACGAAGCCGCCGCTCACCTGAGCATCGACCCCGACGTCATCGAGAAGCTGAAATACGCCCGCGAGACCACAAAGGTCAGAGTCATGATCCGCATGGACGATGGATCGCGGAAGTCGTTCCTTGCCTGGCGCTGTCGGTACGACGACACGCGCGGGCCAACCAAAGGCGGGATAGGGAGCCGTCCAAGTGGATCCGCGCACGCTCTCCAAGGCTGAGCTGGAAAGGCTGTCCCGCGCCTACATCCAGGCGTTCGCGCGCATCATCGGCCCGGACCGGGACATCCCTGCGCCGGATGTCTACACGAACTCCATGATCATGGGCTGGATGGCTGACGAGTACGCGCAGATCGTCGGCCAGCACGAGCCGGCCGTGATTACGGGCAAGCCGATCTCGCTTGGCGGGTCTCTCGGCCGCGGCGACGCCACCGCGCGGGGCGGCTATTATCTCGTGCGGCATCTCGCATCCGACCTGAACTTCGGGCAGACGATGCGGGTGGCGATCCAGGGCTTCGGGAATGCCGGGCAGCACATCGGGCGCCTTCTCGCCGCGGACGGCCACAAGATCGTCGCCGTCTCGGATTCGGAAGGCGCGGTCTTTTCGGCTGCAGGCCTGCATGTCGACCTTCTGCTCG
Organism: Mesorhizobium sp. WSM4976; assembly: GCF_029625685.1. Taxonomy (NCBI): domain Bacteria; kingdom Pseudomonadati; phylum Pseudomonadota; class Alphaproteobacteria; order Hyphomicrobiales; family Phyllobacteriaceae; genus Mesorhizobium; species Mesorhizobium sp. WSM4976. The sequence continues at coordinate 186,564 of NZ_JARTVT010000002.1, forward strand.
GCGCCAAGGCGAACGGAAAGCCTGTCAGCAGCACCGTAGGGACGGGCGGTCACGAGAAAATCGGCCCGGATAACCTCGTTGCCGTGGACTGTGACCTGCTCGTCCCCGCAGCGCTGGAAAACATGATCCACGAAGGCAATGCCGCGTCGGTCAAAGCGAAGCTCGTGCTGGAACTGGCGAACGGTCCGGTCACTCCGGAGGCGGACGAAATCCTTGCGGGGCAGGGGGCGGTCGTCCTTCCGGACATCCTGGCGAACGCCGGCGGCGTCACCGTTTCCTACTTCGAGTGGGTCCAGAACCGACAGGGTTTCTACTGGCCCGTCGAGGACATCCACGAGCGGCTCCAAACCATCATGGAACGAGAGGGACGTGAAATCTGGAATGTCAGCCGGGAGAAACAGGTGACCATGCGGACCGCAGCCTATGTCCATGCGCTCGGCCGACTTGCCGAGGCGATCGAGGCACACGGCACGCAGAGCTTCTTCACCAGCTGACGATTGAAGTACCCGCGCCGGAGAGCCGAGTGAACCTGCTGCTTACTCGCCCGAAGGCTCAGGCCGATGCGATGGCCGAAGCGCTGAGAAGCCGAGGACATCGCATCCATCTTGCGCCGCTGCTCCGAGTGGATCGCCTGCAGTTTGACGACAGGATCCTTCAAACGGCCTCGGCGATCATCATCACCTCCGGCAATGCGGCGTCTGCACTCGAGAGTCTGGATCCGGCTGTCCGGATTTTCGCGGTAGGCCCCGACACGGCATCGGCTGCGAAGGCGGCAGGCTTCTTCAACGTCGCGGCAGCCTCGGGCACGGCTTCCGGACTTCTGGAGATGATCAGCGATCGATGGCGGGCGGAAGACGGCCCGCTCGCATACGCCAGCGGCCGACACGTCTCGATGGATGTTGCCAGGGCGCTGGCGTTGAAGGGCTATAGCTGCAGGCGGGTGGAAGTCTACGCGACCAGCCGGGCTCGACAGTTGACGGAGGAGACGGTCGGCCTGCTGCGACGAGGACAGATCGATGCGGTGCTTTTCATGTCGGTTCGAACAGCGGATGCATTCGCAGGACTGGTCGCGTCAGCGGAGATTTCCGAGTGCTGCAGGACTGCGCGGTCCCTGTCCCTGTCCGCCAAGATCGCTAGGCGGCTCGGGCATCTGCCGTGGATCCAGTCCCTTTCGGCCGGGTCGCCGACCAGGGACGGCATCCTCCGCATGGTCGACGAGCTGGAGGCCCGCCGTCATGCCGGAAGCCCCCGGCAGAGAGCGATCTGATGTCGGAACAGGCGGGCGCGCCGTCGGGCGAGGCGCCCGCCTGCGGAATCAAGGGTACAGCAAGATCCGGTCGTCGCATCCTTCGCTGAGATGAGTGGACAGTCCGAGCTTGCCCAGCAGCCCGAGGAACGGCCGCGGCGGCAGCTCTTCCACGTTGGCCATCCTGCCCACATCCCATCGCCCGGTAGCCACCAAGATTGCAGCGGCGGCGGCCGGCACTCCAGCCGTATAGGAGATCCCCTGGCTGCCGACCTCTTCGCAGGCCTCCTCGTGATCGGCGACGTTGTAGATGAAGATCTCGCGCTCGCGTCCATCCGTCACGCCTTTGGCGAGGATGCCGATGCAGGTCTTGCCCGTGTAGCCGTCAGCCAGTGACGACGGGTCCGGAAGCACTGCCTTGACCACCTTGAGCGGGACGACATCCAAACCCTCGGCAGTGGTGACGGGCTGCTCGGACAGGAGGCCCAGGTTCTTCAGGACGTTGAAGACGTTGATGTAGTGGTCGCCGAAACCCATCCAGAAGCGGACGTTCGGGATGCCGAGAATCTGCGAAAGGGAATGCACCTCGTCATGCCCCGTCAGGTATGCCTTCTGCCGCCCGACAACCGGAAGCTCCCATTCCTGCCCTACCTCGAACATTCGGTTGGAAATCCACATTCCGTCCTGCCACGACCAGACCTGCCCGGTGAACTCCCGAAAGTTGATCTCCGGGTCGAAGTTCGTGGCGAAGTACCTGCCGTGGCTTCCCGCGTTGATGTCGATGATGTCGAGCGAGTCGATCCGGTCGAAGTAGTCATCCTTGGCCAGCCGGGCGTAGGCGTTCACGACGCCTGGATCGAAACCTGCACCGAGGATGACTGTCACGTTGGCTGCGATGCATTCCTCGCGGCGCTTCCACTCGTAGTTGGCGTACCAGGGCGGGGCCTCGCACACCTTCGCGGGATCTTCGTGGATCGCGGTGTCGATGTAGGCGGCGCCTGTAGCGATGCAGGCCGAGAGTACGGACATATTCACGAATGCCGAACTGACATTGATGACAATCTGCGCGCCTGTCCGTTGGATCAGGTCTTCGGTGGCTGCGATATCGAGCGCGTCCAACTGGTGGGCCTCAAGCCGCCCCTCAGTGTTCAGCGCATTCCTCTCGCGGATCGACGCAACGATCGCCTCGCACTTTTCGAGGGTCCGGGAGGCGATGTGGATGTCGCCGAGGATGTCGTTGTTCTGCGCGCATTTGTGCGCGACGACCTTCGCGACGCCTCCAGCGCCGATGATCAGGACGTGCTTCTTCATTTCGGGGAGGTTTCTCCTTCCTGGCTGGGTGGGAATCTCAAGAGAGGCTGGATTCGTAGTCGGCGTAGCTGAACTCGCGGACCGTGCGGACGGAGCCGTCGAGTTCGCGCACGGCGATGGCGGGCATGGCCACGCCGTTGAACCAGTTTTTCTTAACCATCGTGTAGCCGGCCGCGTCCTGGATCGAGATGCAGTCGCCGACTTCGAGCGGGGCCTGGAAGCGGAAGCTGCCGAAGATGTCGCCGGCCAGGCAGGACTTGCCGCAGACCATGTAGTCGAAAGAGCCGATGTCGGGCGCGATCTTCGCTTCCTGCCTGTAGATCAGGAGATCCAGCATGTGCGCTTCGACCGAGGCGTCGACGATCGCCAGCTTCCGCCCGTTGTCGAGCGTGTCGAGGACCGTCACCTCGAGCGTCGTGCAGTCCGTGATCGCCGCCTCGCCGGGTTCCAGATAGACCTGCGCGCCGAATTTTTCGGAGAACCGCCTCAGGCGTTCGGACAGAGCGTCGATGGGATAGCTGTCGGCCGTGAAGTGGATGCCGCCTCCCAGGCTGATCCAGTCGGCGTAGCGGAGAAGCTCGCCGTACTTTTCCTCGATCCGGTCAAGCATGCCTGAGAACAGCGCGAAGTCGCCGTTCTCGCAGTTGTTGTGGATCATGAAGCCGTTGATCCGGTCGAGGACGGACTCGATCCTGCCTGGGTCAGTCTCGCCGAGACGGCTGAACGGCCGCGCCGGATCGGCGAGGTCGAAGTGCGAGGCGCTGATGCCCGGGTTGAGGCGCAGCCCACAGGCAAGGCCGCCTGCGCGCGCCCCAAAACGATCCAGCTGGCCGATCGAATTGAAGATGATCTTGTCGGCAAGCCCGGCCGCTTCGTCGATTTCGTGATCTGCCCAGGCGACGCTGTAGGCGTGGGTCTCCCCGCCGAACCGGGTGCTTCCCAGCCTGACCTCGTTGAGGGAGGACGACGTCGTGCCGTCCATATAGGGACGCATGAAGTCGAACACGCTCCAGGCCGCAAAGCACTTCAGCGCCAGCAGCGCCTTGGCTCCGGACTTCTCGCGCAGGTGTTCGATCCGCTCGAGATTGCGGAGCAGCTTCGACTTGTCGATCAGGTAGTGCGGGGTCTTCATCATGCTTTGCCATCGCCTTTCCGGCTAGCCGCCGTCCGCAGCGGATCGATCACGGCGAGGCCAAGCGCGCGCCGCTTCATGGAGCGCGCCGCCAGCGACACGTTGACAGAAACCTTAGTCGCGTAGGAATCGGCGAACGAACGGCCCCTTCCGTCGGCAATTCCCTGCCGCATTGCGGGCGAGCGCTCGGCGAACCTGTCGGGAGGGGGACGGAAGCGGCCGTCGGCGACCGTTCCGATCCATTCGCAGACATGGTCCTCGGGCTCCCGCAGCCGGGCGAGCAATTCGAGGTACTCTTCCTGGAGCGCGGGCGTGTCTTCGCGTCGGCTTGCGCGTGACAGGCGGTGTAGATCGCAGGCGAGCAGGTATGCGTCGCGCCGTGGCTTCCGCCAATAGACCCGCCTGCCGTCTGCCACATCCAAATACTCGTCGGCAGCAGCGATCGGGATGGCCTCCGCTGCACGCGGGACGAACTGCATCAGCGGGTCTGCTTCGGCATCACCTTCGTCGGGTCGACAGCCACGCGGACGGAACTCCAGAAGCTTCAGCAGGGATGCCGAAACCTGCCAGCTTCCAGCCGCCACGGCGGCCGCGTCGGACAGCGTCAGCGCGCCGGTCGTGTGCAATGCGTGGGCTATCGCCAGCCTTATGCAGGTCTGCACGCCCTGCGTCCGCTCAGCAGTGGCCGTCGAAAGGGACTGTCGAGACCAAGACCCCGTGACACCTTTGATGAACGCGACTTCGCATCCGAGCGCATCCGCCATGTCCAGGTCGGACATCCGTCCAGCCGGCCAAGTTGACGGCCGATCCATCGCGATCACGGTCATCGCCAAGCTCCCCTTGCTGCTGCATGGTTCCGAGGCGTTGCCAAGGTCGACTGCCCGGAGATCGATGGACACCCGACATCTTTCGGCTCGCCGAGATGCTGCAGGACCTCTTCGGACGAGGTCGCGCCTCTGACTCTCTTCAAGACCTGCGGATGTGAAAGGTGTCGGCAGAAGCGCGCCAGCGCGTTCAGGAAGTCCGAGGAGCCGTCCCGGGGCCAGATTATCGCCAGCACGACATCCACCGACTGCTCGTCCGGCGTGTGGTAAGGTATCGGATGTTCGAGGACCGCAAGGACCGCGGCCGGCTCCCGCAGTCCCCCCAACATCGCGTGAGGCATGCCGATTCCTTGCCCGATGCAGGTCGCCCCCACCTTCTCCCGGTCCAGCAGCGCCGCCAGCACGGAAACGAAGGATTGTCCGCTCCGTGAAGCGAGTTCGCGGGCCAAGACCTCCAGAAGCGGACGCTTCGCCTGCGCGGATGCGCGCATCAGGATGTCCCGCGGATTCAGGAGACCGAGAATTTCCATGAAAGACTCCCCGCCACGGCCGAACGCCGCAGGCGACCGCCCGCGAGCGCGGGCGCGAAAATCGAATGAGGTTGCTTGAGCCTGGCGGACCCGGACGCTGAGCCAGGGGGTCAGATCGCGTCCGGGTTAGTTGCCCGCTTTCAGCAGGCGCGCGCCGTCGAGGCGCACGAAGGCTGGCATTTTCAGCATGGGGCGAACCTACCTGTTGTCGCCGGGGATTCAAGTCCTGAAACGGGCACGTACCGGACTGCGACCGCGCGGCTGCGTGTCGCCAGTTGCGACCGGAGGGGCGCTGAACCCGAAACGAGGGACGCGATCAGCTCGCGGAGGCCGGGTTCCTCGACCGAGACCGCCGCCTCGGCCGGAGGCATCCAGCGACGCAGTACCTTTACGTCGTTCGGCCAGCTGGCCAGGCTGCCCCGGACATGAAGCCCATGGACCGTCACCTCGACGGCCTTGCGGCTGCCGCATGGCTGAAGCCTCAGTGCCACGTATCGGCCGAGCGGCTCGGAACCGACCCTTCCCGTGATGCCAGCCTCCTGGAACGCCACGTGGTCGGCCGGCTGGAGCCCTGTTCTCGTGCCGGAACAGCGGGCGGCCGGAACGCGCCAGCTTCCGCCCCTCCGCGGCCGAAGGAGCATGACTTCAAGGTTCCCGTCGCAGTTCATGCGCCACGGGAGCGCCGCGTGTTCCTTTAGCACGTCCCCGGGAGCTGCAATGATGCCGTTGGACTGCATCATGGCCGCGCCCCCGTCTCCGACGACATGGCGAACGAAAGCGCAGGCCTCCGGAACGGGCCCGGGGAGCGAGCAGGCGGAGTCAGGCACCAGGGGCATCGGCTGGCGGAAAGGGGGAGATGGCGGTTGCAGGGACGGCAGGCCAGCCGTGAACGGGGAGTTCTCATCGTACGCTCCATCGATGCGGCGCTCGGCGCCGCAGGAGTAGACCGCAGGTTTCGTAGAGATTTCCCGGAGCAGGATCAGGTGCGGAAATCAGGGTGAGGAAGCCTGCTCCGGGGGCGGACGCGTCCGTTCCCGGCAAGCCTCGAAACCTTGATGAAAGTCTCCATGCACATTTTGCCAATATAGCCGTTCAACACCCTCTTTGCGAGGCGACCTTATGTCGCCCGTCCGGCGGCGCTTCGCAGCAAACACGGTTTGACATCGCCCGAGGCCTGGCCAAGATGCGACCGTGATTACTTTTTCCAAAATGCGGCTTCCTTTCCGGAAGCGTCCGAAAAACGGCATCTAGCCCTGGCTCGTGCAGCCTCGGGCGGCGGGCCAGGGACATTCCTTTCACACCGTGGATCAACCGCGCCGCGAACTGCCATGCAGCCGTGCGCGGCGCCGTCAGGAAGGAAGCCGTCATGGCGAAACGGAAGGGCAACAAGGAAGCCCGCAAGCCCAAGCAGCAGAAGGAAAAGAAGACCGAAATCGGTTCCGTGTCGGAACTGATGGCGCGAGCTTCGATGCCGGGCAAACGGCGATAACGCAAGGCCTGCACGCGGCTGCCAACTCCGCGTGCAGGCCTTTTTGAAGAGTCAGAGAATCGCGAACGCGATGAGCATCAGCCCAAGAGTGCCGCACGCGATGATGACCTTGGTGGTCGTGTCCAACTGACAAGCTCCATATAAGCGCAATGACTGCGGGGAATAGGCACGGCTACTTGTCCCGGAAGAGACCTTCCACCGCCCGCGGGATGTCGTTGCGTGAGAGGCCAATGTCCCTAAGTTGCCTGTCGTCCAGGGCCTGAAGCTGGTCCATCGCCTTGCGCCTCTGCCAGCGTCCCAGCCCGCGTAGGAGCATCGTTGCGATAGCCGACCGGGGACGACGATTGTTGTGATCAGACATGTCAGTCTCCGAAAATGGCCGGGCTTTGAGCCGCGGTCGGCGGCCTACCCGAAAGCTGTAAGTCAGGCGCGCGGAAACTCCGCCATCGAGCGGACGCGACGCACGCTGCCTGCGTTGATCCGGCTACCCCGGAGACCGCCGGATAGCTGGTCCCCGGGGTCAATGCCGGATCAGCAACGCTCCTGACCGGGAGTGAAGCGGGCGGCTCATGAGAAGGCCCGCCAGAAGAAGAGGACGCTCATCGAGGCCCCGACGGCGATGACGATCGTCCGCACCAGGGAGGCAGGCAGCGCCTTGGCGACGGGTGCGCCCGCATATCCGCCGACAGTGGCAGCGACCATCATGAGGATAGCCTGAGGCCACGCAACTATCCCGGCCGCCGCGAAGGTCGCCACTGAAATCCCGGACAGCACGAAGGACAGCGCGTTCTTGAGACCGTTCATCGCGTTGAGGTCGCGCATGCCCCACAGCGAGAACAGCGCCAGCAGCACGATGCCGAGACCACCGTTGAAATAGCCGCCGTAGACGGAGACGAGCAGCGTTCCCAGGGCGCCCTCCGGCTTGCCGACGCTTCGGCGGCACGCCCATGTCTGGATGCGAGGACCGAAGGCGAAGGCAAGGGTGGCCGCCGCGAGAAGGAAGGGGACGACGACGGAGAAGGCCTCGTTGGAAAAGACGAGTAGCAGCAGCGAGCCGCCGAGACCTCCGATGGCGGTGAAGGCGACGATCTTCACGAGCCGCATCCTGTCGAAGGCGGCAATCTCCTGGCGGAAGCCCAGCGCCCCTCCGAGATATCCGGGAAACACGGCGACAGCGCTGGTGGCGTTCGCGGCGACCGGCGGCACGCCCGTGTAGACGAGCGCCGGGAAGGTCAGGAACGTGCCGCCCCCTGCCACCGTGTTCAGCATTCCGGCGAAGAACGCCGCCGCGGCGAGGATCGTATGGTCGAACATCATTACTCCTGCACCGCGGCGCTGGCTCAGGCCGCGGAAGGGCCGGGATCGTCGAAGCCGTCATGGGATACCGGAACGAGACGAGGCTCGTCGTAGAATGCCCCTCTGATCATCCGCAAGTTGGGCTTCCTCGACGTCGGGGCTAACGTCCGCTCCGACGCTTCCTTCTCCCGCCTTGCCGCCTCTGGCTGGTAGAGCACCTGATGGAGCAGGATCCGCTCTTCCTTGCCGTCGGCATTGGCGACCGTGAACTCCTGGCCCTCGGAGAGACCGAGAAGCGCAAGCCCGCGCGCTGTCGTGATCGGGAGAAACATGCCGATGGGAGACGTCATCCGGTCGTGCGAAATGATGCGGCTGTCCGGCTCGCGGCCGTTGACGCTGAACGTCACACGGCTGCTGAGCGTGGCCACGTTTACCGGAATGTCGTCCCGGAACATCACGGTCGCGGACTCGATCTTTCGCTTGAGGATCGGCGCAAGAGGATCGTCGCGGCCCAGGCATCGGTCGCGCATGACCTCCAGTATCGTGAAGTCCTTGGTCGTCAGGAAGCAGGTCTCTCTCGTCATAGCAGTTCTCCATCGCTCTGCTGGGAGCGGTTACGTTTTGGCGCATTGGAGAATCCCCTGGCCGCGTGGCGCGGCTCAGGGGCAGCTATCCTGCGATGAGGCAGCCTCCGAAGAGCGAGAGGCGGCACGGCGGCCGGATTTCAGTCATGACGCGGTCCGCAGCTCCGGCGAGGCGCTTGCCAAAGGCGCAGCGGACATCGGAGGCTGGACGGTTTCCACCGTCAGGCGGTGAACGCGACCGTCACGCGCAGTCCAGTCGATCGACTGTCCGGCGGACAGGCCGATAAGCGCGACGCCGATCGGGGTCAGGACCGAGACCTTGCCTTCTGCGATGTCGGCCTCGCCCGGGAACACCAGCGTGACGTTCCTGTCCTCGCCGAGATCGCTGGTGAAGCGCAGGGACGATCGCATGCGAACCACGTCCGGCGCGAGCCGTCCGTCCTCTACCACCTTGGCGCGGTCGAGCTCCGCGAGCAGTTCCTCCGCCACGGCGGGGTTGCGGTCGGCAAAGGATTCGGCGAGCCGCCACAGGCGCTCGCTGTCGGTGCGCGTCACGGCGATCGCCGGCTTGCGGTTCTTCTTGGTCGGTTGAGCCATCACCGGGCCCTCTCATGTAAGCGACACGCGCACGCACCCACGGCGTGACGCTTGTCTTCGGTGATCTGGAATTGTCTGCCGCTTTTAGTGAAGGCAGCTCCGGCAAACCGGAAATCAGCCTATGCCCCGCGGCCGGGGCGCGACGCGACCTGGCCGGGGGTCAGATGCCCGCGATGGGGCACACCCTGTAAAACGTCAGAAGGTGGCGGTCGTTCATGCACATGCCACAGACGTGGGCCTTTGCGGGAGGAAAGTCAAGCTGACGATCCAGTCCGCGGCGACTTGCCATAACGCGGCAGGCCGACGACGCATTTTCAGGATCAAAGCGCCTCCGATCCCCTATGCTTCCTCGGGGTATCGGCTGTCCCGACGATGGACGCACACGACAGCCGTAGGTCTGCGACGCACTTCGTTCTGCGTCACCGAGCCAGCCTGCTGCAACGAAACTGACGAATGAAAGGAGACTGCCATGCATCCAGGAGACGAGGACAATCCCGGCTACGCTTCCCCGCCGTGCTTCATGCACGAACTTGACCCCGCTTTCTCTGCAGAACAGACGGACGCCAGGCCGCCGTCGATGTCGCGCGCTGGCGGAAAGCCCAGAGAACAAGACTGCTGGCGGAACGCCTGGCCCTCCCGGCCGATGTCCGGGCGCAGGCTGCTCAAAGGATCGCCAGCCGGCTCGATGCGGAGATCGGAACCGTCGAGGGCAGCGTCGTGGGAATCTACTGGCCGTTCCGCGGCGAGCCGGACCTTCGCGAATGGGCTTCGAGCGTGACGGCACGCGGGGGACAACTTGCTCTTCCTGTCGTTCTGGAGAAGGGGAAACCGCTGGAATTCCGGACTTGGTCACACGGCGAGAAGCTGGAGAAGGGCGTCTGGAACATCCTGGTGCCGACTGGCGGGGTTGCGACCCTTCCAGACATCGTCGTGGCTCCGGTGGTGGGCTATGACGAGGCCGGGTTCAGGCTCGGCTACGGCGGCGGGTTCTACGACCGGACGCTCGCCGCGAAGCCGAGCAGACCGCTGACGTTCGGTGTCGGATACGCGCTTGCAAAACTGCCGACCATCTATCCGCAATGGCACGACATCCCGCTCGACAGGATGATCATCGACGGGTCGTAACCCAGCCACCTAGGCGCTTGGTCCGCGCCTCAACGAGCGTCCGCCTTCGCGATCTGCAACAAGTAGGAATCCAAGTCCGTTGGACATGGAACCAGCGAAGGAGACACCCGATGGCAGCCAAGCGCGAACTGATCGAAGCGACACCCGGCGACAAGCGATATGTCCGCCGCGACGACGAAGCCCGTTTCAAGGAAGTCGAGGATGTCGGCGAAGCCTCGCCCAGGACCAGAAGCGGAAGGCGAAGAACGACACGAAACCCGGGCAGGGAGATCGAGGCCAGAGCGCCAGAACCTCACGATGCGGATGCATATGCGCCGCTTCACCCGCTTGACCAATGGCTTCTCAAAGAAGGTAGAAGCCCACGCCAACGCGGTGGCCCTGCACTTCATGTATTACAACTTCGTGCGCATCCATAAGACGCTCCGGGTTACGCCGGCCATGGCCGCTGGCGTGACTGACAAGCTCTGGGAGATCGCGGACATCGTTGCGCTGATCGAAGCCAAAGAGGCCGAAAAGCCGGCGGTTCGTGGCCCATACAAAAAGCGTCAGAATCTCGCAAACTAACTACATTTCTAACATTGACGGCTGCAAAGACCGGTATTGTATAGGGGCTTCCGAACATCAGAGGCCCAATGTGTTTTACGTATATCAAAACTGGACTAGGAACCGCGGACGTATCCATCGAGCAGAATGCGGACATTGCAAAAACGGCTTAGGTCAGCACGCCACCGATTCGGGGCGCAATGGACGATGGCTCCCGCCTTTCAAAACGCGGGAAGAAGGGTTTAAGGCTGCGAAGGCGCTAGAACTTACAGATATGAAGCCATGCGCTGTCTGTGATCCCTAAATTTTCAAACATGGGGTAATCGCGGAGCGAGTCGCCCCTGAAGCCGGAAGCGGTCACATATTGAAGAGCGGGTGGTTGTTCCCCGATAGGATGGAAGTACGGGCTCACGACTGGACGCCGGGCCCAAGCATCGAACGGAGAACAACCATGAGCGAATATATCGGTCTTGACGTGTCGTTGAAAGAGACGGCGATTTCTGTGCGGCGTGGCGGCAAAAGGATCTGGCGCGGCAAATGTCCGTCTGATCCGAGCTTGGTCGCGGACGTTCTCCGCAAGCGGGCGCCAGCGGCCAAGCGGGTGGTGTTCGAGACCGGACCCTTGTCGGTGTGGTTCTATCATGCCTTGAGCGCCGAAGGACTTCCGGCGATCTGCATCGACGCCCGGCATGCCAAGGCCGCGCTGGACATGGCGCCGAACAAAACGGACGCAAACGATGCCGACGGCTTGGCGCATCTGGCCGAGGTCGGCTTCTACCGCGAGGTGCGGGTGAAGGGCTATGACAGCATGCTGAGCCGCACGTTGGTGGCCGCGCGGAGCCGGCTGGTCAAGATCACGACCGAGCTCTCCAACCAGATCCGCGGGCTCATGAAGACGTTCGGGCTTATCATTCCGCGAAGCAAGGGCGGCAAGTTCGAAGCCGACGTCCGGCGCCTGCTGGCCGGTCAGGAAGAGCTTGCCCGGATTGTCCTGCCCCTTCTCGAGGCCTGGCTCAGCATACGCGCCCGCGCTGCTGAACTTGGACAGCAACTCGTCGCCAACGCCCGGCACAATGACGCATGCCAGCTGTTGATGTCGATCCCCGGCGTCGGCACCATCACTGCGACTTCATTCATCGGCGCCATCGAGGATCCATCGAACTTCAAGACATCGCGCGCCGTCGGCGCGTGGCTGGGTTTGACAACCCGACGCTATCAATCCGGCGAAGTCGATTATGATGGTCATATCTCGCGGCGTGGGGATCCTCATCTGAGAGGGCTTCTCTATGAGGCCGCAGTCGTGATCCTGACGCGCAGCCGGGCTGACAGCAGCCTGCGCACATGGGGGCTGAAGCTGCGTGAGAAGATCGGCTTCAAGCGGGCAGCTGTCGCTGTCGCCCGCAAGCTCGCTGTCATCATGCATGCGATGCTAAAATCCGGTGAGTTGTTCAACCGGGAAGAAGCCATCGTGGCCTGACCAAAAGGAAGTTCGAATGCGCCTACCCGAGGCGTAACGAGACGTCCCTGCCAGGACGTGGGCCGAGCCATTCCGCTGTGTCAGTTGCATCGTTGGCATCACAACGCTCGCGATTGCGTTTCAAACCTTGGAAGGCTCCATCCCGCGAAGCCCATCATGCGGCGGCTTCATGTCGACCGCGAAGACGACCGTGCTCCCGGCAAACGACATCTCAATACAAATTTGCGCTTGCATTTCGGTCCGCGATTAGACGACTGACCCACTACCCAATAGCGGGGGCGTTTGACACCCGCGCTGCCGCATTTTGCGTCGCCTTCATGCTGGGAATGATCCCCCACCATCAGGGCGCGATCGACATGGCCAGGGTCCAGCTTCAGTACGGGGCCGGAGACCAAGTCCTTCGCCGAGCATGTCATCGCCGAACAGGAAGCCGAGATCCGTCAGATGCGGCAATGGCTGGAGCGGCGCGGCGTGCGCTGATTGCCGACATCCGGATCGGGATGGCGCATGCCCTGCATTATGGGTTCATGCATGGTCGCCATAGTTGCCTCGTATGATGCTGGGGTGGCAGGCCCTCCGGACTGGTCGGTTGCGGCAGGCATGGCGGCGTGCCCGGCGTGTTCGCCGGAGGCGGTCGGCGCGCCGATGCCGCCCGGAGCAACAGGCCCGTGCGGGCTGTCCGGGGTTGTAGGAATGCGTTGCCCGTTCGGCGGTGTGCCGAGGCGCGCCTTCAGGGCCATAGAAGGCGCGGTGAAGACCCCAATAGCTGCCGACGAACAGGACGAGCGCGATGGCCAGCCCGGCGGGGACGCTTTTCAGCGACTGCTTCAGCTTCGGCTGAGACGCTGCCAAACCAACGGACGAAGTTAGAGAAAACCGACCCAATGGCTCTCGGCGACAATCGAGATTGGCAACCCCTCGTCGCGGAACATAGCTAGTTCGTTAATCTTCGAGCCCGGTGGACCGTCTTTTAAGCAGCGATGGTTACGCCATTTTGACTATTGGTTTGGAGCGGGGCTGTGGGACAACTGGCGCGGACATGTCGCCGTATCGCATCTCTATATAGTCCCTACACGCAAAAGTTGCATAACATATGTTATGGAACTCGTGTCTACGCAGCCTCCGGCGCCAGCCAGGGCCTGCAGATCCTCAGGCGAGATTCCTTGCCTTGCTCATAAGCTCGCGCGATCGCCGTGATGGTTTCGAGATCGACGAGACGCGGTACGGCGTCCGTTGCCTTGCCGCGAATAACCTCTCCCTTGTCATCAAGAAACCGCAGCGCGCCTTGGCGGCAGGCATCGTCGGAAAGCGTAAGATATTCGAATTCGTTGAGGCCGTTGCCATATGTGGCGTTCGACCCCAACTGTCCGGAGCCGCATCGGCGAAAACGCCGGCCAATGCGTCGCGCATGTTGCCGGGCTGTCCCGAAGTATGAAATGGGCCGGCCTCAAGAGGGAAATCGGGCTGTATGGCGAAGGCGCGCGGGTTTTCGATCCATTCGGCGCCATAGGCGAAGGTCGAGAATTGCCGCGGGCCGGCATGGGTGAAACGCAGTTGGCCACCGATGTTCGGCCTTCGCCAAGCGCGACGTGGGCGACGAAATCGGCCATCAGAAAGAAGCCCCGTCGGGGTCAACAACGTCCCCCCGATCCTGCTGTTCCTCCGTCTGAGCCTTCTGCCTTCTCAGCCTTGCTGCGAAGGATCGGCCCCGGCGCGGTCCCTGCTCCACGGCCAGCGCCAACCCCAGATCGTCCTTGCGGACATCGATCAAGTCAGCGAGACGCTCCAGAAGGCCCAGCACGACGAGAACGTTCGCGAGCGTTCCGATGGCAACGCCAGGATCACCCCGTTCAAGACGGGCGATCGAACTCGGCGAGGTTCCTGCACGCACGGCGAGATCAGCCACCGCGATGCCACGCCGCAGACGCGCGTTGCGGATATCGTGGCCCAGTCGTTCCAGTGCTGGTTTCGTCTTGGGAGAACTCATCTCAATCATCCATATTTGACAGAATATGACCAACAACTAGTCATATATGACTAATTGATACCCTTAGTCAAGAATTCTGAACCCCGTGAGCGTCCCGATTCGAGATCTGAGGCAAAGGAGGAAAAAAGCCCTCCCCTGCGTCCGAGCCTTACGTCTCGGGGGCTCCCCTGAACGCCCAAAGTGAGAGAGCGGACTGGATCTCGGTGACGGGAAGGTAGGCGCGTACGCCCGAAAAATGAAAGTGGGAAAGCCCTCCCCCGCGGCTGAGCCCAATCGATTTCAGCCGTCCTGTGGGGAGATCCCGCCCCTTAGAGTGAGAGTGCGGACCGGGGTTGCCATGACGGGTCGAGGGCTGGAAGAGAGGCTTCCGGCGCCCGTCGCGGAGATCCGCGATGTCCAGAAGAACCGCACCCGCTCGCGCCGGCCAGGACCGGGCGAGCCTCTATGACGAAATCACCGACAAGATCGTCGCCGAGCTGGAGGCTGGCCGCGTGCCGTGGGTCCAGCCGTGGGGGACGGCGGCGGCGAAGGCGCCGCTCGCCATGCCGCGCAACGCCGCTACCGGCCGCCATTATTCGGGGATCAATGTCCTAATCCTGTGGGGCGCCGTCGTCGAACACGGTTTCCTCGGTCAGAGCTGGCTCACCTTCCGCCAGGCGCTCGCGCTCGGCGGCAACGTCCGCAAGGGCGAACGCGGTACGACCGTCATCTACGCCGACCGCTTCGTGCCGGATGACGAGAGGCGCCGGGCTCGTGAGACAGGAGACGAGGCCCAGGCGATCCCGTTCCTGAAGCGCTTCACGGTGTTCAATGCCGCACAGTGCGAAAACCTGCCCGACGACATCGCCATCGTCGCGCCGCCATCGCCGGCGTGCCTGATCGAGCCCAAGGTCGAAGCGCTGATCCGCGCTACCGGCATCGACTTCCGCATTGGCGGCAGCCGGGCCTTCTATGTCCCGGCGCTCGACTACGTGCAGGTCCCGCCGCCCCATGCCTACTTCGAGCCGATCAACTGGCACCGCACGGCGCTGCACGAGCTTGGCCACGCCACGGGCCATCGGTCGCGCCTTGGGCGGGATATGGCCGGCAGCTTCGGCTCCAAGAAGTATGCGTTCGAGGAACTGGTGGCCGAGATGAACGCCGCCTTCTGCTGTGCCTCGCTTGGCATAGTGCCGACAGTGCGACATGCCGACTATATCGGTTCTTGGCTGGAGGTGCTCCGCGAAGACAATCGCGCAATCGTCCGGGCGGCGTCACAGGCGAGCAAGGCGGCTGATTGGCTGCTTGGATTCGTCCCGCTGGAGGGCGAGCGGGAGGCCGCGTGATGGCCCGCCAGGACGCATCCGACCTCGCGCATCGTCTCGGCCGGCAGGCCGAGGCGGTGTGCCGGCATTATCTCTCCAGCGGCCGCCGCAAGGGCGGCTACTGGGTGGTGGGCGACGTGCGCAACACGCCGGGCCGCTCGATGTATGTCCGGCTCGAGGACACGCCAACAGGTCCAGCCGGCAAATGGACCGACGCCGCCACCGGCGAGCATGGCGATCTCCTCGACGTGATCCGCGAAAGCTGCAGCCTGATCGACTTCAAGGACGTCACTGGGGAAGCCCGCACCTTCCTTAGCATGCCGCCACCGGAGCCGAGGCCTCATAAACCACAGCAGCAGGGCTTGGCGCCGCAGGGCTCGCTCGAAGCGGCCCGCCGACTGGTTCGCATTTCGCAGCCGATCTTCGGCACCCTCGTACAGGCGTATTTGCGGGGGCGCGGCATTACGGATCTACGCGAAACCGGTAGCCTGCATTTCCATCCGCGCTGCTATTATCGTCCTGACGAGCATTCGCCGACCGAGACCTGGCCGGCGATGATTGCCGCCGTTACCGATCTCCAGGGCAGGATCACTGGGGCGCATCGCACTTGGCTCGATCCCCGCCGGCACGACAAGGCGCCTATCGACACGCCCAGGCGGGCAATGGGTGTTCTTCTCGGCAACGCCGTGCGCTTCGGAACCGCAGGCGGTGTGATGGCAGCCGGCGAAGGCATCGAGACGGTCCTCTCGCTTCGGCAGGTCCTTCCCGGCATGCCGATGATGGCGGCGTTATCCGCCGCCCATCTCGCCGCCATCCTGTTCCCCGACCCGCTGCGGCGTCTCTACATCGTGCGCGACAACGATCCGGCTGGTGACAGCGCGCGCGACGGCTTGACCGAAAGGGCGAACGCGGCCGGGATCGAGGCGATCGCCATCTCGCCGAGCTTAAGCGACTTCAACGAGGATCTGCGCAGCCTCGGCCTGGACGCACTGCGCGTGCAAGCCCGGCTGCAGGTCGCGCCGCAGGACGCCGCACGCTTCATGGGTTTGGCGGCATAGCCGGCAGGAGAACAGGCCAGCGGGGTGTCCCCTGTGCTCGGCGGGATGGGCCTATCCATCGGAGGGGGCCGCGCTTCGGCCTTCGAGAGGGCGATCGGCCCACAAGCCGGCCAGCCGGGCAATGGCGGCGGCCGACCATTTTCCGGCGCGGCCTAAGGGCCGCTTTCCATCGCGAGGCAAAATAGCCGGCCTTAGCCATCGAGCCCTGCGCTTGCGCTGCGGGTGCCCGACCGTCCGGCCCGTGGGCTTCGTCGCCATGAAGGCCGCGACGGTCGCGGTCCAACCGACGGAGCATCCCATGCGCGATCACGACGACTACGACGCTACCCCTGAATCCTCACCCGCCGACCATGTCCTCAATGAACTCCAGCTCCACGGCTACCGACCCTTCGCCGATGAACCCGACCAGCGGCTGCTGCCAGACGGCAACCGGGTCGCGGGCGCCGTCGCCGACATCTTCGACGCCCCGCCAGAGCGGACGGTCCGTCACGGGCTTCCAGAACGAGGTAGCCGAGCTCCTTCAATGGTTCAACCGTGGAGGTGCGCACATCGAAGTCATCCTCCACCACGAGGATAGTTTCGCCCGTGGCGGCTTCCGGCACAGGCAGAAGCTCTTGGGCATCGTCAATCGCTGCCTCCGAGAGGAGCCGCGGAAGGTATATTTTGGCGGTCGTGCCCTCCCCGACCTCGGAGTAGAGCTTGACGTGCCCTTTCGACTGCTTGACGAACCCGAAGACCTGGCTGAGTCCGAGCCCGGTCCCTCGTCCCTGCGCCTTTACCGATCGGATGCCCTTGAATGTCAGAAAAAGATGCCTTATTTTCTGACGCATGAAAACGATAACCGCCTCTGTTCCCGACCGTGTCATGAAGCGCGTCCGTGCCAGCGGCCGCGGTAGCGTCTTCACGCCCAGCGACTTCCTCACCGTTGCCGCTCGCCCGTCTGTCGATCAGGCCCTTTCCCGCCTGGTGAAGGGCGGACAGCTCCGCCGGCTTGCGCGCGGGCTCTACGACTTTCCCAAGCTGCACCCGAAGCTCGGGGCACTGTCGCCTGCGCCGGACGATGTCGCCCATGCTCTTGCGCGGGAGACCGGCTCCCAGGTGCAGATCGCCGGCGCGCGGGCAGCGAACGCGCTCGGCCTTTCGGCGCAGGTCCCGGCCCAAAGCATTTATCTGACCGATGGCCCCTCACGGCGCGTCGTGCTGGGAAAGCGCGTCGTGGATCTTCGCCATGCTTCGCCCAAGCATCTAATCGCGCCGGGCAGCCCCGCCGGAACGGTGGTTCAGGCGCTTCGCCACGTCGGCCCCGTTCGGGCGGCTGACGTTGCGCAGATCGCAGCGCGCCAGCTTTTGGCCAACGACAAGAAGACGCTAGCCTCAACCGCCCTTCAAGCGCCTGCCTGGATGCGGCCCACGCTCGTTTCGATTGCCAACGCAGCGGTGGCCGATATCGATGGATGATGTCGCACGTCTCCCCGCCGACGAACGCGCAGCTCTCTTCGGGGAGACCGGCGCCGGCCGGGGCGTCGCCGACACGATCATCGAAAAGGACTTTTGGGTCTGCTGGAGCCTAAAACGCCTGTTCGGTCTCCCAAAGGGCACCACGGCCACCCTCGTCTTCAAGGGCGGCACGTCGTTGTCCAAGGCGTTCAATGCCATCCGCCGGTTCTCCGAGGACATCGACCTATCGTTCGATCGAGCCGAACTCGGATATACCGGCGAGCGCGATCCCGAAAGGGAAGGGATCAGCCGGAAGCACGCGGCCCGGCTTATCGACGACCTGGTCAGCGACGTCGAGCGACACATCGCCGAAAAACTTCTCCCGGCGCTCCGCGCCGCGATCGTCGACCAACTCGGCGAGCCGACCAACGGCGAGTGGTCGCTGGAGATAGACGATGGCGACGCCCAAACGGTCAACTTCCACTATCCGACCACACTACCTGCCGCCACATACGAGGGCATGGCCTACATCACCCCGCGAGTGAAATTCGAACTCGGCGCGCGCGGCGATCCCTGGCCGACCGAAGAGAAGGTCATCCGTCCCTACGCAGCCGACGACTATCCGGACTTCTTCGCCGATCCCGACACCAGCGTGACCGTGCTCTCAGCGCGGCGTACCTTCTGGGAAAAGGCGACCGCGCTCCATGCGGAGGCTCATCGCCCTGCGGAGTCGCCGACGCCGCAGTATTTCTCTCGGCACTACTACGACCTCGCCATGCTCCTCGACACGGATGAGGGCCGAGCCGCCGTTGCCGACGTCGATTTGTTGGCTCAGGTCGCGCATCACAAAGCCACCTTCTTCCGTTCGAGATGGGCGAGCTACGATACGGCTCGGCCAGGCACGCTCCGGCTGACGCCGGACGACGCGCGCGTCAAAGACCTAAAAGCAGATTATCGGGCGATGGCGCCGATGATGTTTGACCAAACACCGCCATCGTTCGACGACATCCTTGCGAGAATTGCCGCGCTTGAAGAAACGATCAACAGCTAACTTAAGGCTGTCCGCTTTGGGGAGGAAGATCTATCAATTCGGTTCGATCCATTGACCTGCGTCTAATTGACGACCTCGTCGACTTCGTCCGGGGCCCAGGCTTCGTGCTGGATTTTTCCGACACCAGTTTCGCGGACCTCTTCGCCTCCGAACTCAAGGTGAACATCGACGATCCGATCTCATCCTGAACGAGCTGGCCGAGACCCGCGCCGATCTTCTCGCATCTCTCTTTCCGGGCGTCCCCGTCACGCGCTTCGACGCCGCCCAGATCGACGATCATCTCGATCACGCCACCATCCCCAGCGTCGTCATCATGAACCCGCCGTTCTCCGTCATGACGAACGTCTCCGGTCGCGTCGCCGACGCCGCCTATCGCCACATCGCCTCGGCGCTGGCGTGGCTTGCGCCGGGCGGTCGGCTGGTGACGATCACCGGCGCGAATTTCTCGCCCAAGCTGCCGGCCTGGCTGGACAGCTTCCTCCGGCTGCAAGAGCGCGGCCACGTCGTGTTCACCGCGGCGATCGCGGGGTCGGTCTATGCCAAACACGGAACGACCATCGATACGCGCCTGACCGTCATCGACAAGGCACCGGCGAAACCGGTAGCCTGCATTTCCATCCGCGCTGCTATTATCGTCCTGACGAGCATTCGCCGACCGAGACCTGGCCGGCGATGATTGCCGCCGTTACCGATCTCCAGGGCAGGATCACTGGGGCGCATCGCACTTGGCTCGATCCCCGCCGGCACGACAAGGCGCCTATCGACACGCCCAGGCGGGCAATGGGTGTTCTTCTCGGCAACGCCGTGCGCTTCGGAACCGCAGGCGGTGTGATGGCAGCCGGCGAAGGCATCGAGACGGTCCTCTCGCTTCGGCAGGTCCTTCCCGGCATGCCGATGATGGCGGCGTTATCCGCCGCCCATCTCGCCGCCATCCTGTTCCCCGACCCGCTGCGGCGTCTCTACATCGTGCGCGACAACGATCCGGCTGGTGACAGCGCGCGCGACGGCTTGACCGAAAGGGCGAACGCGGCCGGGATCGAGGCGATCGCCATCTCGCCGAGCTTAAGCGACTTCAACGAGGATCTGCGCAGCCTCGGCCTGGACGCACTGCGCGTGCAAGCCCGGCTGCAGGTCGCGCCGCAGGACGCCGCACGCTTCATGGGTTTGGCGGCATAGCCGGCAGGAGAACAGGCCAGCGGGGTGTCCCCTGTGCTCGGCGGGATGGGCCTATCCATCGGAGGGGGCCGCGCTTCGGCCTTCGAGAGGGCGATCGGCCCACAAGCCGGCCAGCCGGGCAATGGCGGCGGCCGACCATTTTCCGGCGCGGCCTAAGGGCCGCTTTCCATCGCGAGGCAAAATAGCCGGCCTTAGCCATCGAGCCCTGCGCTTGCGCTGCGGGTGCCCGACCGTCCGGCCCGTGGGCTTCGTCGCCATGAAGGCCGCGACGGTCGCGGTCCAACCGACGGAGCATCCCATGCGCGATCACGACGACTACGACGCTACCCCTGAATCCTCACCCGCCGACCATGTCCTCAATGAACTCCAGCTCCACGGCTACCGACCCTTCGCCGATGAACCCGACCAGCGGCTGCTGCCAGACGGCAACCGGGTCGCGGGCGCCGTCGCCGACATCTTCGACGCCCTGATCGGCACTCTTGAGGACACGCGCCTCGAACCCGACCTTGACGATCTCCTCTGGTCGACGGTCAACCTCTTCCACCGCGCCACCGACCGGATCGGCCGGGAGCTGGACGACAACGAGCAGGCCCAGAAACGCGCGCAGCGCGAACAGGACGGCAGCGAGGTAAAATCCGTCGAACTGGAGCGCCTGATCGCCGAGGGCATGACACTGATTGAGCGGCAGAACGCCTTCGAGCTGATGCGCGACCAGGCGGCCGAGCACTACGAACGCCATGTCGGCAAGCCTTGGCTGCCGCGCAGCGGATCGAAGGTCAATCATCGCAACCTGACCTCGGCGATGATCGACAGCCGCGACTTCCTGATGGCGAAAAAACGCGCCGACCAGGAGGTATTCCTGCCGCCGGGTCCAAAGATCGTCGTCACCGGAGGGCTCGACTATGACGACCATGGACTGATCTGGGCGAAGCTCGACCAGGTCCACGAGAAGCACCCCGAAATGGTGCTGATCCATGGCAAATCGCCGAAGGGCGCCGAGAAGATCGCCTCGCTCTGGGCGAAGAACCGCAATGTCCCGCAGATCGGCTTTGCGCCCGATTGGATGAAGCACGGGCGCGCGGCACCCTTCAAGCGCAACGACGAGATTCTGGAGATCGTGCCGAAAGGCGTGATGCACTTCCCAGGCACTGGCATCCACGATAATCTCGCCGACAAAGCCAGGAGGCTTGGCATTCCTGTCTGGCGATTTGGCGGCGCATAAGGCGCCGCCAAAGTCCATCTCTGCCGCGCAAGGACCCAGTCGTTCCGCGCTCGCTCCCCTGACTGTGCTCTGGAGCTGTCCACATCGCGGCGGGAATGTACCACGGAAGCTCAGCAGCGTTGGTCTGTCATCGGACTGCCGAACAAACCTACTCACCCAGATCACGCGCCTTGTTAGGCGTTCCAAATTCGGAGGCGGGGCTGTCCTGTCGTCCGCTTTACTGGGCACCAGCGTGCCTTCAGGGCAGCGGCAGTTGATGCGGCACGGCATTTATCAAGTGACCAGGGGCTGCTTCACTATTCGTTCACCACATTAGCGCAATGTGATGTTCGGTCATGCCGGTACTGCGTACATGCCTAAGGGCCTCGGCAACTACACAGTGTCGGGGCCTTTTCATTTCCGAGCGCTCCAATCGAGCAACTGAGGATCAACACTGAGACCCAGTGGAGGCCCCCGATGGGCTTGCTGCCGCCTCTTGCGGCCTGTCCATTGAGTGTTGATCGGGCTCTCGTTTGGCAGGGGGCAGATTTGTCCATCTTTCCGGGTTCCGTGTTTGATGCGCGAACGCTGAAATTCGCTCTTGTGTGGCTGTTAGCCCTGAGCGTTTGAAGCACCCAGGGCGGAGAAACGGAGCCCTCGACGCTTCAGTCATGCTCACATGCCCATAAGGACGCGCAGTCCACCCCGGATGAGCACCTCATGAGGAAAATGGCTTTTGCCGAAAACCGTAACGCAGGTCGCTCGATCAAAGCGCGAGCAATGAACAACTCCGGCGCGGCAGCAGAGTCAGGGATCCCGCAATCGCCGCGGTCCGCTCAATGCAGGGTCGTCTCCGGCGGAATGACGGGCAAGCATGCCGTGATCGGCTCGACAACGGCTTCCTGTCATCGGCGCGAACTCCGTGCCGATGTCGTCTCGCGGGAGCCGAGGCGTGGCCATGTCTCGGGTCTGACCTTCATGCGACCGCTCCAAAGGGCCTCTTCAATGGCCTGATCTGGCCTGAGGCCGGCTGCGCCTCGATCGCCTATGACGCAACAGCCGCGTCAAACTTTCTTCCCCTGACGGCTAAAGCCGTCATTCCTCGCGAAACAAGAAAGCCCTCCTTGGCTGTCGAGCCCCTTCGGGGTGCGCCGTCGATCGCCTCAGGCCAAACGATCGCCATCGAGGCCGCAATGGTGCGGGCTCGTGAACGAAGAAACGGAGACTTAAAATGGCGACCATAGGCACCTTCAAGAAGACCGGCACGAACGAGTTCACCGGTGAAATCGTCACCCTCAGCGTCCAGGCCAGGAACGTGCGCATCGTGCCAGACCAGCGCGCCGCCGGCGAGAACGCCCCCAGCCACCGGGTCCTGGTCGGCCGCGTCGAGATCGGCGCCGCATGGTCCAAGCGCTCCGGAGAAGGCCGGGACTATCTTGGCCTCAAGCTGGACGACCCGAGCTTCACGGCTCCAATCTACGCCAACCTTTTTGACGACGAGGAAGGCGAAGGCTTCAGCCTTATCTGGTCACGGCCCAACGGGCGTCGCGGCGTGGACTGAGCGCGACGGGACCCTTCCCCAAAACTTGGGGCAGGGTCCTCCTTCGGCCGGAAGCCAACCCGATCAGCGGAGCCAGTGACAGCGAGTCGCCCGAGACATAACTCGCTGATCACTATCCTACACTAGGCCGCGCTATCGCTGGCCATTTGCTGCGCCTTGCGCTTCGCGCCGAAACTGAGCAAGGCGGTGCGGTCGCGCTCCTCCGCCTGCTTTTTCGACCTGACCCGCATCATGTCTTTCCAGCCGATATAGCCGATGAGCATCTTCGCGCGAGACGACCGGCAGATGCGAGACATTGGCGGTGAGCAGCTTATCGGACAGCGCCTCCAGATACTCGTCCGGATAAGCGAGCGTGATCTTGCTGCCGGCGAGCAACTCGCCGAGGGTCGCCTTGCGGTGCTTGCCGTTGCGACGCCAGCGCAGGATCGCCGGCGGATCGATGAGGCCGAGAACATGCCCCGCTTCATCGACCACCGGGAAGCTCGGATGCCGCGTGCCCGGCGCGGTCAGGAAGGCGGCCGCGCCATGCAGCGTCATCGTCGCCGGCACGCTCTCGACCTTGGTCGTCATCACTTCCTTGACCCTGGTCAAGGCGAACGGATCGACGCGGTATTCGCGAACCAGATGGTGCCCGCGCCGCGCCACCTTCTCGGTCAGGATCGAGCGCTTCATCAACAGCACGGTGACCGCATGGGCGGTGGCGCAGGCCGCGATCAGCGGCACCATCACATGCGTGTTGCCGGTGAGCTCGGTGGCGAAGAAGGTCGCCGTCAGCGGCGCGCGCATGGTGCCGCCCATGGTAGCCGCCATCGCCAGCAGCGGCCAGAAGCCGGGGCTTGCCTCGGGCAGGATGCCCGAAAGCACCGCGCCCATCGCACCGCCCATGATGAGCAGCGGCGCCAGCACGCCGCCCGACGTTCCGGATCCAAGCGCCACGGCCCAGATGACGGCCTTCACCACCAGAAGCAGCAGCGCGGCCGCCGCGACTGTACGGCCGTCGAGCATGTTGGCGATGTTGTCGTAGCCGACACCAAGCGCGTGCGGTTCGATCAGCCCGCCGATGCCGACCACCAGGCCGCCGATCATCGGCCACCACATCCAGTGTATCGGCAGCTTGAGGAAGGCGTCCTCGCAGGCATAGACCAATTGCGTCAGCAGTCCTGAAAGCAGCCCGGCGGCGATGCCGACCAGCACCCAGCCGCCGAGCCCGGCGATCGATGCCTCCATGGTGCCTGAGAACGGAAAGATCGGGCTCGGCATGTGCAGCAGGCTGCGCTCGACTTCCGCGGCGATCGCGGCGACCGCGACCGGGATGAAGCTGCGCGGCGTCCATTCGAACAAAAGCAGCTCGACGGCGAGCATGATTGCGGCGATCGGCGTGCCGAAAACCGTCGTCATGCCGGCAGCCGCGCCCGCCACCAGCAGCGTCTTGCGCTCATTGTCGCTGACCGGCAGCATCTGCGCGATCAGCGAGCCGATGGCGCCGCCAGTCTTTCGCGCATCGAGCCAATGCTGCGGCGTCTGCTTTTGCGCCAGGAAGAATCCTAGGCGGGCGAGGCAGGGAAAGGCTTCAGCCGCCCCTACAAGTCACAAGTCATCCGGTACTCGCCGCGGCCTCCGATGGCGCGGGAACTGGTTAAGTGCGCGCGTGTTGCACCTTTCGCGCTGCGCTCATCGTCGATCCTCAAAGCACGCGGGCGCAACTACAGCTTGTTATCTTCTGCTGGAGAAAGCCCGACGATCAACTGCAGAAGCGAATGCGTCGTTGAGGCAGGCATGTCGAGGATCCGCAAAACCAGTTCCTTCTTGTCGCGGGCTTCCTCTTTGGTGTCACCGAACAAATGTGGTGCCGCGGCATAGATCAGTTCGATTGGCGAAAATTCCAGGATCTCCGCCAGATGGATCAAGCGCGTGACCGTCAATTTCGAGAAAGCGCGCTCGTAGCGAGCAAAGATCTGCTCGTGAAGCCCGACCATCATCGCTGCCTGCGCTCTGTTGAGATTATGGTTGTCGCGCTTTTCGCGGATCAGCTGGCTGAAGATCTGCTCCATCTCCGCAAAGCTTCGAATGCCGTCAAACCCGGGCTTGCGATAGAAGGGCTTTTCAATTTCGTCGTCGGTGGTTTCGACAAGCCCGTGCTTCTCGATGTAGGCGCGCACATCCTTGATGGCCATTGGCGTGGCTAAGTCCTGATGTTCGTATTCACAAAATCCGCATCAAAATGAGCCGGATATCCGTGCCGAAAGACGCGGCTCGCAAGAAATCGGAGTCTTATTAAATCACGCTCTCGAAGGCAAATTCATATAGGCAGCCAAGCACTAGGCGCTTGCATCACAGCTTGTGATCGTCGAGGTAAGTTCGAATTGCCACTTCCATTATCATCTGCATGGAGGTGTCGGCGTTGAAGGCGGCAAGTTTGAGCCGCCGCTTGGTGGCTCGATCCAGCTTCACGTTGACGAACTGGCTCTCTCCCCTGCTCCGCTCGCGCGTCATCTGACGCAGCGCCTTTCTCGCCTTCTGCCGGCGGGTCTCGGCGATCGTCCAGCCATCATCTCCGGTTCCACCTGCCGAGCCGGCCTGCTCCGGTTCAGGAGTTGCCGATGGGATCGTAGCCACCGGCTCGCTGACGAGCGAGGGCTTTCGTGGCGCGGTGACGAAATCGTCGAGCGACAGTTGATCCGGTCGGGTCATGCGGCGTCTCCTCCAGGCTCCCCTCCTCCCACCAATCCTTCGATCTCCTGAACAAGGGCACGCGTTTCCCGGCGTGCCTTGGCGATCGCCTCTGTCACGTCCTGCATCTGCAGGGTGCCGACGCCATTGTGAATGTCCTTGTAGACGTTTCGCTCAAACACCTCGGTCCTGAACAGATAGGTGCCCACCTTTTCTTCAATGATCGGGCGGATCTTCCGGTACAGCTCGGTGTGCCGCACCGTGATAGAAATGCGAGTGCGCAGCACGCCGTGGCGACAGTTGCGGCCGGTATTGGTGTTGACGCGCCTGACGGCCCCGAAACTGTCGATGGCGCCAAGCACCTCGCGCTTTGAAGGTTGAACCGGCGATATCACCAAGTCGGATCGCTCGATCACCGTGTCGATTATGGATGTGTCCTCCCCGGGAGTGTCCACCAGCAGGACGTCGAACCGGCTTGCATGCTGTTCATGGAAGGCCGCGAGCGTCCTTGCCGTCTTGTGGCTGAAGACGTCGATGTGCTCGGCCTGCGCCTGTTTGTCGTGGCAGTCCGACCACCACTTCAAGAGGTTGTTGCGCGGATCCATGTCGATCATCCCCACTCGCCTGCCTAGAAGCGCGTATTCGCCAGCGATGTTCATGAGCGTGGTGGTCTTTCCCGCACCGCCCTTGCCATTGATCGCGGAAATGACCGTGGGCATGCGCCGCCTCCATGAAAATGGGTTTCTACTGACACAGAAATCCTGGTCTCTTCGAACGTACATCTGCAGGAATATGAAACCACAGCTCTGTAGAGAAGAATAGTCATATTGGCTGTGAAAAATTGTGAATGTCCGGTTCATGTTCGAAAATCTGAGCTATATCGGTTGGCAGGATACGGAAAAATGTGATACATTTTTCCTGACGATCGAGGGACAGGCCCTCGATCAGCCAACCATCGCCGGACGTCGAGGCAAAGGGTCCGATGAGAGCAACGCGACCAATTGAATCCAGTCGCTCGAGTCGCAAGGTGAAGGTGGCGCATATCCGGTACTCGCCGGGTGAGTTCATGGCGGTCAAGGATGCGGCGGATCGGGCAGGCTGCACCGTGTCTGGCTTCCTGCGGCTGCTCTCACTCGAGGGTGCGGGCGTCGATCCCTTCCTAAGCGAAGTCGACGGCGCCATTTTCCGTCTGCTCAGCGATGATATCTCCACCATGTCCAGCGATCTCAATTCTGTGGCCCGCGCAATCAACGCCGGACGCCGCCCGAACGTCGGAGACGTCGCCAGGCTTGTCATGGATGCTCAGGCGGCGGTGATCACGGTTGCCGCCGAGCTCGCCGCCATGCTGAAGCGCCAAGCCGCCAGGCGTCGTGGCGAGGCAATGTGATGGAATTCTTCCTCGGAGCGTTCGAGCAGGACTGGGAGCGGCGGCGCGCCGCGTTGTTGCACGACCTGGAAGTGGGTCGGAACGTCGACGCTGACTGGCTGCTTCGGCGAATGCGAGGCTCTGCGGCTCTCGAGAATGGCGGGGCAGGCAAAGCGCGGCGGGTGGGCACCAGAACGGACTCGTCTCACAACGCCAGACTGGGCCGATCAGCGGATCGGACGATGCACTTGCGCTTCACCGCTTTGGCTCGGGGGAGCCAGCCGGCTGTTGTGAAACTCGCCTCGTATGGTGGCGGTCGCCGCACCGCGGCGATGGGCCGGTATGTCTCACGGGAGGGCGCCATTGCCGTTGAGAATGAAAGAGGCCAATCCATCCTTGGCAAGTCGGCGGTCGCCGTCGAAATCGCGCAATGGGAACATCTGTTCGCCAACCGCGCGGCCAGCCGCGATGTCGCGGTGTTTCAGGCAACCATGGACATGGAGGCGATCGGGGCCGATCGGTTCAATGACGCCCAAGTGCGCGCGATCTTGCGTGCGGGTCTTGGCGAGCGTCGGTTCGTTTATGCGGTTGACCAGGCGTCAGCGGGTAAAGCGGTCGTCCACGGTGTGGCGATGCTTCGCCAGCGCGACGGCAGCCGCCTGAGCGGCGATGCGAAAGCGGCATCGATCGTGGAAAAGCGGATAGTCGAGAGCGAGGTCGCCAGCGGCTTCCCTATGAGTTTCCGCTTTCATGGCTATGGCAATGGCGCGGAGTTTGGAACGGCTCGGGTTCGGGACCTGGCCAGGCGCTTCCAGGGAGGGGTAAAGGATGAAAGGGGCCTATCGATCCTCAGCCACCAACAGGCCGGAGACCATGTCCAGAAGGAATGGCGGCGCGATCTGCATAGCCGCAAGAGCAGGGACGTGATGCACCTCGTGATCTCCGCGCGCCGAGGCACCGATGCGACGGCGTTCGAAAACGCGGTGCGGGATTTCCTGGGGACCCAGTTCGCGGGTTACCGCTACATCTTCGCTCTACATGATCCGGGGCGAGATCCAAGAGAGACAGGACAGGGCGGCAAGCGTCCGCATATTCATGCGCATGCGATTGTGACCATGCGCTCGGAGGCTGGAGAGCGGATCGTGACCAGCCCGCAAGTTTTCAGAGACTGGCGCTCGCGTATGGCCGCGAGCGCAAGAGACCAGGGATTGGACATGGAGCTTACGGATCGTCGCGAGTCCGCCTCCGCGCCCGCCTACACGCGCAAGCAGGTCCGCCCGGTCGGTTACGCCGGCAGGACAGAACATGTCGGCACCAGCCAGGCCGCGCAGGCACGCTACGACGCCAAGCGCTCGAACCTGGCTCGGCTAGCGAACTCCGACAAAACCAGGGTCTATGCCACGCGAGCCGCGCAGGTCTGGCGCGACCTTGCAGACGCTGATCGAAGCGCCGTGGCGGATTTCGCCGCACGCCAGCTTGAACGGCTCGCGGAGGTTTCGCGCCAATATAAGAAAGACTTTGAAAATCGGCCGATTTCCGCAGATAAAGGCAATTACAAATCCATCTTGAGAGCTGTTGTCGAGCTCGTCGAAGGAGAAGAGATGCCGATGCGGAACATGTCTCGGGCTGAATTTGAGATCTATGAGAAACGCGTCGAGGCTGTCCTGGCCGATTTTGAATCATCGGTGCGTCCCGAGGACCGGCAAGACCTCAGCGAAATTGCCGCAGCTGCACGAGAGGTGGTCAACATTCGTCGCGAATATCTCCAACTGGTCGAGCAGCAGGCAGGTTCTCGCAATTCCGGACGATATGATCGCGAAGAGGGTCGGGATGCTGGTGGCAACACCGAGGCTGAAGGACCAATGTTGCGGCAAGAACGGGCGCTCGTGCCGGGCCATCTATCAGATACACATACGTCACAACACGGCGCGCCGACGCGCTCAGGTAAGGAAGGGGTTGAGGGGACCAAGAAAGTGCAGCGCTCCGATTCCGAGCAAGGTCATTTGGAAAGATCGCGGCCCTCGACCCGCGAATCCGAACACAACCAGCATGATGAACGTGACCGATAATTCCGGTGCCTGATTACGCTCTCCGCGCGCCCTTCCGGTTCCAGCGCCAAGCCCCATCTAATGGTCGACGATCTCCGGATAGCTGCCGCGCTGGCCGTCCTTGGCGCCCATCGCCATCGCAGACAAGAACGGGATGCGGATGGCGCTCTCACGGTCGAAGCGTCGCGACAGCATGACCGCCTTACCGGCGACGTTGATCAGTTCGTGTTCGACTCCATGCTGTACTCGTCGGTTTCCTTCGGGGAATTTCGCGATGGAGTGGCGACCAAGTTGGTCGATGACCGACGAAGCCGGTGGCCCCAGGTGTCCGGCCGAGTCGCCGATGGAGCCGAATGTCACCCGTCCGGCGGGAGGGGAGGAGCGAAAGCGTCAAACGCCGACGACCGCCATCGGCAGCCGTCGGCGTCGACGGGCGTCATGGATGTCCGCCCCGAGCTTGCGCAGCGCACACCGCACCGAAGGTTGTGTGGAGGAGGCATTTTGGCAGCTTCGCACTACAGATCGGTAAGATATGTAGCACGAAGCTTCCAATTTTCCTGGAGCGCTGGAGCGGATCAATCAGCGGGGTGTGGAGGCTCGATCTTATCGCCCCCGTAATGGCATGATCCCGAGCCCCCGGACGTCGGCAATCGCGGCAACCCTGGCCTTAGAAGATCGCCTCCCCGATCTCGTCAGAGTCGGCATCGGGAACGGTTTCATCAAAGATGCGGGACCAATCCCTGCGGTGGTTTCCTGCGACACGTTCCTTGTCGGAAATCAATGATTTCAGCTTCCGGGCGGCCGGCGCAAGCCTTGCTTCGACCGCCGCAGGGCTCAAATGCCTTTCCGCCACCTCTGTATCGCTGGATGTCCAATCCATTTCGTTCGGTGATCCTGTATGCGGCGGCAAGGAACCTGAACGAGAGATGGTCTCGCTACGCGTGAAATCGCGCTCCGGCTCGGTCCGGTGAGCCCGACCCGCGGGCGTATAGGGGCGTGGCACTTTGCCGATGACTAGCGGCTCAGCGACTTCTCTTCCGGCCTGCGTGTTGGCGTAGGCCTCGACCAGGACCGGAACCGGCAGCTGCGGCAAGAATTCGCTGGCAGGGATTTCTGGCCGATGAGATGCCGAGAACTCCTGCATGGTTCGTAAGAATCCGATCGCGAAATAGCGCAGCTTGTCGGCAAGGATCGGGCTTTGGCCCTCGGCAAGCACCAGCATCTTGTCAGTCGGAAGCTGCCGAACCTCCTGGGGCATCATCAAATCGCGCTCGCGCAATTGCTCGACCTTCGTGCGCCGATGTAGCCCCATCAAGGCGATCGAGCGCGATTCCGTCTTGTAGCGGACGGTGCGCTTGCCAAGCGCCTTGGAAACGGTTTCGGCGGTTATCTGGTCGTTGGCCCCGAGAATGAGTTGATAACCGCAATTACCCATCAGGGAGTGACGGGCCGTCTCGCCATAGATCTCATCCAGGTTCTTCAGGTCCTGAATGACGAAAGCCATCTTGATGTTGTAGCCGGCAACGTAAGGGAGCTTGCTGGTGATCTCGTTCATCTTCTTCAGCTGCCGGAACTCGTCGAGCAGGAAGTAGACGGGCAACGAGCCAGAGTCGTGGTCGAGCAGCAAAGTGTCCAGCGTCTGTTGGACAAAAAGCGCAAGCAGCGGCTTCAAGAGCGTGATGTCGGTGATGTTGGGCGCAAGATAGATTGAAATCGGCCGATGCTTAAGCGCACGCAGATCCATGTCCGTCACGCTCGTCGCCGCGATGACCCGTTCGTTTCGGAACGGACGCAAGGCCTTCTGTATGTCGAGCAAAGCTGAACCGGCGGCGCGCTCGGACAAGGCGATATAGGCATTGAAGCTTTCCTGCGTGAAACGCGACAGATACGGTTCCTGATCCTTGATGCGTGTCATCATCGCCTGCAGATTGACGCCGCTGTTGAAGAAGGCGGTGACCTCGGCGAGATTGCGCCGGCCCTTATAGAACCTGCTTTCGTGGACGTAGCTGATGGCACCCGCCATCACCTGCTGGGCTGTCGCCTGCCAGATCGCGTTTTCCGACTCGGTTTCTTCGGGGACGAGAATGCTGGCAATATTCTGGATGTCGGTGGTTCGGTCGCCGCGATCCGGCCGGATAAAGTCCAGCGGGTTGTAACGATGTGTCCGCTCTGACCCGGGCGCGAAAAGAAAGACCTGGTTACCCATGATTTTGCGGTAGCCGGCGGTGTTGGAGAATATTTCGCCCTTCAAGTCGGTGACGATCATCGAGCCTTCATGCGTCAGCGCATTGGGAATGACATAGCTGACACCTTTGCCCGAACGCGTCGGCCCGATGATCAGATGATGACGCTCGTCGTTGACGCGCAGCAGCCGACGGCCGAACCGCCCAAGGATGTGCCCCCGCCCTCGGAACCATTTGCCGCGTCCGAGCATCGCCGCATTCTGAAACCTTGCGTCCCCCAATGGGCTCGGGCGAGAACGCAGACCGATGATTGCGAGTAAGCCGCCGACCACCAAAGCAGGCCCCAACGCGCCAAAGGCGACCCGCTGCAGAGTGGGATCCTCGCTGTAGTGTTCAAGCTGCTGTAGGGGAGCCAACGGACTGGCCTCTATTGTCAGCTTCAGGATGCGGGCATCGCCGTAAACAAGCGCCAAGATTGCGCCATAGGTCAGCAGCCACACGACGACAGCGATTACCAGGCAAAAGGACAGATAGGCCAAACGCATCGACCCGGTCATTCACGCTCCATGCGTGTGTAATAGATTTCCGACACGCCGCGCCGGCCGCCTTCGCGGCGGAGCTGGATGACGACCGGGATCACGTTCTTGATGTAGGAAATGAGGTCGGCCTTGGGGTAGGCCGCCGACAGGCCAGATTGCATCACCATCATTGCAAGCTGCTCATAGGCGCCAAGCGGCGTGTCGGCATGTACAGTCGACATCGACCCAGGATGGCCGGTGTTGATGGCGCGCAGGAAGGCGAATGCCTCGGCCCCCCTCACCTCGCCCACGAACAATCGATCGGGACGCATGCGCAGGGATGCTTCGAGAAGGCCCTGTATCGTCACATTTGCCGTACCCTGGTCGCCTTTCGATGCCACCAGATGGACCGCGTTCGGCTGCGTGGGGAAAAGCTCCCGGGTATCTTCCAGGGTGATGATGCGGTCGTTCTCCCCGACTGACTTGAGGCAGGCGTTGAGGAACGTCGTCTTGCCGCTGGAGGTGCCGCCGCTGATCAGGATGGAAACGCGGTTCAGAATCGCCGCGCGGATGAACCCATAGATGTCTTCCTGCTGGAGGAATTTTATCAAAGCCCGGTCCAAATCGCTGAGGCCGTCGATTACCACCGCGACATGATCAAGAGCGCCTTTGTCGCGGTAGTCCTCAAGCGTGAAATCGCTCACGACCTGCTTGCGGATCGAGATCGCGCCGCCGTCAGGTGCTGCCGGCGGCAGCACAATCTGGATGCGTTCTCCGGTTGGCAGCGCCGCGCTCAACACCGGATTGGCGGCGCTGACGAACTGGTGGGTGGCGGCAGCCACCCGTTCTCCTAGGTTGACGATCTCCGCGCCGGTGAGGTCAGGGATCTCATGAAAATCCATATGCGTCGCGCCGAGGCGCTCGGTATAGACCTTCCCCGGCCGATTGACCGAAATCTCCACCACGCGTGGATCGTCGAGGAATGCCTTCAGCGGCTCGAGCGCGCGGTAGAGAAAGTAATATCGCTCCTCGCGTGCGAACTCAGTCCAGACCACGTTCATGGCGGATCTCCTTCAACTGCTCGGCCACGGGTTCCTCGTACAACGCGGAGAAATCGAGGTCCTGGCGCACATAGACGAAAATACGCTCTCCCTGAGGAACGCTGATCGTGGGCGGGATGTTGAGACTGTCGCCGAGCACCTGGTTGGCCATGTCGGAAAAGGTCTTGGCGATCGTGCTTCGCGCAATGTCCTCGCCACCGCGCGCATCGTCACTGCCGTCACTGGCGGCCTGGCTTCCATAGCCCGTGAGATAGCTTGCGCCGCCGCCGACGATCGAAAGCAGGATCGCAGCGCTGAAGCGTTCGGCGAACTTGTTGTCGACCTCTCCCGTGAGGCCGGAGCGACCGAGACTGTCGGCCCCGATGGAATTCAACCGGACGCTGACGCCGTCGTCGCGCAGCATGCGGGTCCAGATGACGAAAATGCGTTTCTGGCCGCGGACGATCTCGGACTGATACTCGCCAATCAGCCGTGTGCCGGTCGGAATTATCACGCGGCGACCGTCGAGTGAGTAGACATCCTCTGAAACGATCGCGCGGATCTGCCCAGGGAGATCGCTGACGATCGCCGTCTCCAGGATACCGGGCAGCAGCGTTCCCTCCGGAACGAGCGCATCGATGCGATCGATCTTGCGCGCTGTCGCCGAGCGATCGCCGATCGCCGCGGCCGAAGCGAGGAACTTGGAGTTGCGATCCTGTCCCGCCACCCGGGAGCCTTGATCCTGCCCGCCTGCTTGCCCGGCGTTTCCATCGGCGCCGTCGTTGTCGAAGACAACCATCTTTGAGCGATAGCGTGCCGGGAATTCCTCAATAGCAGCTTGCTCAGCCGCTTTGGGTAGGGGGTCACCTCCGGGAACGGGAGGCGACGCCACGTTGAATTCCGTGGTGTCCGATTTGGCCGGCGGCGGCGCCGGTGGCGGAGGTGGAAGCTCGAGCAATTCGGGCGTCGCCGGTTTTGCCTTAGGCGTTCCCTCACGGACAAAGGAGGGCGGCCGAAAGGTCGTGGTGCTGAACTGTTCCTCGCCTTGCAGCATGTCTGGCGCCGGCGCCCGGGGATTGGCGAGGACGAAGTAGCCGGCCACCGCTCCCAGGACAACGAGCGCGCCGCCGCCGAGCAACTGGGTCCGCCGAACCGATCGATCCGCGACCATGGCCTCGTCGAACCTGCCGAGCGCCTCTAGTTCAGGAGAACGCATCATGCGTTGCCGCTCCGTCGGCGTTTCATGGCCGTGTCGTCCTCGACCGGGCCCAGGATCCCCGGGTCGGGTGCGCCAAAATCGGGCTTGCGCAGATTGAAGATGCAGATCCACTGATCGCCATCGCGCAGTGTGAATTGTGCTGAGACGCCATCGACAACGATGAACTCTCCTTCCTTGCGGAAATTCCTCAGGGTCTCCGAGAAGTCGGCGTTGACCGCGAAGATCGCCGGAACGCGGGTCCCGAAGCGAAAAAAGGTCTTGCGGCCGTCATCGAAAACCATCGACGGCTTCAATCGGACGTCGCCCGAGAACGAGTAGTCGATGTTCACATTGGCCTTGTCGATGCCGGTGATGTTGGGCCATGCGGCCCGCTGTTCGGCCTCCTTTCGCAAGGCCGCATTCAGGTTCTTCTCCGGGTGGAGGAAGCGGATGCCGTAGACCTGCCTGTCGGAGCCGGGCTCGAAATCGTGAAGCTCAAGGAAATAGATGCGCTTATCGGTGACGACGTTCATGTTGGTGGTCACGTTGCGCGCGATCGGCTTGACGAAGACGATGTTGCCGTTGTCCGCCGGGATCACCTGCCAGCTTTCGCTATCCCCCAGTGAAATGGTCTGGAACTTCTCGTCCTCGTCGAAGATGATCATGGTCGAGATGCCGTAGGCCGCGAACACCTGCACGACGTTGTCTTCCTGGTACGTGACGCTGGCGACGCGCTTGTCGAGACGCCCCGCCTTCGGCGTCTGCGCCGCTTGAGCTGACGAAACGATCGCGCTGATGAAGCACGCGACAACCAAGCAGACGCCGCGCGCCATTATTGCGCACCCGGAGTCACGGTCTCCTGATCGCGACGATAGCTGTAGACCTGGAAACCGAGCGGGTTCTCGAAGCGCCATTCGTTCTTGATGGGCGTCTCGGTGTAGCGAAAGCGCACCACGGATATCCAATGTCTGTCGACGGACTCGGTGTCGCTTTTTTCGGTGGTCGAGAAACGCACGATCGCCGTGCTGGCGTTCGGGAACGATACGGATTTGATATCGACGAGAACGCGCTTCAGGCGCCCGTACACCTTTGCGGGGTTGGCTGGATTTGCGGCACTGAACTGGGCTTGCAGTTCCTGCGCGGCGGTCCCGGTCGACAACAAGGCCGCTATGCCGAAATACTCTTCGATAGCGTA
The DNA here is from genome assembly GCF_029625685.1 of Mesorhizobium sp. WSM4976. Lineage (NCBI taxonomy): Bacteria > Pseudomonadati > Pseudomonadota > Alphaproteobacteria > Hyphomicrobiales > Phyllobacteriaceae > Mesorhizobium > Mesorhizobium sp. WSM4976. Next base: position 221,711 of record NZ_JARTVT010000002.1, read on the forward strand.
GGGGTCGTAGCCCTCACGGTTGCGGATGTAGCGCACCACATTGGCTTGCGTGACGGCTTCCTGTTCGGTCAGATTTGTCGGACGCGTGAGCCCCGACTTCACCTCAATATAGCCGGTGTTCCTGTCCACCTCGATCACATAGGGTTCGAAGCTTTTCAGCGGCAGCATCAGCAGCACCGCAAAGATGCTGGCGAGCGCGAGAATGCCAAAGACTGTCGAGATGAACCAGGCGATCCTTGTGGAGCGCCGCGCCTGCTTGAAGATCTCCTGCTCCCAGATTTCGCAATCCTGGAAATAGGAGCGCAATCTGTCGTCGGTTCGTTCATTCATGTCTCTCGCTTCTTTCGCAATCCGTGGTGCGCTGGCTATCCTGGGCTTCCGTTCGCCGCGATCGCGCGCTGCATGGCGCTCCGCGCCGACGAGGGTGAAGTGCCAAGCCTGGCCTGCACGCGCTGAACGGCGGCCTGCATGTGGTGGGCGGAGCCTCCGATCGTGGAGCGCCCAAGAGCTATTCCTTGTCCGGCAAGTCGCCTGGCTTGTTGTCCCACCGGTGTTGCCAGGCCGCCGACTATGCCTTGCGCGAGCGATTGGATCTGGATCAGCACGAAGCTTCCGGCCATGCACAACATGATGAACGCGGTGAAGTCGCTGAGCTTGAGTTCGCGATTGCCGGAGATCTCGTTGATCTTTGTGAGTTCAGGCGCCATTGCCGCGATCAGGAAAGCCGCGATGACGTAGACGAACAGCGGTATCAGCGCATAGATCAAGGACTGGTTCAGCCAGCCGAGCGCGTAGTTTCTCGTTGGGTTGAAAAACCCGCACGTGATGAAGATCGGTGCCGTGCCAAGCAGCACCCAAAGCATCACCTTGGCGAGCACCAGGATGCCAAGGGCGATCGCCACGAACAGGCCCGCGAACACCATGATGACCATCCCGATCAAGGCCGGAAGGACGGAGAAATAGCCAGCCTGCTCGGAAAAGGTGGATGCCGCCACATTGGCCGTCTTCCAGATCTGGGAGAGACCGTTGGTCGGCTCGCCCACCCCGGTCGCGGAAGCACTCAGGACCGCGCGCCCGGCGGCTTCGGGAACCTTGGTCAGCCAAGCATAGAAGAGCTCATTGAAGTTCGACCAAGTGCCTACCAGAAGCAGGATCACGACGACCCGGGCAAGCCTGCCGATTATCTCGGCGGTGCTGAGCCGTGACATGCCGAGCATCAGCTGCGCGCCGTAGAAGAGGATCGCCAGGATGAAGAGCAGCCGAAGCAGCGGCTCGATCGCGCCACTGAGCGCCTCGAAGGCGCGCTGGGAAAAATTCTCGCCCGAAGCGTCGATGCGCTGCAACAATTCGCCAATGAAATCGCCCACGTCCCCTGCCCTATTGCGGATGATCTGGAATTTCGCCGATCGCTTTCAGCGCGGCCTGGCCGTCTGGGTTCACCAGCAGCATAGGCCCACAGTCGACGCGCGGATCGGCGGCGTAGCCCGCCAGGTTGGCCGGCCGCCTGCAAGGCGCTGTCTTTTCCTTCGCCGCCGCGCCGCAGCCGCCCAACGACGACGCGATGGACAAGATCAGCACGACGCGTCGAAGTTCGGCCCACAGCGTCGGCCCGCTGCAAATGCTCCTAATCATAGGTAAGCGCTTTTCTGGTGTTCGAGATGTCCGTGAGCTTGCGCTGATTGTCGGCCTGCAGCGCCTGCACCGCGCCATTCATGACGCCGATCATCTCGTTGAGCGTCAGTCCGGTCTGGACCTGGAGCTGTGTGTTCTGATCGATCGAACCCTTGACGTCCTTGGCCTGTCCGATCCCCTTCCCTGCCGTTTCAAGCGCCGCCCGCCTTGTCTCGACAGCTTGCTGGGAGCCAGTGATCAGCGCCGACACGCCAAGCACGGTCTTGACCAGTTCCTCATAGGATTTGTCGCTTGCGAGCGAGCTGTCCTGCCTGCCCGAAAGCGACCTGACCAACTGCAAGCCGTTGATGAATGTGGTTGCCGCCTTGGCGACCTCAGGCCCGAGCGCGCCGAAATCCGGCGTGCTGCTTTCGAGCAGCTTGTCGAAGCTGGGCACCTTGGAGACGCTGAAGCCGTTGCCGATGGCGAGGTCCTTCAACGGGCCTGCCTCGCTGCCCCGATCACCGGTGACTGCCCGCAGCGTTTTCTCTACGGTGCCCAGAATGTCCTTGTTGGTGTCGAGGATCTTGGCGGTCTTGTCTGCCGTCTCCCTGGCGACCCGATAGTTGGTCTTGTCGATGACCGGTACGTCTGCACTGGCGACGGTGGTCAAGGTCGCGGTGGTGACAAGGGCGGCAAATGCGCGGCGCATGGCGATCTCCTTCATTGTGGGTTCAGCAGCAATTCGGCATCCTGGTCCGGTTTCTGTCCGCAGGCATTCGCCTGTGCGCTCCGGGCGAGACCGGCGCGGGCATTGCAGGGATCGGGAACCGGTCCGCCGTCAGGAGCGTCCGGGGGTTCGTAACGGCCGGAGCGATTGGCGCCGGATATGTCGCCAAGCGAGAGCGTGTCGCGGGCATTCGTCAGGTCGGCGAATGCCGTCGCCAGCTGGATCATGCGGTTGAGCATCTCGAGGTTGGCGTTGCGCGCCCCGGCATTCTGGTCCCAGCTGTCCTGGACGGTTCCAGCCGTCGCATCACCCAGTTGCTGGAACCATGAGGCGACGTCGCCAGATCCATCGCTGATCGCGGCGGTAAGGCCCATTGCGTTAAGCGCGCTGTCGCGAGCACTCTCGAATCCGGCGCTGCCGCCACCAAAACCGAGCGGCATGCCCGATTTGTCGGACCCGCCAAAAGCCGGCAGCCACTTCTGGGTGATGATCGCGACATAGCCTTGCGTCTCGCGAAACGGCGGGATGCCGCCATAATTCTGTACTGCGCCAGGCCCGGCGTTATAGGCAGCCAAAGCCAGCGAGACGTTGCCGTTGAACTGGCGAAGCTGCTGCTTGAAGTAGCGCGCGCCACCGCGAAGGTTTTCTTCGATGTTGTGTGGATTGACGCCGAGCTCGGCGGCAGTGCCCGGCATGAGTTGCGCCAGGCCCATGGCGCCGGCACCTGACCTGGCGCAGGGGTTGAACCGGCTCTCCTGGTAGACCAGGGCGAGAAACTGGTTTTCGTCGACCCCCTCCTCAGCGGCGATCCGGCGCACCATGCCGGCGATCGCGGGGTTGGCATTGGCAGCAGCGACGGGATCATCCTTGCGACCGGCCCGATAGAGCGCACAGGTGACACTTTGGTCGCTGGTGTAGCGGTCGCGATCCACCGCATCGATCTGGGAAGTGTCGTCGGAGCGCCGCTCACGCTGATCAAGCACGGTTGCGTCGATCGTGGGAATGTCGGCGTAGGCGGGCGATGCAAGCAGGCCCAAGAGCAGCGGAATGCGTCTGATCATGTCTCAGCCTCCCAATCGCAAAAAAGAGGCAGCCACTTTGCCGGATCATTGCCGACACGGGATCGCAACGCGGCGCACACCTCGACCGTTTCCTTGCGGCCCGAAAGCACCTTGACGATGTCAGGCATCGCCGAGAGATCCAGCCTTGCAATGACGGAATCGTTGCCGTGCTTGATGAGGAATGTTCGTCTTTCCGGCGGTGTGTTGCGGATGAAGCCGAACTCCTTGGCGCTCAAGCCGAAACGATGGATGTAGCTCGCCTCGTCGGCTCGCGGATTGGGGAAATGCAAGTTGGTCGACGACTGCTCGATCAGGGTGTGGGACTGAGGGGATTGGGCGATGTCGGCAGCCGACTGCGTGCCGAAGCCGACGATCCCGTTCAACTTGCGGATCGTCTTCATCTTGTCGACGATGTAGCTGGAAAAAGTTGGATCCTGCAGGAGCTTCCAGCCCTCATCCATGAAGATCAGGACAGGGTCGCCGGTCAGCAGTTCGTCGAGCCGGTGATAGAGGTACATCAGCGCCGGGGTGCGCACCTCGGCATTGTCGAGGATGTGGGTCATGTCGAAGCCGAAAAGACGCCGATTGGAAAATGACAGCGCGTCGCGCGGAGCATTGAAGAGCCAAGCCTTCTCGCCCTCGAACCAGGGCCGAAGTCGCGCCTGCAAGTCATTGGCGTTGGAGCGGGAGCGTCCCATGAGAAGGCCGCAGAGATTGGCGAGCGTACGTTGCTCGACCGGCTCCTGGCAGATGCGGCCGATGGCGCGCTCGAGCGTGTCCTCGTCCTCCTGGGAAAAGCCGCCCCCGTCACCAGGCTCCAGCATGACCTTCAGCAATCGAAGCAGGAATTCGCGATTGCCGGGGGTATTGGTGAGCTGAAGAGGATTGAAGCCCGTCGGCGTGCCGGGTTCCAGCACTTCGTAATAGCCGTCGACGGCGCGCACGAAAATCTCGGCGCCGCGATCCTTGTCGAAGAAAACCGCCTTGGGCTCCGGCGCGACGCGAAACGCCTGCGCCAGAAGGAAGGTCAGGGCCACGGTCTTTCCCGAGCCCGTCGGGCCGGTGACGAGGAAGTGACCGATGTCGCGCTGATGGAAATTGAACCAGTATGGTGTCTGCGAGGTCGTCTCCAGGATCGAGATCGGCAGCCCCCAATGAAGGCCGGTTGCCTGTCCCGTGGCGAAGTTGTGCATCGAGGAGAAGCCGGAGAAATTGGCGCTGGACAGCATCGCGGCGCGGGCGATGTAGCTATGATTGCCGGGCAGTTGCGCCCAGAAGGAGGCCTCCATGTTGAGGTCCTCGCGCAGCCACGTGACATTCATGTCGGTAAGGCATGCGCCGAGTTCGGACACCGCCTTGTCGATGTCCTCGAGATCGTGCGACAGACACAAAAGGCTGAAATGGTGATAGCCGAACACCGCTTCCTGGTTGACCAAACTGTCGAGGGCATAATCGATATCGGTCTCGACGCTGCTTCCGGCCTCGTCTGAGGCGCGGATCTGGCGCTGCAGGCGTGCAATCCTCTCCTGCGCGATCGGCTTGTCCGCAATGGTGAAGGATTGCGTCAGGATGAACTCGTGATTGACCTGCAGCAGGCCGTCAAGCATGCCCGGTCCGGAGAAAGGCGGGTATTCCTTGATTGACAGCATCGCGCCGAAACGGTGGTCCGCCTCGGTGGGCGCCTGCGCCTGCAAGGTGCGTTTCGAAAAATGCAGGCGCGAAGTGCCGAGATAATTCCGCAGGGCCATGCGTGGCAGTCGCATCGGCCGCGCCACGCCGCAGGAAAGGATCGTGTTGAAGAACTCGCATGGTTCGGAGCAGGCCTGTCCGTCGCGATAGACGATGCCCAACCGGCGCGCGCCGTATTTCTGAAGCTCGCGCGTGATGTTGCCGACGACTTCCTCGAGCTCGTCGATCGCCTCGCGGCTGCCTTGTTCGCCAACCTGCGGACGGTCGAGCAGCCGCCATACCGACGCAGCCGCACCGAGCGCCCCCCGCATTCCGGAGCGAATGACGGTCAGGTAGATCTCGTTGGTGAACATGCGCTTGCCGGCGAGCGAGGCCATGTAGCGATCGTTCAAGGCAGCGCAAAATGGATCGCTGAAGCGTCCGCCGAGCGACGGTTTGGCTTCTCTGCGCAGAACTGTCGACCAAAGGGAATACCGGCTCGATCCCAAGGCGCGGATCATCGTGTTCTGGACGCTGGCCCGCATATTGAGCTCGGCCTGATCCTCCGTCTGGAAGAAGAGCCCGTCCAGTTTGATCACCGACAGAACGGCGCCGCTCTCCAGCCCGATCACGCTGTCAGATACGTGACGTATGTAGGGGATGTGGGTTGCCAGCGACCGCTCGCGCCGTAGCTGACGCCCAAAGCCAAGTTCTTTCGTGACAATGCTCAGCATGGTCAGATTCCGTAGGAGTTCGTGCGCCAGAACGGTTTGTTTGGCGTGCGCGGAGTGCGCCGCCCGGCGACCTGAGCGAGATCCAGGATGCGGATATCGCGGCTGCAAAGGGCAAAAAGCGTCACATAGATCAGCGGAGCAATTGCCACCGACCAGAAGCTTGAGGTCACCAGAAAGGCGATCAGCGTGACGCCGACGATGATGTAGAAGGCGTTGAGCGGGATCCCCCACATCATCGGCGGGCGCGTCAAGCCAATCACCAGCGGTGTCAGATGCGGCGCGTCGTCAGCGACATCGTTCATAGTGTCACTTCCCGACTGCCGAGATCATCTGGTCGACGATCGCGGGAGCGCCGAACACCAGGCCAATGCCGATGACGACGGCGCCGGCGGTAAACCATGAAAGGCGTCCGGCGAAGGCAAGAAAGCCGAGTCCGATGACGGCTATGATGGCAAGCAGCCGGCCAAAAGGGCCGGTGATGAAGTCCACGATCATCTGCACGGCGGTCTCGAGCGGCGCGAACGCCCCTGACGTTTGCGCCAAGGCCGGAGACGCCGCCATGATCGACAGCGCAACTGTGCCCGCGGCGATCACGGCAATATCCGAGCAAAGCCCGGTCGTGAGGAGATTTCGGATGGAATTCTTCATGGTGGGCTCCTGGGGTTAGAACTGCAGCACGCCATCGACCCAGCGCGGTCGGGACTTCGTACCGGACCCAACTGTCGTGGCCTCCCGACCTCTCGGGTCTTGTGTCGCGCGCCCCGCCCGCCCGACTGTGCGGGTGATGGCGATCTGGTAGTTGACGACTTCGGCGACAAAGCCGAGCGTCTCGGGGATCGGCGGGATGCCACCCGACGCCCGGATCCGGCTTTCGCCGGCATTGTAGGCCGCCGCCACCAGCAGCGGGTTTTGAAACTCATCGAACAGCTGGCGCAGATAGGCCACACCGCCATCGATGTTCGCCGCCGGATCGCAGATATCATCGACACCAAAACGCGCAGCGGTCTCGGGGATGAGTTGCATCGGCCCGCGCGCACCTTTGGCCGAGTTGCGCTGACGATCAAAACGGCTTTCGGCAAACGCGATCGCCAACGCAAAACCCGCATCGACGCCGTGGCGATCGGCGGACGCCGCGATGAGCCACTTGATTTCGTTGGGCGCGGCTGGTGATGGCCCACATGGATCAGTGGTCCCTACTTTAGAAATTGACTTATTTTGACTTTCTTTCTCTATCTCGATGATGGCTGCATCAAAGGTTCCAGCCAAGGCGTCGTTTTGCCCGATCTCGGGCCTGATGGGGCGTCGAATTTTGCCGTCGGATCCGACAGCAAGGTCGCTTTCACTGGTTTGCCACCGTGTCGCGAAAACAGTGCTCAGCCTTTCCCTAACCGCCGAATTGGAGGCAAAGTTCGCTGGATCGGCCGGTTTGGGTAGGGGCTCCGCGGCCGAAATTGGGGCTGAGACCGAAACGACAGTGGCCGCGGCAAAGGCCGATAGGGAGCGACGCAGCAAATATGCACCGAACGTACGTCTCGCCATGCCAGTCCCCTTCGTGCATCGGAACGATGGATTCGCGAAAAGGCGTAAGGCAGCAAAAAAACAAAGTCAATTTGGATCAGAAAAAATTCTTGCAAAAATTGAAGGCGGCGTCATCAATGCGAACAGAGCTGAATTCGGAGCCCCAGATCATGAGCAGGTGGATGCCTCTCGCCATTGCTTCCTGCGTCGCGCTGACCAGCCCGGCCGGGGCGGCCGGAATGGTCGACAAGGATTACATCCGATCGCTCGCCGCGCCCGGCAGGACTGTCCTTGTGATCGAGTACTATGACGGCCAGGGCAGGGTCGCCGATCGAAAGGGCTATGCATCCGCTGCCGGCTTTGGGGCCACCTCGCCAACCGATATACGTGTCGACGAGACGGTCACCCTGCGTCTGTTTGGGATCGAGCCTTGCGATGGCGACCTGGTCAACCGGCGCGAGAGATTCACCGGATCCTGCGCCGACTTTGCCCGGCGCGGTCTGGAGACCATGCTGAAATCGCCGAAGGTGATTTTCTGCCGGGTTTTCGTCAGCGAGCAAAATGCCCCGGCTCAAGACGCCACCTGCTATGGCTACTACAATTATCCGGGCAGCCTCGACGCCGTCGACATGCTCGAAGAGCAACTCGTTTCGCTTGGCAGCCACCGGATCGCGAAGAAGCCGGATGGCTCTTCAGCGCGCCCCGACCTGCAGAAAGCAGAGAAGATCGGGCGGAGCGGGTTTGGCATGTGGGCCGACCCCAGGATCAAGAACCAGTGAAGCGCGCTATGCTCCTGCTGTCGGCTGCCGCTCTATCTACCGGCGCTGTCGCAGCCGAGCCTGTCGGCTATTTTCCTGTCGGACACAACGTTGTCCTCGAAAGCGGCGACGGCTGGATCGACGGCGCAAAGCACTACCGCCTCTACGGCGTCCAGGCATGCCTGCGCGGCACGTTCTATACCGACAAGGGCGGGCAGCGCCGCGATTGCGGTGAGGCCTCGCTTGCGGTGCTGTCAGCCTACATCCTTGACACCCACCCGCTTTGCGCGACGGTCGCGCAAGCCAGGGGAACGATCTACGTCGCCTGTTATGCAATGATCGGCCAAGACCGCGTCGACCTTGCCAACCTGATGATAACGTCCGGCTTCGCCTTTGCCGCGCTCGGACGCGACGGCTTGCCGATCTATCCTCCATACGCCGTCGCCGAACAGGGCGCACGCGGCGGGCGGGCCGGCCTGTGGCAATTCAGCGATGTCGAACATCCCGCGGTGCTGCTTGGACAGGCGGTCCGCCAAACAGGGCCAGCGCAATGAGGCACATCCCGCTTCGGTGCAGTATCAGCGTCTTGGTGGTTGCATCGCTCACCAGTCCTGCCCCAGCTGCGGACATGGTTGGGCGCTCGCCTGCGATGCTTGCGGCGCTTCCCAACCATCTGTCGCCCTTTCAGAAGACCATCACCGGGCGCGCTGCTGTTGTCGATGGTCAAACGCTCTGGTTCCCGAAGTTTGCGCTAGGTGTCCGTCTTGCAGATATCGATGCCTGTCAGTTGCCCCAGTGGTCGTTTGATCCGAGGCAGCACGGCGCAAGCAAGATTCTCAAACCTGTGCCCTGTGGCGGGCTGGCGAAAGCCTGGCTGAAACGAGCGATCGGCGGTGCCACAGTCACCTGCCAGTTGTCGGCTGTGGTGGATCAAGCCTTGGCTGGCCGCTGCAGGACGAAAGGGCTTGACCTGGCCAAGGAGATGCTACGCGTTGGATGGGCAAGGGCGCGCGGATCTGCCCCGCCTGCGTATGTTGCTGCGCAAGAGTTCGCCAGGGCAGCGCGCTATGGCATGTGGGGGACCTATGTCCTGGACATGGGCGAGTGGCGCGGCAAGGCGATTGACCGGACGCTCGGCCGAGCTCCCTTCGCTGATTTCAGCTTATTGGCGGAACGCCAAAGCGAGATTTCACCGCCGTTCCAGGATTTCCGGCAAGTTCCCGATCGCACGGACCGCTAGTAGGTAGGCGGGATCTCAATTACGGTCCCTCCTCGTTTGATTTGGCTATGGCGGCTTTCGCGTTCCAGGCGTGAGCCGGCGATCAAACGCCCTCAGGGTTGCTGCGGAACTTTGCTCAATCCAGCGCCCGCAAGGCCCGCACGGGTCGGCCGCTGGTGATCCTGTCGGCAGCCGTCGCGATCGAGTTGGCATCGATACCGAAATGCCGGTAGAGGTCGTCAATCGTACCGGACTGACCGAAATGCTCGACGCCGAGGCTGCGCGTGCGATGTCCATAGACGGATCCAAGCCAGCCCAGCGATGCCGGATGCCCATCGGTCACCGTGACAATCGCGCAGTGCTGCGGCAGATCGGCGAACAGCCTTTCGACATGGCTTCTCGCATGGACAAGGCCTCGCTCACGCGCGCGGCTTGCGGCCGTCCACCCGGCGTTGAGCCGGTCGGCGGAGGTAACCGCCAGCAGACCGACATGACGGCGGTCCTGCCCGATCATGCCGACTGCTTCGATCGCCTCGGGCGCAACCGCGCCGGTGTAGGCAATAACCACCTCGGCGTTCGGACCCGGCGGACGAAGCCAGTACGCGCCATCGACAATGTCCTGTTCAAGCGCCGGGGTCATGACGCGGGCGATCTGCTCGACCCGGCCGCGTCGACAGGCGCAGATAGACCGATCCCCCCGTCTCATCGCGGAGCCAGGTTCGTTCGGACTGAACGGCATCGCCATCGCGCTGCATATAGTCGAGCGCAAAGCGCATGATGACAGCAAGCTCGTCGACGAAGGCAGGCTCATAGGCGGCAAGCCCATCCTGAGCCATGCCGATCAGCTGGGTCGCGATCGACTGATGCGCTCCGCCTTCGGGCGCCAGCGTCACGCCCGAGGGCGTGGCGACAAGCAGGAAGCGGGCATCCTGGTAGCAGGCATAGTTGAGCGCATCGAGGCCGCGCTGGATAAACGGGTCATAGAGCGTGCCGATCGGCAAAAGCCGCCTGCCGAAAACCGAATGCGCCAGACCCAATGCCGACAGCAAGATGAAAAGGTTGTTCTCGGCAATGCCGAGCTCAATGTGCTGGCCCGTTGCGCCGAACTCCCATTTCTGGGTCGACGCGATCCGCTCACTGCGGAACGTGTCTGCCAGCGTCTCCCGGGCAAACAATCCGCGCCGGTTCACCCAGGGCCCCAGGTTGGTCGACACCGTCACATCCGGCGACGTGGTGACGATAGCGCCAGCAAGCGGTCCGCCGATCCGAGCGATCTCGTCCAGCAAGCGACCGAAACCGACCTGGGTCGAGACGCTGCCCTTGGCTTCCACGGCCAGGTGGTCGGGCACGATGATGCGTTGCGCATGATGGCGCCGATCACCCTTGGCGATGAACGGCACCGTTTCGATAAACCTCCGCAATTCCGCTTCGTCGAGATCCAGTCCCGCGATCGGATCCCATTCGCGTCCTTCTCCGACCGACATCGACGCACGGAAGGTGGCCATCTGTTGCCTGGTCATGAGGCCGGCGTGGTTGTCCTTGTGGCCCGCAAGCGGCAATCCGAATCCCTTGATCGTATATGCTATGAAGCACGTCGGCCGATCGTTGCCCCGCGCCATCTCGAACGCATCCAGGAGGGTGGGCAGATCATGGCCGCCGAGATTGGTCATCAGCGCGGCGAGCTCGACGTCGGAACGGCGCTCGAGAAGCGCAGCCACTCCCGGGCTGGTGCCGATGTCGGCCAGGAGGCGTTTGCGCCAGGCTTCGCCGCCTTGGAACGTCAGAGCCGAATAGAGCTGGTTGGGGCAGTTCTCGATCCAGGCACGCAATACCTCCCCACCAGGCTCTAAGAATTCGGCCTGCTGCAGCGACCCGTGCTTGAGGACAACCACGTCCCAGCCGAAATTGCGAAAGATGCTCTCGAAGCGTTCCCACAATCCTTCCCGCACGACGGCATCAAGGCTCTGGCGATTGTAGTCGACGATCCACCAGCAATTGCGCAGACCATGTTTCCAGCCTTCCAACAGCGCCTCGAAGATATTGCCCTCGTCCATCTCGGCGTCGCCAACGAGCGCCACCATGCGGCCTTCAGTGACGCTGTCGTCGCGGCTTCGCAGGTAATCCTGGACCAGCGACGCAAATAGCGTCTGGGCAACGCCCAGGCCCACCGAGCCGGTCGAGAAATCGACATCGTCGGAATCCTTGGTGCGGGACGGATAGCTTTGCGCGCCGCCGAAGGCGCGGAATTGCTCGAGCTTTTCGCGGGTCTGGTTGCCTAGAAGATACTGGACGGCGTGGAAAACAGGTGAGGCATGCGGCTTGACCGCCACGCGGTCTTCCGGCCTCAGCACTGAGAAATAGAGCGCAGTCATGATCGTTGCCAGCGAGGCCGATGATGCCTGATGGCCGCCTACCTTCAGGCCGTCGGTGTTTTCACGAAGGTGGTTGGCGTTGTGGATGATCCACGCTGATAACCACAGCACTTTCTTTTCCAGCGCCGCAAGCGCTCTCAAATCCTGCCTGTTCAAGTCGATGCCTCCTGGTCATGAGGCCTAAAGGCTAGACTTTGTTGCCAGCGCGATGTGATTAAACTTGCGCGCCTGGAGGGGAAAGATTAGCCATTTTATTCAAATTCCAGCTCTGGAGTGGCTCATCGTGCCAAAGGTGAAACTCGACAGTATCGACCGCAAGATTATCGACGCGCTGCAGGTCGAAGGGCGCATGACCGCTCAACAGCTTGCCGATAAGGTCGGACTCTCGCCCTCACCCTGCGCACGCCGCGTGCGTTTGATGGAGGATATGGGGGTCATCACAGGCTACACGGCCGTCATCGATCAGGATCTGGTCGGGCTGCCGATCTCAGTTTTCGCCTCGATCAAGCTGGAGCGTCAGCGCGAGAGCGAACTGGAGCGTTTCAACGCCGCGATCGCGCGCTGGCCTGAGGTTGTCGACTGCTATCTGATGACAGGTCAACGCGACTACCTACTGCGCATCGTGGTCCGGGATCTCCACGCCTATGAGCGCTTCCTGAAGGAGAAACTGACGCGGCTCGACGGCGTTGCCTCGATCGAAACAAGCTTTGCGCTGGCTCAGATCAAGCGGTCGAACCGATTGCCGGTCGATCCGGTGGACGGCGGATAGCAAGCACCCCGGGGGGCTGTTTTCTCGGCGTTGCCGTAGCACGCCTCAGCGGCGATGAGGCTTTTTAAGCAAAGCCGCAAGCTCCGTCTCGAAGCCGCGCAGACTGGTGTTGATCAGGTCGATGTCGCGGGACGTGAATGTCACTCCGTCGCCGATCGAGACCGACATCAGATAGAGCAGTTTTTGCCGGGCATCGCCGGCGTCCCGCGGTCGCATGTGAAGCAGCCGGCGCCAAGCGATCGTCTCGAGGAATGTATTCGAAGCCAAGGCGAAAAGAGCGGCAGTCGCGAACCAGTTCCGGCGCCGAGCGCGCCTCAGCGCCAGTTCACCGACCCGCCTGCTCCAATGCCGATGCCGCGTAATGGCATCTGCGATGTCGCCGCCGCCGATTCCCCTGAACCGCAGAACGCGCACAAGCATCATGCCTGACCAAGCCTTGCAATCGGTCGCTGCGCCTTTGATCCAACTGCTCCCTTGGCCCGCGCCCTCGTTACGATCCACCAGCTTCGAAAGGTCTGTCATTTGATCGACTTTCCCTCTTGCTGTTGCCATTGAAATCCGCCCCCTGCGGCCACGCTCGGCTCGCAAGATCGATGATCAGAGCATGGCCACCCAAAGTGGCAGGTTGCGGCGTGCTCGCTTTAGGACGCGCGCTTGACAATCAGAGCAGACGCTCAGGCATGGCTCATGCGAGAAGCGATGCAACAGTTTGATGGATTGTTCTGGAATACAGCTCTGAAGCCAAGTGAAGAGATGTTAAATCGGCCGCAACATATTGTTCGCACTTTGCATCGGGCCGATCGGGCATTTGACGCTTGCCAACTGTCCTATGTGGAAGCTGCTGTGGGCGGACTTCCGCCTTGCGTCGGTAGTCTCGCATCGCCGGTGTGTACCTCTGGTCTTCGCGAGTTTCTCAGTGCTCGGTGTCGCTTCCAAGTCTGGAAAACACGGTGCACCAGAAGCGATAGTCTTCGTTGCGTCCATCGAAATGGGCTGTCAGCGCGCACCAGGCGGCAGCCGTCGCGGCATTTGAACCATACAGTTCCTTGGCCGCCTCGACTGTGGCCTGGGGGTTGGCGAGATCCCAAAGCGTGAGGAGGCCCTTGCCTGCTTCGCTGGCATTGTTGTGGTCGAGGTGAATTTCAGGCATGCAAAAGGCTCCCGCGGATGGACCGGCGAGAGCAGCTTGAGCGCTGCAAGGCCGGACGTTGGGAACCCACTGAGTGAGCCACGGTCCGAGGGCATTGTCGCCCAGGACATTTGTCGTGCCGTCCCTGGCCTTGTGCTAGTGGCCGGCGTCGGGGACACCGGCCAAGCTTTGCGCGACCCCAAGTATTGCAGAGCAGCGTCCTGGAGACAACCGCGGCGGTGGGCTGCGCTGCAGGCACTTGCACGGGCGCCGACTTGTCTGCGTAAGGTGGGAGCGGAGGAAGTCGGAAGGCGTGTGCGCTATGGTCCGAGTTCGTGGATCCTGACGCCAGGAACCACGGCCCTCGCGATCTCGCAAAGATGCTGGTGGTGTGTCAGGTAAATCACCTGCCCTACACGCGCCATCTCGCCAAACAGCCTGAAGACCTCCTCGGATCGGACATGGTCGAAGGTCTCCATGATATCGTCGGCGATGAAGGGCACGGCTGGCCGGAACTGGGCGTACTCGTGATATCCGGCAAGCCTCAAAGCCAGATAAAGTTGAAAGCGCGCGCCTTTGGACAGAGCATCGGCAACCTTGGACTGGCCGTCCCGCTGCAGGGCGATCAGGACTTCGCCGCCTTTGACTGGCTGTGTGGTCAAGCCTGAGTATTGACCGCGCGTCATCAGCGCGAAGGCATCCGATGCCCGAGCCATCATGCCGGAGCGATGACGCTCACGATAGACGCGTAAGGCCTGTGTCGCGGACATGATGCCGAGCCTCAGCTCAATGTAGCGGACAGCCTTCTCCTCGATTTCCAGAAGCGTGGTGCGCCGCTTGGCATCCAGGCGCGCGACAGCGCTATCGCCGCCGATGGCGTCCAGCTTGTCCGCGGCCCGGGTCTGGCGGATCAGCTGTTGATTGATTGCATCGTCGAGTTGCCGCAGCCGTTGCTCGCCTTCTTCCCTCTCAACCGCGAGGCTATCGAAATCAACAGCATTCAGGACCGAGCGCGCCTTGTCGAAGCTTTCGGCCGCCAGTTCGACCGTCACCCTGTCCTCAAGTTCGTCGACCGCTGCAAGGAGGCGGTCGCGCTCGTGCAGCAACTCGTCACGCTCGACGACCTCGGCCAGCGTGGCGACCCCGAAGGCCTCGAGGACCTCCTGCTTGCGATGCTCGTGGCTTGACGTTTCGCTGTCGAGCATGTCGCGCGCGCTGTTGAGGCGGTCGAGGTCATCGATGAAGCCCGCCTTTATCTCACGTGCGCGCTTGGCGCGTTCCAGGCGCTCGGCCAGCCTGGTTGCCAGTTGCTCGACGTCGCCATCTTTTGCCGGTTCGCCGGCATCGTTTGCGAGCGCCGCGACCTCGGCCAGGAAGTGCGCTCTGTCGGCCTCCATCTTGGCGATGCGCAGTCGCAAGGCGTCCCGCTCCTGCAGGCTTTTGGAGAGTGCTGCCAGCTGATCAAGCACCGTGCCGACCGCCGGTGCCGACAGGCCGTTCTCGAGCCAGGTACCCTTGAGCGCCTCAGTAATGCCTGCCAGCCATTCCTCCTCTCGGCGCTCTGCCGCCCCCTGCGCCAGTCGGCGAGCGGCGAGATCCTCTTGCCTTGCGCTCACGGTCCTGAGCGCCTCGGCATGCTCCGCGTCGAGCTTGCGCTGACGGTCGAGGAAAAGCTCAGCTATCGCTATAGTCGCCTCGAGACTGTCGCCCGGCGCCGGCGCTATGCCGACGCTCGACAGCGCCGCGCCCAGTTCCTGGCGTATGGCCTCGCCCGCTTCGCTGGCCCGCCGGAGCTTGCCGCGGGCAAGCTCGATCTGTTCCCAAGCGGCGAGCGCATCGGTGCGTGCTGCGACCAGGTCCTCGACCTTCTCGATCAATCGCTCTGGCGATGGTTCGGGGTGTTCAGTGGTGAAGTCCTTGATGGCAGCGCGGATCTCGATCGATCTACTTTCCACGTCCCCGTCGAGCTGTGCGCGTTGTGCGCGTATGCGGGACAGGCTCGCCGCGGCTTCGGCCAAGGCGCGCGTGGTTGCACGCATTTCGGCCAGATCCGATGCCCCGGCCAACCGGACCGCCCCGGCAGCGTCATCGCGCGCCAAGACCTGCTCATAGTCGTCAGCGGTCTCGTCCGACAGCGCGGCGCGATGCGCTGCCCACGCCTCATCGCGGCTACGCCGGATAGCTGCGGCCCGTTCATCGTCGACAATGTCCACCGATGCGCGAAGAGCGGCCAGTCGCGCCGTGATTAGTGCATGACTGCCTTCGAATTCGGCGAGGCGCTCGGAAAGCACCGCGCCGGTCTTCGCCAATTCCGCCGCCGCTGCTTTCCAAGCCATAATTTGGCTGGCGCCTGGAACCGTGATGAGGGCAAGTGCCTCAGCATCTCCGAACCAGGGCTTGAGCCGCCCAAGCATCGCGGTCCATCGGACTGTCTCCTTCTCCTCCGCCTCGCGTGCCGCCTCGATCTCCGCCAGATGTCTGCTCTCGCGCGCTTTCGCCACCGCCGCGCCGAGCCTCGCCCGAGCGGGCTCGGGGACGGCTCTTTCTTCGCCGACGCGCTCCCTCGCCTTCTGCAGCGCATCGGCCGCCGCTGCCGCTTCGTCGCGGGCGGAGCGCATGCTAGTGGCGATCCCGGATCGCTGCTCGAGCATGCCGCGTAGGACGCCAACGGTGGCGGCGGGCAAAAGCAACACAGACGGGTCGGGCTCGGAAGTCCGGCCCAGCGCCGCGAGGCAGCCCGCCACGGTGTTGTCGAGGACCTGTAGCTCCATCTTGCGGTTGGGCAAGTCCAAACCTGCCGAGGCAAAGCGCACCTTGCTCTCTCCAAGCTTTCGGATGCGCTCGGAGACCGCAAGGATTTGGGTATCGACATCGACCGCGGCGATCTTCTCCGTCAGGCGTTCGACGTCGTCCTTGTTCGCGGCCAGCCGCGTCTTCAGGCTTGCGTCGTCGTGAATGAGGTCGGTGACGCTGCCTGTCCATGTGCGGGGTGGCGACGCCATGTCCGGCAGTTCGGCGAGCCGGACTTGCTTGCGCGTGATATCCAAAAGCATGGGCTGAGCCCGTAGGTAACGGGCAATCGCGTCAAGCCTGGCCGACAGCCCGGCCCGGTCGCTGACGATGCGGTCGTATTGTCCTGTCGCATCGAGCCGCTTCGCCTCGAGGGTCTCGTAAGTTGAGGCGAGCGTGTCGATCGCATCGCGACGCGACTTCAAGTCCGCGAGACGCTTCTTCAGCAACGCCAGATCGGTCCCGTGCGCCTGCTTGCGATAAAGTGCATCGGCCTCCGCCTCGAGCGCGTTCAAAGTATCGCTTGCATGCCCAAGCCCGGCGCTGGCGGTGAAAAGCAGCTTGCCGAGGTCGCCGCGCGATTCCAGGATCGATTTGCCGCCTGCCTCCAACGTATCGTCATCCAACGAGAACATGGTGGCGTAGGCGTCGCGCGACAGGCCGGCCAGATGTGCCGATATCGCGACCTCGCTCACCGGCTGGCCATCGGCGTTGAGGAGCGAGTTGCTGCGCTGCTTCGTGCGAGTGAACGCGTGCTCCGTACCGGCGAGCTCGAGCACCCCGCCGATGCGCATGGCGCTGTACTCATGCAGGAAATTATAGCGGCTGCGCTCCTCTATGCCGAACAAGAGATCGAGATAGCCGGCAAGCGCCGTCGACTTGCCGGCTTCGTTGAGGCCAAACACGATATGCAGATCAGCGCCCGTCTCCGGTCTGGCGCCAAAGTCGATCGACCTGTCGGTGAACTTTCCGTACCGGATGAGATCGAGCCGCCGCAGCCTCATGGAGACCCGCTGGCCTTGAGCCGTGCCGTCACCAGATCGGTGCCGCTGGCAAGCACCTGGTCGAGGAACCGCTCCAGTCCTGCCTCGTCCTTTCCCGCAAAGTCGCGGCCTTCGGCAGGAAGGTCCGCGACGATCTTCTGGATGAAGGCCTTTGCCTCGGAGCGGAAGGCTTCTGAATTGGCGTCGTCACGCATGGACGCGGCCAATTCGAAAATCGGATCGGCAGTCCCTTCTGGGGCCTCCGCCCGTGGTTGCGTGAGGTCAAGCTCCAGCTTCTCCACCCACGTGTCGCCAACCTGCTCCGCCGCCTGCTCGGCCTCGGCAAGCAGAAGATCCTTGTCGCGGATCATCGCCCAAGAGAGCGCGGACGAACCAGTCAGGGCCAGGCGCACCACGGCATGACGTGAAGGGATCGAAGCGCGAAGCGTTTCGAGAGACGAACGAACCCGCGCGACGGCATCGGACCATTCCATTGTCCCGGTCACATCGACGCTCAGCCGCTCGAACTGCGCGACGCTGGTCAGCCGTTCCTCGATCTCGATCGAGCGATCGTCATGTATCGTCACCAGGGTCACGGACTTCTGGCCCGCCTCGTTGATGTCCCTGCCCTGCGGCATGCCCGGCATCACCGCCGTCGATGCGCCGGGATGGACCTGGCGGACATGGATGTGGCCCAGTGCCCAATAGTCGAAACCGTGGCCGTGCAGATCGGCCACACTGCACGGCGCGTAGACGTCATGGCCGGGCGAGCCGGCAAGGCTGGTGTGCATGATGCCGATGTTGAACGCGCCCTCCCGTGCGGCGGGATACTTTGGCAGCAGGCTTTCAGGCGCCTTCGGGTTGGCGAAGCTCAAGCCATGGAACATGACGTCGAGACCGCCGGCAGTTAGCGGAATGGATTGAGGTCGGCCGGTGAAGATGGTGACTGTATCAGGAAACACAAGCTGCTTTGAAATTCGCGACAGCGCGTCGTGATTGCCGCGGATTTTCAGGACCCTGATGCCGGCCTGGTGCAGGCGCGCCATCTGCGCCGCCAGGAACCGGGCGGTTTTCATTGACGTCTGGTCGCCGTCATAAAGATCGCCCGCAATGACCAGCGCGTCGACGCGCTCTGCAAGGCACAGATCCACGATCGAAATGAAAGCCTGGCGGCTGGCGTCGCCGACAAGTTCGGCAAGATCTGGGTTGCGCAGCGCCAGCGAGCGCAGCGGCGAGTCGAGATGAATGTCGGCGGTGTGGACGAATCGAAATGCCATTCAGGTCTCCCCTTTAAGCATAGCGGGGTTCAGCCACGGCCCGATAGATCGAATTCACAGGGGCGCTGGTTGCCACAAGTACCGGACTGGGTCAGGCAAGGCGTTTCGTACGCCCCGGAAAATGTCAAAAGTGATTGCAGCGGTAACGGGCCCTAGCAAGCGATAGCTGACCGTCTTCTTCACGACGGAACCCTGCACTTAAACCAGGCATGGCAGTTTGAACGAGGACAATGGCCTCTGTTCGTTGGGGGTAACCTACCAGGGCAAAGCTATTCCAGACTGCCCTTTTATGCGACTTTCGGAGCACAAAAGGCGAACATGCATGTTTTAATTTCCCAAGCTTCGTTCCGCGGCTCCGGCGAACATTATTAAGGGATTGGCCTTCTAGCCCGATAGTGCTCGCTGAGCCTCCATGGTGACGAGAACGTCCACTCCGGATCCAGATTTTTGGCTTAATTTAGCACTTCCGAAAGGAAGAACAGGGACGGTATAGTCCCATTTCCCTTGCCGCCGATACAATGGTTCAAGAAGTAGAGCCCATGATCATTGTGCCTGAGGATCCACAAACGGACACAGTCAGGGTTCCGGTGCTGAAGGTGTTCGACGGCGATGGGTTTCTAACTCGTGTGAGGGTTTCTGAGGTGACAGGAAACCCTAGGGATCAAGCCGAGATCGAGATAACCGCAAGATTCGGATTTATTGATGCTCCAGAGATGGAGCAACCCGGCGGCCGTGAAGCCAAGGATTTCCTCACCGCCCTGATAGGCGACAAGTGGGTCGAACTCGCCATCTTGATGAAGATGAATACCGGGCAGTCGGTAGACACGTACGGCCGTGTCGTTTGCGTTCCCTATTTGACGCTGGACTACGCTGCCGGCGAGTTCAGAACCCCGTCGTCATGCCCACATGTCATGACGATGCTTGGGGCGCCCCTTCGCGTGACGAGAAACATCGAGCTAGAGATGGTCGTCAATGGCTGGGCTTGGGTTCTGGAACGATACGGGCCTAACCAGCGATATTTGGATGCCCTGGAGGAAGCCAAACGTGCAAAGCGAGGCATATGGGCCTTCAAGGACAACATCCATCCTTGGGAGTTTAAGAAACAGAAATATCGCAACAAGGCGCCAAAGCCCCAATGCCCGACAGAAAACTGTGGCGGTCACCTCATTAGAAAGAGCGGCAGGTTCGGCCAATTCTTAGGCTGCTCCGAATATCCTCGGTGCAGGTATTCTTGTTCGGTGGCCGGCTGACCGTCCGACCCCGCAACTACCCCTCAACATAGGGCATCTACCCGGAAATTATGCCAAAGATGATGAGGACCACGAAAAACCCGAAAAGCAACGAGTAGAGCGCAAAATGGCTCTTCTCGATACGGATAACGATGACCTCACGTTCCAGAGGTTTTCCAAGCGGCTGCTCTTCGAGGACCGCCTCTCGATAGGTCTCGATGAAGGGAACCCTTGAAGAGCGCAGGCTCTCGCTCTTCTCGTCTAACCTTCTCCTCGGATCCATCGTCGCCCCCTACAATCGACCCCTCGATTTATCTCTTCGTGGTGGAAGCATTGTCGACTACATGTCGCCCGTCTGGAAGAAGTGACGGACCTTCGTCATGAACTGCTTGAAGTCTTTGTTCTCGGTTGCGAGGCGGCTGCACATAGGCCATTCGATATCTGGCTTCTCGCGCGCCGGAATAAGGATTTCGCTCTCGATAGGATTTTCCTCATCAAGCCGGATCAGGCCGATGCCGTGCATGGCATACAGAATTCGCAATTCCTTGAGAGTTTCGGAACCTTCGAAATTAGCGGCAACAAGGTAGCCGTAGTTGGCCCATGAGGAATTCGAAACGGCCTGAAAATAGGTCTCGCGGGCATTCGAACGGTTGATAAGAAGCTTTACCTCAAACGACCAGAGTCGGACTTGCCTGTCGCGGCTCTCCCGGATTGCTGTCACAACTTCGGGGTGAAGGCCGTCCGACAGGTTTTCCATACCCACCACGTCTGGAAACAGCCACTTGTTGCCGCCACTCCCGTACGCATTGGAAGATTTCTTCTCATCGATGCGATGGCCTTGAACACCATGCTCCGCTTCCAGAAATTCTATGAGAAGCGGATACAGATCATGTTCACTTCGCCGCAGAACCTTCTTTTCGGTTTCGCCGGCGGCAGCGGGAACAGCATCTTCCGGCGCGGTCGCGAACTCAAGGACAGGCTCCTTGCCGCTCTCCACATCAGCCACCTCCTGTTCCTCAGTCTTGTCGGACCAATAGAAGAGGCGCGGTCGCACGCCTTCGGTGCTGCGCAATTGCGGAAGCTGCTTTTGCCACACTGGACGGTTAGCCCCGATCTCGGCAACAAGCTGATAAAGAAGCTGATCATGAGTCTGGATTGCTACGCTGCGCTTTATCTTCGCTGCCACAGCCTCGGGGTATGTTTCTGCGATCCATATCGCTATGTCCCTGGCTTTGAATCTCTTCCCTGGGTTCGCTGACAAAAGTTCAACAACCCTGTTCTTCAATTCCAATGCCATGAATGACAGCCCCGATTTTTACGCTGCCAGCAGCCGCCGGATCTCCTCCTCGAAATCGAAGCAAAGCTGCTTTGCTTCGTCCTCGGGCAGCCACAACACCATCTGCGGCACGATCTTGCGGTAAAGCCGCACGCTATCGGCGTCCCACGGCAGCGTGTCGGCCGCCCGCGCCTCGGCAATCAGCCTATGCAGCCTCGCTCGCACGCGGTCCGGATCGCCCTGGTAATAGACGGGCGGGGCGTCCTCGTCGAAGAGCTCGGGCTGAGCGGCGCCGAAAAGGTCGAGCTGATTCCTAGCCATGGTCCTGCTGGTTTGATTCACAGGGCTGCACTATGCCCCAGCCGAACAGGACATGCGACGGTCGCAGGCTGACTTATCCCCGGTTTCCTGACTCAGCCCTGTCAGTTGCTGCCTACGCCGAGCGCCGTCTTCAGATGATCGACCTTGATGAGCTCGGCCTTCAGAATGAGGTCCATCAGGTCTGCTTGGCGAGGCTCTAGCGCGATCAGCCGCCCTATCACGTTTAGGAGGTCGATGAGGTCGCTGGTGTATTCGGCGAGCCAATGGTCGGGCTGTATCTTGTCGAGCGGGGAAGGCGGGCGCTTGTCGCCTATCTGCGGCCGCGTACGATCAAGCCGGCGGTAGCTGTACCAATGCCAGACCACCTGCTTGCCCGAGACTTCATAGGCCCACACTTCCGGTGACACGTTGTCTACGAACCCACCGCCGAGATGGAGGCGGCGAATGGCCGGATCGTATTCCATGGTGTCGGGCAGCGGCTCCGGACTGCCAGGAATGCCGCCGCCATCCGGAATGAATGGCCGTGCGCCCTCGGCCATGCGCGGCGGCGCCTTGGGCCGTCCGGCTGCGGGGTCCGCGAAGCGCTCGCCGTAAGTGTGCAGCCAGACGACTTCGCGGCCGATTGCGACGCCCTCGCTGAACAGCGCCGGGTCGGCGGTCAGCGGCACACGCAGGCCAGGTTGAACGAGGTCGTCCTGGAACCGCGCGGTAAAGGCTGGATGCGCCATCGCCGCAGCCAGGTACGCCATGACGTCCTCGGCCGAGACCGCATGCCCGTAGACGTCGGCCAGCACGCCAAGCAGTTCCGTCGGAATGTTCGGAACCTTCGCCGCGGCATCGCGCCAGAGCGGATGGGCGCGCCCCCCTCGACCGTTGAAGTGATCAAGGTCGGGGATGAGGCCGGTGAATGTAACGGCCGGACCAGATCTGGGCGAAGCTCGTTCCAGGGCTGTCAGGAAGACCTGCTTCGGGGAATAGCTGCCCCATAGCGCGGGATTTGGCTGGTTGATGAGGCGCGCGTCGGGAATGATCCATTGGCGGTCGAAGGAACGGAAACCATAGCGATCTGGCTGAACAACGCCGTTGCGATCGTCGATGACCGGGCGAAGCCGCGCCTCATGGCCAGCGAGCCCGGCGGCGACTGTCTTTCGGACATGCTTATCGCCTGGCTTTCCGCGTCGGAGATGCGGGTGGAACAATTCCTCCTTTTTCTCGGTATTTTTCTCGGAGACCAGCCGCCCCCAACGCGCCTCAAGCGACTGACGGTCCGGCGCGACGATCCAGGTACGCCCCGGCATCACGCCGGACCCGTCATAGACGAAGAAAGATTTCAGCGGCGGGAAGGTCGCCCAGTCGCCGCTCGCCGCCGGAAAGAATGGTGCGCGCCAATCCGAGGGACAGTCCAGCCAGTCTGGCGCGTCAAGGCTCAGCATCTTCAGCGCGGCAAACTTATCTCTGCGCGGGCCTTTGGGTAACGCCCGAAATCGCACCTTGGCGGGCTCATTCCGATCCTTGCCCAACGGCTTCGCGGCCAGCACGATACAGACAGGCTGCTGCACGCCCTGGAAGATTCGTGTCCGTACCTCCGGCTGATGGCCGTCCGGCGAGCAGTCGATCACCCAGATGTCCGAACAGGTACGCCTTAGATCGTCGCGCATTTTCTGGAAGCCGGGACCGTTAAGGAAGCCTGCGACGGTGATGAAGCAGACAATCCCCTCCTCGTCGCGGTCGGGGTTTCCGGTCGCTGCTCGGTTGCCGGTGCCGAAGACCTTCCACGTCGCCCAACGCCAGAAATAGATATAGAGGTTCTTCAGATGCTTGGCGTGCGCGCCGACCTTCCACTCAGGTGGCGGCGCCCACCAGTCCATCGGCGCGATCAGACCCTTCTCTCCGCTGCCCTGCTCGATCCAAGCGCCCAACCCGCGCGCCTTTTCCTTGTAGGGCGGGTTACCGAGCACCACGGTGATGTCGCGCTGCTGCTTGATCCTGTTGGCCTCCCGCCGCGATTGTGCGATGGGCCCGCTCTGCACCAGCGTGTCCTCCTCAACATACGGGTTGCCAAGCGTGTCGGTGACGAAAAGCTGCAAGTCGGGCAGTTTCGGCGGCTTCGTGGCATCCGGCTTTATCAAAGCCTGCAATTCCGCGATTAGGCGAAGCTGGGCCACCGCGAATGGGCCAAACTGGAGCTCGAAGCCAATCAGGCGGCCCATCGCCGCCTCGACTGCGCCCCGCACCGCACCCTTGCCCTGGTCGGCCTCGACTGTGTCTGCAATCTTGCGCATCACACCCAGCAGGAAGGTTCCTGTACCCATGGCCGGGTCTGCCAATGTCACGTCAGTGGAAGCCAGACCCGCCGGGCGCGAGAACAGCGGACCGCGCAAGGCCTCATCCACCAGCCGCGTCATCGCCGCTACCACTTCCGGCGGCGTGTAGTAGGAGCCGGTCAGCTTCCTGAGGTCGTTATCGTAGACCTCAAGGAAATCCTCGTAGAAATAGAGCCATGCTTCCGGCCGATCCTTGCTGATGGTGTGCCAGTTCACCTCGTTCAATACCCGCGTCAGGGTGGCGAGTGACGTCTCCAGCGCCCTCTGGTTTTCGGGGTCGTCAGTAAGAAGGCCTAGCGCGGTGCCGATCAGCGAATTGGAACCGCGCAACTGGAAGGCTGCCTGGTGGATGCCGCCGGAGAGCGGGATGTCGATGGCCCGAGCGACCAGCAAGCCGAACGTCACGGCCTGCGCATAGCCATCGGCGAAACGGTAGTCGTTGGCTTCCGGAAAAAGCAGCCTGCGCCAGTCCCTCGCGAGATCCGTCAGCCCTTGGCTCTTGCGCTCCAGCTGCTCGATCACCTCATCGCGCAAAAGGCGGCACAGTCGCGCCGAAATCTCCGCGAGCTGCTTGGCGTTGGCGGGGGGTATAGGTTTCCAGGTCAGGAAATTGACGATCAGAGGAAGCAGCGCGCCGGGGGCGGCGAGCTTCGCCCCGTCGCTTTCGATATTGCCTTCGAGCGCGACGACCTTGCCCACGATCTCACCGTCCTGCCACAGGCTGAAGGACTGGCCATCGGTATAGAGGAGATTGGGCAGCGATTTCAGTTTGCCCCATTGTTCTTTGTCGTGCGAATCGGTGAAGCGGCGCGGATCGGCACCCTTGCCCGGTGCCTTTACCTCGATGAATCCGACCAGCGCCTTGTTGGCCGTCACCGCGAAATCTGGCCGCGTCTTGATGTCGGCGAGGCTGGTCTCGCCGACCAGGTGGACAGCGCCGGCCCCGAAACCGCCGACCTCTGCGAGAGACTTGACCAACGCCTCAAGAGGCCCGCGAAGCTGATCCTCGGGCTGCCCGCCGATTGCCGGATTCGATAGCTTCGGTTTCAGCGATGCGCCATAGGCCGACACCGCACCTGCAACTGTCCCTGCGGCCAATATTCCCCTCCGCGCCGTCTCACCCCTAGGGTGAATCAGGCCAAACTGCCACTTTCTGTTGAGCCTATTCAAAGACCTCTAGATTTGCAGGCATTTTTTCAGTCAATTCCGAACAATATTGCCGCCCCCTCGAACCGACGATAGCTGAGCCGTTCTAATGGTCCGTCTCGGGAGGCGGTACACTTCGCTATGTCCGGGCCGCAAGATGTCCAAAGCTGTAAGGGGTGGTAACCTCCGCGGCGATGGTGGTGACATCGTCCAGCGTATTGCTGGAGGTCGATATCAATTCGAATGTCGCCCCACCATGCAGCCGGCGCAACAACTCGGAGATTGCCAACGTCGCTGCCAACAACCCTACAAAGGGAACACCGACTGTGCGCGAGGCCAAAATGGCAAGCCCGCACTCGTCCATGCCCGATTTGGCGAGTTCTTCGTAGGCCGGCATGTGCGCGACGGATACGGCGGCGACTGCGACATTCGACCAAATTGAGCGCGCAGTTCGCGACCCGGGAAACGTATGGACGGAAATGCCGCGGAACCCGTCGGGGCCAGCGCCAAGGCCCGCTTCAACCACAAAGTCGAAATCTGCATCCTCCAAAGCCGAGCGCGCTAGCGCATTATCGACGCCACACAGCGCAACGCCCGGCTCAGAGTTCTCGCGCTTGATTGCCGGACCGAAGCGACGCTCTTCGATGGTCGTCTTGAACCCCTGCGCCTCCAGCCAAGCGGCGGTAATCCGAGCTTTTTTCTTGCCGACGTTGCGGGGAAACGTGAGTAGCGACGTGCTAGCGTTCGAAGCCGCCAACGTGTCGAAATCCTGGAGGACGAGTTCGACCTCGGCGGGGTCGGCATAGGGCAGCGCGGCCAAGGTCCAGCAGAAGGCCTGTCCGAGATTGCCAAGGCCAATCAGCCAGAGGCGAGAGGGCAAATAGCCGAGGGCAGGTTCGTCCGTCGACTGCTCACGCCAATCCACATCCGGCCTCCAAAGTGATAGGCCTGCCGCGCGCCGGCCCGCCATCGGATGGTCGCCAGCGTGATAGCTGAAGACCTCCGTCATGAGACAAGCCGCCGCTACCATCGGTGCCAGGGCCATATTCTCATCATCGGCAAGGCGCAATTGATCGCGCAACGGCGCAACGCCTCCACACCAGCCATTCCAGGTGAGTCGCCAACCGGTAACAATGTTTAGCGGCGCCTCGCCGTCGCCGATGACTGCAACCGGTGTGACGGAATCCGCTACATCACTGCATATTCCGCCCAGCGTTTCGATCGCCAGGCGCAGCGTCGGCGCCGAGCTGAGCGTAGTCAGGTTGGTGCATTCGGGAACGCCGATGACCCGTACTCCCCCAAGTAGCGTGCGGTGGCCGAGATTGACCAGCGAAAGTAGCGCCACCTGCTTAGCAGCCGAGGCGGCTATGTCGGCCCCAACATGAACAGCAAGGGCAAATCGGCCTAGGATCGCCATCGCTTTCTCATGGGATGCGGCCGCGCCGCTATCCATGAAATACTTGGCGGTGCGGTGCAGAGTATCCGCGTTGAGCATGTCGTTCATCGTCATCCCCAGAAGCCGTTGTAGAAGTAGCGAGTCCCATGCGCATCGGTCCGGTCGAACCACATATGCCCGCCGCAGTATTCAAAGATGCCCAGGGCATCCTGTCGAACCGGCGCGGCGGCGAAGTTCGGTGCGATGATCGCAATATGCCCCTCGCGAGCAACCATCGGGTTGGTGCGATCGCTACCGCTCTGCAGCGCAACCCCCGGATGGGTATGGACGTCCGCGACCACCGTCAGGCCAAACATACGGCAGCGCGCCCACAGCTTGGCGAAGGCATCTCCATGGAGGACGCACACACCAGACTTGTATGCATCGGGATCCAGCTCGTCATAATAGACTACCGTGACCACCCGCCGCCGCGTTCCATCGATCGTGCCGAGAAGAAACGCGCCGGACTCGGTGCACCCGCCGCCCCGACGCCGCAGTTCGGCAAGCGTGTTGCGCCACATCTTGCGCGGCATCGAGAGACGATGCTCAGGCGCCACGAACGCCCGAATAATCGCCTTGATGGAAAAGGTCATGGAGCTGCTCCAGATAACAAATGATGCCGCGCTTCGAATCCCAAAGACGGCTCGGATGGTCGGTGGTCCAGCCGGGATGGCCCTCGATCGAGAGGCGATCGCAGGGCAGGTAGAGGCACCGCCCTTCACGCCACTCCGGCCGGAAGATGGAGGGCATGATGGACCGGCCCGTGGGCCAGTCCTTCGCCGCCAGTGGTCCGTTAATGCGCAGGTCCCATGGCTGCGCCGTCACCGGCACCTGCCGATAGCCAGTGCACTCGAAGCGGAATGCGAACTCGGCGGGGCCATTCGGCCGCAGCGGCGCAGCGACCGCGATGGTTACATGCGGCCAGGCGATCGTGCTGAGACGCCAGCGCCCGTCGATCTCGCCGACCCGGAACGCGGTGGCCGCGAGATCGGCCTCCAAGAGAAGACGGTCTGGGGGCACCACAAGGTTCATGGCTTAACCCTCGACGCGCTTTTCGGGGACGAGATCGAAGCAGACGGCGCAGGCCTTGCCGTCCGTCAGCTCGTTGAGCGGCGTATCGCTCGCCGGACGGCGCGTCGTACCGCACATCTGCAGAACATGCTCCTCTGCGTCGTGCGCGCTCAGCTTGAACTTGTCGACGGCCCAGGCTTTGACGCGCCGCACGCGCGAGCCCGGGGCGAACTTGTGCGTCGCCGCCTCTGCCAGATAATTGATCGTCACCTCGATCTTCTTGCACTTGGTGACGTGCACGTGCGAGCCGCGTTTCAGGTCGGTAGCCGGCATGTTTGACGCCATCGGGTGCGGCGCCTCCGCCTCGTCGATGAAAATCACGGTATCGGCGTCGATCGCGATGCCGGCATGCTTGATCGCCTCGAAAAGATCGGCGACAAGCGCGGGCTCCGCGATCTCGACCTCAATGGCCGCGGGCAGTTCATGGCTACGGATGAAGATGGTTTTCGTGGGCATTTTCGGTGCTTCCTTTCTGGGCGTCAGGCCCTCTGAAAGAGAAGCGCCGCGAGCGCGAAAAAATGGGAATGGGACCGACTAGCCGCCACAGGTCAGGTAGTAGGGGCAGGCAGGGCAACCTCGGCCGGTCTTGGGGCTGAAGTCGCCGCTCTCGATACCGGCGATAGCTTCCGAATAGCGTTCGAGCAGCTTGCC
The DNA here is from genome assembly GCF_029625685.1 of Mesorhizobium sp. WSM4976. NCBI lineage: Bacteria > Pseudomonadati > Pseudomonadota > Alphaproteobacteria > Hyphomicrobiales > Phyllobacteriaceae > Mesorhizobium > Mesorhizobium sp. WSM4976. The sequence goes on from NZ_JARTVT010000002.1 coordinate 249,783, forward strand.
ATCGTCCTTCAGCGGCGGGATGACACGCTCACCGGTTCCCAAGTAGTACGTTTCGACCGTGGAGCGCTTGCCCGGATAGATCTGACGGGCACCCAGCCGAAGCAGAGCGTAGATTTCTTTGTCCGGTTCGGACTTGGTCTTCTTCCCGGTGCGCACCCTCTGGATCGTCACGCTGCCGTCGGCCACGACGATGACACGATCCGGGGTAACCGCCACCTCGCGACCATCTAAGCTCACCAACCACTCCCGGCGGTCGTAGTGGCCGGTTTCGCCCAAGACGGCTTCAGCCATACGCGTGACCATTTGCATCCCGGTGGCACGGTAGTATTTCTGAAACGGGTGTTTAACCGGACCATGTTCGGCCCAATCGGCGCTGAAATGCGCCAGCGCATCCGAGATGCTAGGAGTGATGCCCGCGGCACGCTGTTCCTCAAGCCAACCAACGGTACCATAGACACAGGCATGGAACCGCACGTAGGCCGAGGTTTCCGGACCGCCTAGAAGCCCATCCTTCACTTGGTAGCCATAGCGCGCAGGACAATTGAGATAAATCCCGAGATCATCTTCCGCATAGCGCAGTGCGGGTGCGGAGGCCCGTACTAGCCCCAGCCCGGTGGGGGCCGTTGCCCCTGGCCCACGGTGTCTGCTGGAGAGGCCGCCAAGGGGTGCGAGAAACTTCGATGGATTGGATTTACGGGAAGGCGTGTATCGCTCCGCCCGGCTCAATGCGAGGTGATCGCGGGCACGCGAGAGCGCAACGAAGAAGAGAGACTGTTCCTCGTGCTCGTGGTCGTCCGACGTCATGGCGAGCCGGTCGAGCGAAGGAGGCGGTGGGATGCGCACGGCTTGTCGATTACTCGGCATGTACGTCGTTGCCAGTCCTGGCAAATGGACGCCGCGAAATTCTAGTCCCTTGCTGCCATGAATGGTCATGACACGGACCGCGTCCATGTCGGTCGCTTCCGACGAAATTGCCCGGTATGCGGTATCTTCGTTGAGCGCCTCGATGCGCCTCACGCGGGCCAGAAAGCGTCGCCGGCTTCGCCCTCCTGTCGCCGCAAATTCGACTGCCACCTTCAAGAACTGATATATCGCAATAAGCTGCTGCTGCGCGGCCGGATCCTGGCGCAGGAGAATAGGCCGAAGATAGTCACTCCGCTCAAAAAGCCAGGTCGTGAGCATTTTCCAAGGTGAAGCGCGACGCAAACCCTCCAGCTGTACAGCCAGTCTGGTGAGCCCCTCGCTTCCCGCGATACTTAGGCCCGGCACCTCGCCAACGCGTGAGAGCGCTTCAAACGCGGACACGTCATTGGTTCGTCCCCACTCGATCAATATGAGCACATCTGCCCGCGATACCGCGTATTCGGGCAATGCCGCAACGCGCGCAAGACCCACCGCGCCACGCTCGGCATCAAGGGCGAGCAGAGACAACAGGTCTCGGATTTCAGCGCGTTCAAAGAGGTCGCCAAGATAGAGGAGGGGCACGTTCATGGCCTCAAGGGGCCCCGTGATGCGCGCCAGGGTCAAATGCGTTCGCGCCAAAATGACCTGATCCGCGAATGGAATGCCGTTCGCATGAAACTCCCCTATCTGATCACGGATGCCGGCAGCCTCATCGCTCACGGTCGGCGACACCGTGAGCGAAATGCTGCCCCCTTCTGGGCGTTTAACTTTCCACTGGCCGGCTACGCCCATCCCGTCGTTGGCGAAACGCTGAAAGACGTCCACGATGGGTTTCGTCGACCGGTAATTAGTATTGAGGGCCAGGCGCGTCCCTTTGAAGTCTGGAACGAAGCGCACGACGTTCTCCGGCTCCGCGCCGCGAAAACGATAGATCGACTGGCGTGGATCCGCGACGACCCAAAGATTGAGATTGGTGCCGGCGATCGCCTGCAGGAATTTGGCGCTGGCGAAGTTGACGTCCTGGTATTCGTCAACCAGCACGTGCTTGAAGCCCATCACATAGGCACGCGCATCGGCATTGATCTGAATGAGATCGATTGCGAGCCGGATCAGATCGCCGAAATCGACCGCGTTCGCCAGCAACAAGGCGTCCTCATAGACTTCATAGATGTGGGCGAACTCCAGCATCTTGTCCGCCGCTTCCAGGTCCTCCTCGCCCGAGGCTGTTGCTTTATAGTCAGCGGCCGCGCGGGCATAGTCTGCCGGAGAGATCAACTCATCCTTACAGCGCGAAATAGCGCGCAAGACCGGCGCCAATTCGAAGGCCGGCTCGTACAGGTTTTGATAATAGACGAGGTCGAGCTTCTCAAGATTGGCTTCCAGGAGTGCGAGCGATGCCGTCTGGTCGAACACCTTCAAGGGAAGCGAGCGGCCGACGCCAGATGGCCACTTCTTGAGGAGTTCGAGCCCGAAGGCGTGGAAGGTTCCCACCCACATCTGGATGGATGCTTCCACATTGGCGGCCGAAATCCGCTCGCGCATTTCTTCGGCGGCCCGGTTCGAAAAAGTCAGCGCAAGGAATTCGGTCGGCGTAACGTTATTTGCGAGCAGATGCTCGACGCGGCTCACCAGTGTGCGGGTCTTGCCGGTGCCGGGGCCGGCATCGAGTAGCAGCGGCCCCCTATCCCATAGCACTGCGTCGCGTTGGCTATCATCGAGCTCGGTCGCAATAGCGGGTCGTTGCGGGGGCGGCGGCCTGAGCGGCGGGAGAAGGAGCGCGCGAGCTATCTGGCTGGTAACAAGCGCAGACGGCAGCCCGAGCGCAGCTGCGATCTCGCAAGGCCGGCGGCCCTGATCGACAAATTCCGTCCTCAGCCAATCCGCGGGACAAAGGAACTCGCCCGCAAAAACGTCGGCTTGGACTTCCTTGCGCTCGGTCGGCGCGTACCCTTCGACCCGGCCTGCGCCGCTGTCAATCGGGTCGCCGCCGAGCGAGTGAGACGTCGCACGCACTTCGTTTCGGGTATCTGTGTGCAGATAGAAATGGCCAAGCTCATGGGCGATGACTACTCGCTCATCGACCGGATCCTGGCCTTGCGCGACATTGACGAGTTCGCCGGCTCTGTCGAGGGAACCTAGTACCCCTGGGGCCAACGCTACCCGTCGCAGCTCCAGATCCGCCACCTTGAGTGCGCTCGCGACCAATGCCTCCGCACTCCGATCGCCATTTGCACTGGTGAGTGCAGCCAGGTGAACCTCACGTGCCTTCCGCCGAATATCTATCCAGGCATCCAACGGCTAATCCTCTTCAAGCCAATAATGAATTCGCTCCGCTGACATCCCACTGCTCTCAACAATTTCTCTGTAGCTGCGCTGTAAGACTTGTGGTGGCCCGGATGCCTTCGCCTCACCCATGCGCGGATTGGCGAGCGCAAACAAAAGTTCTCTGTCGAATGTCGCTTGATCAATATGCAGCGCATTCATGACCGCGCGCGTAAGCCTTCCACCCACGGGGGGCCGCATCCAGCCATTGAAGAGGTCGGCCACAACCGCTCTCGCGATGCCGATCTCTGTCGCAATACGCGAAACCTTGGTGCCCGCGCGCGTTAAAAGTTCGAAAAAGCCGACTGCCTGGGGGAGCGCGGCGTCGTCCGCCTCAGCACTTCGATAGATGATGTTCAGCGCACGGCTATGGGCCCGCTGAAGGGCAACGTCGTCTACCTCAACCTCGACTTCCGACTGGGCCGCCCAATCGCGCGCAATCGCGGCATGCGCACGAATATCTTCGGCATATTGCGGAAACTGCTTGGTCCACTCGATGATGTCGGCGGCGCTCGGCGCCGGGCAGGCCATATGGAAGCTGTAGAGGACATCGTCCCGGTCCTTGGTCATTGTTCTCGCCATTGTCATTCTCCCGCTGCGCGCCGCTTCAGGGTTCGAACTTGGGTAACATGCTCGAGCAAAAACGCGCGAACCTCCGCGACCCAATGTTCTGCCGTCTTGCGGTCAATTTCCAAAACCCCCGCGATTGATGCAGTCCCCTTTGTCCCGCCGTACGGAACCTGATCCATGTGGAGCCGAAACGCGAGACGTTTGCGCGGATCGGGGATCTGGGCAAGGATCCGCTCTACATCTATTGCCTCGACCAGCTGGTCAACGTTCTGTTGCAGCGCCGGGTCCGGCCGCTTGACACCGGCATCCGCAGTGAATTCCTCGACTTCAAACAATCCCTCGGCAGCGCTCTCTTCGAGCGCTGGTCTCAATTCCATTTTGCCGGAGATCTCGCCGGCCTCGCTGTCGTCGTCCGATTTGCCGGCCGCGGGCTTTTTCTCATCAGGTGGCGGGATCAGCTTTGCCGCCTCCTCTTTGACGATAGCGTCCTTGAGCCGGAACGTTAGTCGTCCATAGAAGGATTCTTGGTATCCTTTGGCGTCGGCGCAGCTCGGATTGCAGATCGCGGCAAAGAATTCGTCGTGGACGTCGTCGATGATGTCCTGGCCGCTATTCATCTTGTTGGTTCCGACACGTTTGCGCAGAACCTGCTGCACCAGATTAGAGAGATAGCGGGCCATATCCGCGCGAAGGCGGCTATCCTTGCCGCCGGCATTCTGGAAGGCCCCGATGATGGCCTCTGGCGCATAGCGGCCGAGCTGACCTGCCTCTGTTATCTTATGCCAGCCGATTGCGTCGGTGGATGGCGGTGGCTTCAATTTGTTCGTCGAGATCACCATCGACCGAGGCCCTCGTTGACATTATCTCCAAGTGAAGCGGCGCCAGCGGAGAAAAATGGGAAGCGCCCTTGGGACCCACATTAATCAGACCAAGCTGAAGCGCGGCGATATCTCGCCTCCCGGTGCATGCCGACAGAGATCCTCGTCCTTTCCGATGCCGCCTGCTCGGTAACGCTAGCAGGCCCTTTCGAGCCTGACGCCGGCGGCGTCGCTTGTGTGGCCGATGGCGCTTGCACACTAATGGTCTCTGCTGTTCGACTCTCGGGGTGCCGCCCAGATACGAATAGAACGACCCCTCCGAGTCCGATGACCAGCAAAGTCTCTTGAGCTGCTCGACTGCCGCGGGCGGCATGATAGAAGAGCGCGACGAGTGCCGCGAGGATGAGCCCCGGCAGCAGCGCAGATTTTCCGCCCCCCGAAGAATACGACAGACCGGAACCCGGTATCCCGACGGTGCTACGTGTGCCCCGACGGCCCATATTCAGGGTCGCTCCGGGTTTGCCGATTGAGGCGCTGCTAAAACCTTTGCCCGTGACGTTCAAGCGAACGCCCGGCACAAGCCGTACCGACTTTCGATAGCGAAACCCCACAAGCGCCCCCACGCCGGCTGAACCAAGACTAGCCCGCCAACAATCGTCGTGACGAAGCCGATGTACTCTCTACAACCGTCCCAATTGGTCCATCATTGGCTCGCAGACTTACTTTTGCCGCCAAATATATTCGCATCGTTGGGATCACCTGCAGCAGCTCGTTGCGGACGCTTCTTGAAAGGTTTTGAAAAGTCATGCGGGGCGAACGTGACCGTGATCGTGTTGCCGGTCGTGCTCTTGAGCTCACCATTTGCGGTCAGCGTCGAGGGAGCGAGCTGTAACGAGATGTTGCCCTTGCCGTCATCGACGACGTTGAGAGAAATTTTGTAGCTATTCCCGTCGCCGCTCTTGAGGCGCAGACACACATCGCTCGGTTTGTCGCCCTCGACCAAAGTTGCCTGCCAAAGATTCGCTAAGGCCTGGGCGATAGGCGCGCGCTCAAGCATGCCTTGCCTATAGTCGATGGCTTGGCTGCTCAGCAGCACATCCCCTGTAAAGGTAAGGGTTTGACTATCGGTCGTAACTCGCGAACCGCTGACGCCTGCGCCCAAGACGGCCCCGCCCGCCGAAAGACCCGCGACTGCAATACCGCCGCCGACGGTCTTCTCATTGGTCGTCACAAGCTCGAGTTTCGCCGTCTCGACATCCATGCCAATCAAGCCGTTTCCGCACACTTTACTGCGGGATCGCCTTATAACTACTGGGTAGCGATATCTTTGATAGGCCGTATAGACGCCAAGCTGGTATTTCGCCTGTTCGATGACTTCGCCGACGCGGTCCGTATTGATCGCCCGGACCTTCGACAGTTTTGGGTCCGCGCACCCGCCTAGGACGACAAGAACCGCTGCCGACGCTCCTAATGTCCGTCGCATTCAAGCCCCCTGCCTTTGTACCCCTACACCAACGTTACTTCTCTTTTTTCCTTCTTGCAAAGTTTAACCTTCCCCTGGAAAAACCCGGTTGCGGTCTAATGGCGACAGCGCAAGCTCAGCAGGGTGATTGATCTCAGGTTCGTCCGAAGCGGGCCGCCAAAGTGTCGGCGAGACGGTTTTTCGCCAGCTGCTGGCCGATGCCCTGCTGTCGCGGGGCAGCCGGCACCTAAGCCAATGGCTGCTACGCGACAGCAGGACAGCTAATCCTCGATCCCCCGGTAATCGTCCTGATGGCTGGAGGAATATCGAGGCATGATGTCACCGGCCAGCAGCTTCTCCTTCGACAACAGCCCGGCATCCTCGAGCGCCTCGAAATCCGGCAGCTGGCGCAGCGTGTCGAGCCCGAACTGCGACAGGAAGTTTTTGGTCGTCACATAGGTGTAGGGCGCGCCCGGCTGCGGGCTGCGTGGCCCCGAAGCGATGAGCTCCTGCGCGCGCAGCACGCCGATCAGATCGCGCGACACTTCCTTGCCGAAGAAGCTCGACAGCTCGCCACGGGTGATCGGCTGGAAGTAGGCGATGCACATGAGGACAAGCGCCTCCGACTGCGACAGTTCTTTTGTCCCCTGCCCCGCTGGCGTGCCGAAGGCGGCGTGGATGGCGTCGCCAAAGACCTTTTTGGTCCGGTGCTGCCAGCCGCCGGCGACCGCGACCAGCTCGTAGGGGCGGCCGGCGAGCTCGGCGCGGATGTCGTCGATGACCAGGTCGAGATTGCAGTTTCTTCCCACCACCCGCGCCAGCACCTCGCGCGGTACCGGTTCGCTGGCCGCGAAGATCACCGCTTCGACGCGGCCCATCCACTCGCGCCAGCGCAGTTCTGGCGGCAGGTGCTCGAGCTCGGTGTCGAGCAGCGCCGGCTGATCGTCAGGCTTGCGGCGGACGGAGGCCTGGCTCATCGCTAGAGCCCAAACAGCCGGAAGCTGGCGCGGCCCGACAGCTCGCGTACCGCATCCAGTTGCTGCAGGCGCTCGAACAGTCGCCGCGCCGCGAAGCGCGACAGGTTTTTGGTCGTCAGCGATCCGGCGACGGCGTCTTCATTCAGCAGCAAGAAAATCACGTCGCCGGCGCCCTTGGCGCGCAGTTTTGGCGCCACCGCAAGGAGTTTTTCGGCGCGGCGCGCCAGATCGGCGGCCAGCCGGCAGGCTGCGGCCGCCGCTTGCGCCAGCGCCAGGCACACCGCCCACTCAAAATTTTTGCCCCCGGGTCGGATTCGCTTGCCGCCGCTGGCCTCGCCGCGAAAAGCCGGGCCAAAGGCCTGCGCCATCAGCAGCGGCAGCGGCCGCGGCCAGCGCAGGCTTTGGGCCAGCACCAGGTCGGCGAGCCACCAGGCGAACAGCTCGGCGTCGGGCCGCATGGCGACGACATGGGAGGCGATCGCCGCGGCAGCGAACGGCGCCGGCCGCTGTGAGCCCGCCACGTCTTCGATCTTCATGCAGAGGTCGGCGAGCGCCTCGTCGTCCCAGGCGAGCCCGAGCATCTCGGTCCCTTTTGCCAGCCGGTCGGCGATGACCGCCGGCGGCTGCAGAGCCAGCTGGCGCCAGGCGCCAAAAATGGCGCCGGCGGGACCGGGATCCGCGCCGGCCGGGCAAAGCTGCCAGGCGTCGCGCAAACCGGCTTCATCCTCGGCGCGGCCGGCGAGCCGCATGCTGGCGGCGGCGCATTTGAGCGCCAGCCGCTGGCGCCAGGCGCCGGCCCAGGCAGGTTGCGCGCGGGCAAGCGTGTCGAGAGTGCCCAGGGCGGCGCCGGCTTGGAAGGGGGCGTCGGGATCGCTGCGCACGCCGTCGGCGACCGCCCAGGTCGGAACGGTCGGTGGCGCGGCGACGGAGCTCGCGGTCGCGGGATCGAGGCGAATCATCGTTTTCGAGGGTAAAGCGCCCGTGCGCTTTGTGCCATGATTTTCGCGCAAAAACGCACAGCTTGTCGTTCTCATAAAACGAATGATAATGTTGCCTTATCAATCACTTATCATGCCGACCTGACATCGCTTCCGGCAGCTTAGGTTTCATTGCCGCCTTCGAGTGCGCACGCGTGTTGCTCGATCAGATTACGGTTGTTGAGGGTTGCGGGACTAGCGTTATGCCCCGCGTGAGCCGCGAAGGGCACCTTTGACTGATAGCTCTGTCCCATTGAAGGTTGCGCCGACAACCCGCTAGGCGTCGACGGCGGCCTTCAATCGGCACAAATGCTCCAGGCAAACTTCCCCCGTGAATTTGTGGAGCTCGGCCGCCCGCTCGCCCAGCCAGACCAGCGCCTCCTCGCCTATTGAATAATGCTTGGAATAGCGGGCCTTCACGTAAGCTTCATTCAAGGTATTGAACCAGGCACGATGGCGCTGCTGCTCGCGTGGCCAAGCCGCGGCCAGCCGTCTGTCCTGGTCTTCCGCGAGCGCCCTCAGGAAGGTCAGCTTGTGAGAGGGCGGGCTGTAGTTGGTAAGCACCAGCAGCAGCGTGGAATAATTGTGCTCGATAGCCTGATGGAGTTGAAAAGCCGAATTGCTTAGTTCGCCGTCACCAAGTGCGACGTGAAAGAGTTTCAACTGATATCGAGCAAACGGAAAGCGCGTCTCGAAGTACGCTCTCGCACCCTCATATGCGGCACTGGGGGTCAGGGGTTTCGGCTCAGCCAGCGGCTCATCGTCGAGTTCATAGAGAACTATGCCCTCCCGCCGGATGTCAGTGAAGAAGTACTGCCCTTGGCGAAGCGCTGTGTTAACAAAGCGGCGGCTATGCACAATAAAGCTGGTCGGGGTTTTGATCGCGCGGTCGCGATCGAGCCGGTCCTTCGCCTTGTACCAGTATGCGAAGTCGGAAAGCTTGTTGTTGTTGACGATCACCAGAAGGTCGAAATCACTGCGGTAACCTTTCATCGTCAAGGGCTCGTCCACCCAATCGCCGCGCGCATAGGACCCGAACAGAATGATCTTGAGGATACGGCCGCTCTTCTTCCATTCCGCGCTGCTCTCGGCCAGCGCATCCTCAAATTCGGCGTGCAGGATCTCGACCACGCGGGCCAATTCCTCCTGCTTGTGCTCGGGTAGATGATCGATGCTGGTCTTCATTCTTGTCGGTTCAATCCGATGATGCCTGAGCGCGTCGAAGGCGGCCGTTATAGCAGGCTTGGTTGCATCGAAAAGGATACCTGCGCGCAATCACTTATGCCGGCCTCATTATTCTAGGCGCCAGTGGGGAACAGACAGAGAACAAGTCAAGTCGATTGTTCCGAAAAATGACCGTCGCCAAGCCATCTTTGCTTCACTGCCGCGAAAATTCGAGGTTCCAAAACAGGGGCCGGGTGGTACGCAGCCATATCGACCCTAGGCGGCTGCGAGACCGGGAACCGGCACCAGCTTTCTGAGCGCCTGAATTCTGAAGCTACAAACCAGGCGCATTGGCCGGAGCTATTCAAAGATTCGCCGGCGTCAGGCCCGGTGCAAAACCCGCAATTTCGATAGCCTGGCTCGTGCGAGGCGCCGGGCCGAAATCTGCAAGGCTTCGCGGCCGCTTTCGACCAGGAAGGCAAGCGTCATCAGGTCGATCAGTAATTCGTCGACGGCTTGCGCGGCGGCCTTTGATTCGACCGTGATCTGGCCAAGCCAGACGCGTGCGCGCTCGACTACGTCAACCCCGCCGCTCTCGATCAGCACTTCCAGCTTGTCGAAGCAATCCAACCTCGATCTCCCCCATGGGATCTAACGCAGCGAGAGGCCTCCGGCATATGCAATTGATGGTCTCAGGCGGCGCTCAAAGGGCGAGGCTGCCGTTTTGATCCACCCAACCGGCGTGTTCCGCTGCTGGAGATGATCGTCGCACGTGTTCGACATCAAAATGGCCAAAGCGGCGCCTCAGGATGCACGCTTCCTTCGCATGCCCTTCTGGGCCTTTGAGGGCGCCTTGCGGCCAAGACCCGTCGACTTTGCCAACGCTGATCGTTGCTCTGAGTAATTTGGCGCCACCATTGGATAATCAGCTTTAAGACCCCACTTATCGCGATATTCAGCCGGCGTGAGGCCATAGTGGACGCTGAGATGGCGTTTCAGCGATTTGAACTTCTTCCCGTCCTCCAGGCAGATGATGTAGTCGGGGAAGACCGAGCGCTTCGGATTGACCGCGGGAAGCTGGGCAGGCGTCTGCGGTTCGGTCGGCCCCGAGATCTTCGAAAGCGACGAATTCACGCTCTCGATCAACTCTGGCAGCGAGGCAACCGGCACCGCGTTCTTGCTCACATAGGCCGACACAATATCGGCGGTGAGTTCGATCAACTGGATCTGGTCCTGCTCAACGTCCCCTGACATGAAATACCTCCTGTTTTGGCGCGAATTGGTCTCAACCGTCTTAGCCGGTTCTTAGAAAAACTCTAGTCACCGGGTAACTCATGTGCGACCAGCCGCGCTGGCCCTCATTTGAGATCAGCGCATGCTTGCGTTGTGGGCAATCAGACAGGGGAAGGCTCCGGAGTGGCAGAGGTCGCTGGGCGGCCGAGACGGTCGGCGACCAGAAGGCAACCAGGGACCGCTTGCTGACGGTCTGCTTTCAGGCCCGACAAGCTACTGGTCCTCTGAGCCGACGCTGGCTCCCTCCTCTCTTCCCATGGAAGGTCTTACGGACGAACCCGGATGACGGTCTTCCCCGCGCGGCGCTCACTCGAATTGAACGTGGCGACAGCATCATCGAGGGTCGAGACCCTGCCGATGTTCGTCCGCAAATGTCCGTCCCGGACTCGCTGGACGATCTCATTCAGTTGTGCGCGATCCGCCTCGACCACGAAGTCGATCGTCAGGCCATCTGCCGGCCTCGCCTGCGTCGGCCCAACGACTGTCTTGGTCCTTCTTGCCAGCCAAAATCGATCAACTGGGGATGAGCACAGCATCTCGAGCCCAGCCAGGACTGGCCGCTGATCATCGTTGCGGAGGATGGATGTGGGTCGGCTCTTGCCTTTCACCCCCGGACGTCGCGCGAGAGGAACCTGTCGTCAACTCACGACCCTTGCCAACACCCGGTAAGCATAAAAGCTCAAAGCCCTCGCCGCCTTCTTGCCTCGCCTCCAGGATTCGTGAATATGGCTGCTGGGGTTGTCTAGGGGGCCACCATGCGTCGCATGTGCAGTGTGGGCGTTGTTGCTTTGTTGGCGGGTATTTCTTTGCCGGCTATGGGCTCGGCATCATCACTTTCCGAGTTTATCGAGATCATCCAGAACGGGCAGCAAATGGCGCGGCCGACGGGATTCCGGCCTCCGCAGTCAAACGCATTCTGGCTTGTTGTGTCAAGCAGACCAACCGAAGGAGAGGCCATCACCCTAGCGCAATCCTATGCGCCGACACTGGGTCCGACACTTGTCGTTCACAGCCGGAACGGCGTGTTTGCTGTCATCGCCGGTACGCTTTACCAGGACAAGGCGAAGGCGAACCTGACCGCGCTCAAGGAACTGCGTATCATCCCTCAGGATTCGTTTCTCTCGCGCGGGGACGGTTTGGATGGATTGGTCTGGATGTCCTACCAGAGGGGAGCCTCTTTCGACTTTGCGACCCAGCCCACCTATCTGAGGGTCGTTCAAAGGCTGCAGGCGGCGATGTCCAAGCTTGGCTTGTACTCTGGCCCTGTCGACGGCCTGATCGGACCGACGACCGTCAAGGCCTTCCGGGCATACCTTGGGCATTTCGATCTGCAGCCGGGGGAACTTCTCACGGATTACAGCCTGGCCGAGATCGAACGCAACGCCGGCGATGGTTTTCATAGCGACGAAGAGCGAAACGCAGCCCGGGCTCTCGGCTATACGGACGCGCAGAGCTTCAACGATGCAAGGTCGGGCGGTTTCACCTCGGCCAGCGCATTCGCGCAGGCCAAGAGCATGGGTTTTGCCACGCAGCGCGACTACGACGCGGCCGTCTCTGGCGGCTTTCAAAGCAGCGATGAATACCAGCGAGCCCAGACGGGCGGCTTCACGGCAGCCAACGAGTATCGAGCGGCCGTCCAGCTTGGTATAGAGACGAACGCGGAACTGGTCGCTTATCGCGCATCGGGGTTTTCTGATCCCGCCGCGTTCCGCGATGCCAAGCAGAAGGGCTTTGCCGACAAGGCCTCCTACGACAAGGCGGAGGCCCGCAAGCTGAAGGCGGCGAGAGCCGCCGCGAACGCGCTGCTCTCTGACGCCGAGACGTTCCTGAAGCTTAACCCTCAAACCTCGAACCTCGTCGAGATCGCGGGTCAGGCTGCCGCCCTCAACGCGCAGGTCCAGACAGATTCCACTGACGCGCTGAACAATTCCTCGCTGAAGCTGAGAAACCTGCTGACAGCCGTGACCGGATATTCCGAGTTTTCGGCATCGCGGGAGAAGGAGCGTGCCCAGGCGGTCGAAAAGCAGAAGTCCGAGACGTTCGCCGAGCTCCAAGCGGACCGCCAATCACTGAAGCGTTGGATGAGCAGCCATTTGACATCGCCCAAGCTTCCCGAGGTCGTCCAGGAAGTGAAGGCGCTTGACGAGATTTCCGACACAAATGACCTGGATACGCTGACCGATGCGCGAGAAGTGGCGCGGGCGATGATCGCGAGACAGGGTCTGGCCGATGAACTGGATGCAGGCAACACAGCCGACAGCGGAAGCGGAGCCACCCAGCAAAGCGACAGCACGACCTATGCGGTCACGGACTTGAACAAGGCCCTGCTACGAGGCCCACTGGAGGACGTGGTCGTCCTCTACAACGCTGGCCCGAAGGCGCCTTCGCTTCTGCGCACGATATCGGGCCAATATTCTCTTACGAAGAACCAAGCCTGGATCTGCCTGCTCGGTCCACAACGGACACCTGCCTTGGACAAGGCGCTTCTCGAGGCGATCGACCCGATGGGAGGCAAGGCAATTAACGTCAGCTCGGAGTGCGGAGCGGACGGCCTCGAAAGCGCTGACCTCTTCTTTGTCCAGCGCAAGACTTTCCTAGAGGCCCCCGCAACGCTTCAGGCCGCCTATCTCGAAGCCATGCAAGCCAGAACGATCCGCGTGTTCGATCCCATCCGCTTTGAAGACATCAAGGCCCGCATGGAGTCAGATCAGACCCAGGCCTTGAAGATCGCCCAGGAAGTCTCATCGGGAACTCGCGAGGGATATGGCGGCATCGTGCTGTCGAGCACGTCGGACCGGATCTGCACGGTCGTTGACGGCAACGCAGCCGTGCACGAGGCGACCGTCAGACGGATAGCTGATTTCGCGGGCATGTCCGGAAGCACCGTGTCCTATCCGTCGATCGACAAAGCTTACGAGGACGTACGGCACGAACAGTGCCGCGTGCTCTACGCGTCAGCCGCCGACCTTAAGGCTACGTCGGAAGCGCTCGCCAGGGACGGCGTGCAGTTCGCCTTCGCTCCAGTCTGGCTCGGCAACAGCGACGCCGCCAGTACGGCGGCCAAGTTGGATGCCGCCAAGCAGGAAGCAATCAAAGCCGCTGAAGCCGCTCGCGTCGCCGCCGACGAACAGAAAAAGATCGCGGCCCAGCGCGAGGCGGATGAGAGGAACTCCAAGTCGGCCCGCCAGGCGGATTTGCGCCAGAAGAACGGGCCGGCCGCGACCGCATTGCTGAACCTGTTCTCGGACGGCCTGAAGAGGAGCGTGTTGGGTACGACAGACAAGCCCAACTCCTCGTCGGGGATCAATATGGAGACCCTGTTCCCTGATTTCGCGAAGTGGAACGCGGGCCTTTCACAAGACAACTGGAAGGCCACTGACGTGACCTCTGAGGTCCAGGATTACGGCACCGTCAACTGGAAGGGTCGCAACCTGGACGGCATTGTCGTCAAGACGACGGTGAAGATGGCGAGCGCGGAACGCGGCCAGTACAAGGACGAGTGCTTCCTGTTCGGCGCAGTGGTCGACAACGAATTCCAGATGGTTCGCGACCCGTATGAGACGAGATGCAACGATGCTCAGACTTCTGCCCAATGGGCCGTCGGTCACGAGCTGAAGAGCCTCTGGGTGGTGAACTGAGCAGGGGAGATTCGCCTGGCCGATTGACGCCGTTCGCGGTCGAAGTTTGATTGTCAGAATGCGATCGATGCCAGCGGAAGGTTACGTTAGCGAAGCTGCATGAAGATCACGGTTGGTTACATTCCACCGGTTTCGCTGCTCTCCGGGCGCGGTTTCTCTCCCGGCGGCGTCATTCCTGTTGTCGGCCTCGCGAATTCCAGTCTGATCTTCCGAGCGCACCAATGAGGGGCTGCCGTCAACGGCAAAGACAATACCCGCGCTCTCCAAAGCCCGACGTATAGCGGCGACATTACCCGACCTCGGTTTCCTGACCCCGTTCTCAAATTCGCTGACAACCATTTCGCCAAGACTGGCCTTAGCAGCGAGTCGCACTCGCGACCAATTCAACAGAGCCCGGGCAGCTCTTGCTTGTTCTGGGGAGAGACGTCGGCTGTCCATATGATTGGAACATGCAATGCTGCTAAAATGTTCCAGACTGCCAAAGTCGTTCCATGGCTCACCCGCTGAAGCTGCGCCTTACCGCGCAGTTCCTGAAGGGTTGCTCCCAGGCACCAATTTCGTACCTAGTCGAGAACGACAGACCTAGGATCGGACAAATGGAAGATTCCGACAACCAGAAGGGCGCGAAGCCTGAAGACGTGCGCCACGCTTTGAAAGGGTGGGCATTTCTCCCCGTGATAATGACAGCCCTCTTCGGCGCGGCCTACGCTCTGATAGAGATGTAAAACGACCGCCCCGGTAGACGGATTGCCGCAGAAGATTGGGACGGCGGTTGGCGCGGTCATTATCGTTGCCGTGTTCGTTATGCTGGCATGGACGATGCTTAGGGGCCTCATCTAGCCATCCCCCATCGCCGAGGGCGGAGTGGGCCCTTAACAGTTGCGCAATCTCTATCATTTTAGAATACGCTAATGCGCTTCACCATTCTGCTATCTTGCTGGGTAGCATTCTTCGGGTGGGATCTGACCGCAAACAACGGTCACGGCGTCACCGCGTTTGGCATCTGGCTCTTGCATTTAATCCACGTGACCCGGCTCATCTGAGTTCCTCGAGTACCTTGTACCTGCCGGGCTCGGTAGCACGCCAGCCGGCCAGGTCACTTCAACAGCCCGCCGCTGGTGTGTCCCCACACCAGCGGCGGGCTAAGAGTGGCCGACGCCTCTCGTTGGGAGATTGCCTAAGCGTGCGCCGACCCGGCGAACCGTGATGGTCCGCCAAATATGCGGCCTAGCTAAAACATCTTCGCTCGGGCCATAGGTGCGATCGCGGAAGCCGGCCCGGCAGGTGCTTATCGGCTTGCTCTTACCTCGCCTTCAGGTGCTTTGGTCAAGCAATCGCTAATGTAACATCGCTCTATGAGCGGGTCTGCTGCCTGAATTGCAAGCGGACAGCATCGCTCGCAAAAGCCGAAAAGGCACTATCGGTCGAACTGCTACAGTTTAACCAAAAATACATTCTGAATAGTTAGGTTTCATCTCCGACGACAGTCGCAGTCCCAGCATCGTCTAACTTGCGATGGCGGGCGATCTGCACTTTCTGTTCTGGAAGTGAGCGTTGACGTGTCAGCGAACCGGAACGCCGCCGCCCCGTTCCAAACAGCGCCCCTGGCTTGATCCTGATGGATGTGATGATGACGATCGTGGACGGGCTGGAGGACAACCAGGCGGCTGATGACCAACCATCGCCAACCGCCTGCTGCAACTCGCCGGAGCTTTTGATTCGGGAGCAAGAAATGGGAGCAGCCTGATGAACGCCGAAACCTCAGCAACTGCACCGAGCCCGACTGTTCTCATCGTCGCGGACGACGCGTCGAACCTGCGTCTGGCGGTCGACTATCTCGAACAAGACGGTATGACCGTCGCCATTGCCCGCAATGGCCAGGAGGGGCTGGAACGCGCCAGATATCTTAGGCCAGACCTCATCTTGCTCGACGTGCTGCTACCGGGAATCGATGGCTTCGACACATGTCGCCAACTGAAGGGCGATGCCGCGACACGCGAGATACCCGTCATCTTCATGACGGCGCTGGCGGACATGAACGACAAGGTGACTGCGTTTGCTGCAGGAGGCGTCGATTACGTTGCCAAGCCGTTTCAGCTCGAGGAACTCCTCGCCCGCGTGCGCACCCATCTCGCACTCAATGCGGCACAACGGGAATTGATCGAGCGCAACAAGCAGCTTCAGACGACGCTTGCCAGTATTGCCCAAGGCGTATGCCTTTTTGATGCGCGAGGGCGCTTGGTCCTTTCGAACGCCCGCTATGCCGAGGTTTATGGCCTTGAGTCGACCTCCGTTCATCCGGGCATGACTCTCGATGAGGTCCTGAAGCTCCGCTATGCGGTGGGGGCCCGTGCAGACATATCCACGCAGGAATATCTCGCCTGGGCCACGGAGCAGAATGCGAGCGATGGGCCGAAGGAGTGGGTTCTGGAGTTGGAATCCGGCAAGGTCATCCGCGGTCATCACCAACGGACAGGTGACGGGGGCTGGGTTTCCACGCACGAGGATATCACCCAGGCTTGGCAGGCCAGAAAGGCCCTTAACGAAGCACGGGAGCAGGCGGAGCGGGCGGAACAAGAAGCGCGCGCCGCCCATGCCCGCTTGCTCGATGCGTTCGAAGTGGTGCCAGAGGGTCTGGCGTTGTTCGATTCTGAGGATCGGTATGTGCTCTGGAACCGCCGCTACGAACAGATCTACGCCGAAAGCGGCGACAAGATCGTGAAGGGCATGCGGTTCGAAGACACTCTTCGTGCCGGACTCGAGGTAGGCCAGTATGCCGAGGCGGTGGGGCGCGAGCACGAGTGGCTCACCGAAAGACTGGCGCGCCATGCGCAGGCCAAGAGCACACATGAGCAGCACCTCGCCGGAAACCGTTGGCTTCGAATCGAGGAGCGGCGCACATCTGACGGAGGCAGCGTCGGCATTCGCATCGACATAACCGACCTGAAGCGGCGAGAAGCCTCTTTTCGGCTCCTCTTCGACAACAATCCCGTGCCGATGTGGGTCTACGATCGTGAGACCCTGAACTTCCTCGCGGTAAATCAGGCCGCTATCGATCACTACGGCTACAGCTGCGAAGAGTTCCTGTCGATGAGCCTGCTCAACATCCGTCCCACCGGGGATTGGGATGCGGTCAAGACGTTGATCTCCGCTAGCGATGGTCAAGATGGAAACCGTTCCTGGCGACATCGCAAAGCGGATGGGAGCGAAATCGAAGTCCTGATTTATTCCCGACGGTTGACGTATGAGGAACGCCAAGCCTCGCTGATTGCGGTTGTCGACATCACCGAGCGCAAGCGCGCCGAAGACGACTTGCGGACGACACGGGAATTCCTCGACACCGTCATCGAGAGCGTGCCGGCCACGATCTTCGTCAAAGATGCGATCGAGCAACGCTACGTGCTCGTGAACAAGGCGGGAGAGGACCTGCTCGGATTGCCCCGGTCCGAACTGGTGGGCAAGACTGTCCACGAGATCATGCCGGCAGCGATTGCCGAGCAAATCGCGGCACGGGACGAGGAATTGCTGTCGTGCGGCGGTTCGGAGACGATCGTCGGTGACGTATTCGACACGCAATCGAAAGGGCCTCGTACGGTCAATTCCTCAGCGGTCACGATTGCCGGCAAGGACGGATCGCCGCGCTATCTGTTACGCGTCGTGGAGGACATGACCGAACGCATTGAGGCCGAGCGCCGCGCCGCCCACTTGGCGCTCCACGACCCGCTTACCGATTTACCCAATCGCGCCGCCCTTATGGAAAAATTGGCTGGCCTACTGGACGCCGGCAGCGCCAATACCCGCCCGTTTGCCCTCCTTTGTCTCGATCTCGATCACTTCAAGGAGGTCAACGACGTGTTTGGGCACAATGCCGGCGATGCGTTTCTATGCGCCATCTCGCGCCGGCTGGAGATGACGGCGGAAGGCGCGTTTGTCGCACGGCTGGGCGGCGACGAATTCATCTTGCTCGCAGAAGGTGACGAACAGCCTGGCTCCTCGGTTGCGCTCGCCGAACGGATCCTGGCGGCATTCACCGCAGAGTTGGAAATCGATGCGCAGCGGACCAGGGCCGGCATGAGCATAGGCGTGGCTATCTTTCCGTCCGACGGAACAGACGCAACGACACTCATGGCCAGTGCAGACGCTGCACTTTACCGCGCCAAGGCGGCCGGCCGTGGCACGGTGCGGTTCTTTGAGCCGGAGATGGACCGGCATCTGCGTGAGAAGCGCGCGCTGCAACGCGACCTCCATGCCGCGCTCGCCGATGGTCAACTCAGAGTTCACTATCAACCCCAGGCCCTCATAGACGGGGAGATCGTAGGGTTTGAAGCGCTTCTGCGCTGGCATCATCCAGCAAGGGGAGACATACCGCCCTCCAAGTTCGTCCCGATTGCCGAGGAAAGCAGCCTGATCTGCGACATCGGCGCTTGGATACTGCGCGAAGCCTGTCGTGAAGCGGCTTCCTGGCCACGCGATCTGCATATCGCGGTCAATCTCTCGCCGGTCCAGTTCAAGCACGGCGACCTGCCAAGAATGATGCACACGATCTTGCTGGAAACGGGTCTTGCCCCGAACCGGCTCGAGCTCGAAATCACCGAAAGCGTGCTGATCGACAACTCTTCGCGCGCCCTATCGATCCTTCGCGGTCTCAAGGCGCTCGGTGTGCGCGTCGCAATGGACGATTTTGGGACGGGCTATTCGTCGCTCTCCTATCTGCAGTCATTCCCGTTCGATAAGATCAAGATTGATCAGTCCTTCGTCGCCAACGTCGCCCATCCGCAGTCGGCCGCCATCGTTCGAGCGGTGATCGGCCTCGGTCGGGGGCTGCAGCTGCCGGTGGTGGCCGAAGGGGTCGAAACCAGCCACCAGCTTGACTTCCTGGCCGACGAATCCTGCGATCAGGTGCAAGGCTATCTGATCGGCCGACCGCGACCGATCGAGGAATATGCGCAACATACCGGTCATGACGACCCGCTGGCGCGCCGCCGTTCAGTCCGGAAATAGATCGCTATCCGTACTGCGATGCTGATGATGGCGACAGTTACGAAAGCGAGCTTCTCAACTCCTCGTCGGGGATCGATATGGAGACGCTTTCCTCTGATTGCGCAAAGTGGAACGCGGGTCGTTTGCAAGACAACTGGAAGCTCACTGACCGTGACCTAGGAAGTTGAGGACTACGGCACTGTCAACTGGAACGATCGCAACCTGGACGGCATCGTCGTCAAGACGAGGGTGAAGATGGCGAGCGTCGAACTCATGAGGGTCTGTTGAGCATCTCTCGCAGCGCGCCAGACGCGTGCCCCGCGAAACACAGCAGGCGAAGCTTTCCACCGGAAATGTTTGGCCGTCCACCGGGCAAGAAGCGATCAGGGCATTCGTAACCTCGCGGGTGGAGCCGCACGGCCAATCCAGCGAACTTGTCCCAGGAAAAGACGTTCGATCGTTTCGCGGCGAGATAGCTGCTGCGCATGCCAGGCAAGAATGCTCGCGCCAAGTCTAGATCTATCCTAGACCCACAGGACGGAAGCGGGGTGTTGCCCAATAACCTAAAATTGGTGCACCATGATAACCTATTGGAAGTGCGGCAGCGCGCCGACCTGGCAGGTTGCCGTAGCGAGCGCGTGTTCATCCGCAATTCCATGCATGTTCCATTGCCTCCCAACGCAGTGCGCGATGCAATGCCGGTCTTTTTTGAGATGCTCGAAAAGGAGGAACATCCCGCGGTACGCGTCGTGCTTGGCCATTTCATCTTCGTCTACATCCACCCCTATATGGACGGGAATGGTCGTATGGGACGGTTCCTAATGAACGTCATGATGGCTGCCGGCGGTTATCCCTGGACTGTTATTCCAGTGCAACGTCGCGCCGACTACATGGCCGCCCTAGAGCGCGCGAGCACCCACCTCGATATAGTTCCGTTCGCCCACTTCATCGGGGACCTGGTTCGTCGAGGAATGTCAGGCGAGAGAACTGCAGAACTGCCAGCCGGTACTGCACGCAACTGACGGCGACACCAGCTACCACCTCAATGGCAACGACTGAAACGGCAGTCCTGCAGCCGTGACCAAGAGCCGAAAGGGCGCCGCGCGCGTTGCGCTCGCCGCTATCCGACGGGTCGGATATTGTGGCAGGCTGGGCGGCACACTAAGCTGCGCGCGCATGAAGCCCTTAATCGCGATCTGTTCGCAAGATGCGGACTTCTATCTGTTGCTCAGCTACATCCTGGAGGTCGAGGGCTTCTCCAGCGCGCTGGTCAGTTCCATTGACGACATGCGAGCCATTGAGCCTGGGCCTCGATTCGATGCCGTCGTGCTGGACTGCCGGCCTGACAATCAGTTGGCGCAGGAGAGCGCAAGGCTGAAGCGGGATCCCCGCACGCGCACCCTCCCCTGCGTTGGGCTGGTCTATGCAGGTGCCGAGCAGCAGCATCTTCAGCTCTTGCGCTCCGGCGTCGACCGGTGCTTTGTGAGACCCTTTGCGCCAGCCATGCTTCTTGACTTTCTGCATTCGCGTGTGATGCCGCAGCGGCAGGGACTAAATATGGCCAGCAGCGAGCGAGTGCTGATATTCAGCGACCTCGAGATGCAGATCGATACCTACCGGGTGTACTGCACGGGCAAGGAAATCGCGCTCGGTCCGATCGAGTTCAAACTCTTGCGTCACATGCTGGAGCACCCGGGGAAGGTGTTCAGCCGCAAAGAGCTGATCGGCGTCGCCTGGCCGAACGTTACGGGTGTCAGCACGCGCACGGTCGACGTTCACATAAGCCAGCTGCGCAAGCTGCTGGTCGAATCCTCGTCTGGCGCGGGCATCCGGACCGTGCGGCTTGCCGGGTACGCGCTCCAGAACAAGCACGGTTAGCAACGCGACAAGATGATGGCGCCGTCGTCGATGCCCTGACCATGACGGCCATTTCTGCCTTAGCAACTCTTGATGCGCGTTCAGAACCGACCCTCAGCCCTCGATACCGATTTTGATCAACGGCAGCCCTATCATCGCGGAAGCGACCGGGGCTTGGTTTCCCGGCTGGCGCTTGTCACAGTTGAAGCGAATGCGAACTATAAGATTATCATAGCAACTTTTCGTAATATATATACAATATAAGTTTATTTCGTCGGGCGTTGCGAGAACTAGATTTGAGTGACAAAGTCAATGCGGCTTCGAGTGACAATATAATCACGATTTTTTAAAGCGAGGAGGCGCGGGTTATGCGGGGTGGCGTGGGTTATGGCGAAGCGATCGGGCATCACGGCGAGTTGGTTCAGGGCCTGTTCGAGGACGATGGCGCACGGCTTCGTCGCGCTTTGGTGTCGCTCCCTTGCCGCCAGCTGAAGTCCAGGACGACTTTTACGCCAAGCCCAGGCGACTGCGTGACCGTCGTGCCTTGCAGTCGAGAAAAGGCCCGGCGCGCTGCCGAATTGACCCTCAAGTCGTTCGGCCCGCCGACGGCCGGCGGGAAGCTCGTCCTGGATAGCAACATTCCGATCGGCCGAGGCATGGGGTCGTCGACGGCGGATGTTCTTGCAAGCATCCTGGCGGTGTTGGACTGGCTGGCGATCGACGCGGTCTCGACCGACGTGATGCAAATCGCCGTGAGTGCCGAAACCGCGTGTGACTCGACCTTCTTCAGGCAGCAGGCGGTGCTGTTCGCGCACCGCGACGGCGTCGTCCTTGAGGCTTTTCGCAGGCCGCTGCCGCCGATCGATTTCATCAGCGTCGACACCACGCCCGACGTAACCGTCGATACCCTTGATTTCGAGCCGGCGCGCTATGACGCGCTGGAGATCGAGACGTTTCGTCCGCTGCGCAGCCTGCTGCGCACAGCCATCAACAACGCCGATGTGGGCATGGTGGGCCGCGTCGCAACCGCGAGCGCGCGCATCAACGAGCGCTTCCTGCCGAAGCCGCGGCTCGACGAGATCGAGGCGATCGGTGCTCGTTATGACGCCGTCGGCGTCCAGGTCGCCCACAGCGGCACGGTCGTCGGACTGATGTTCGATGCGACGGTTGCAGACGCCCCGGCAAATCTCGGCCGGGCGGCAGACGCGTTGCGGCGCTCCGGCTTCGAGCCGGCCATTTTCCGTCACTAGCGGTCAGCGCGCGGGAGGATGATCCATGTCGATGCGTGCATTGATGCGCAAGGTCGAGGATTTCGAGAACTCACGCATCGTCCCGCTGGGCCGGGACCTTTTCGGGGCGAGCTTCTTCCTGATGAAGCTTCTGCCAGCGAGATTCATGCTCGAGCGCGCGGTCGAGCGCGGACAGTTGCGCGCGGGAGGGACCATCTGCGAATCCTCGTCGGGCACATTCGGGATGGCACTTGCGATGTTGGCCGTCCAGCACGGCTATCGGCTCATCCTGGTGAGCGACTGGGCGCTGGATCGTCACCTTCATCGGCGCCTCGTCGAACTCGGCGCCGATGTCACCATCGTCGAGAACCCCGCACCCTCAGGTGGCTTGCAGCAGGCTCGGCTCGACCGCCTTGCCGTCTACCTGCGCGATGTGCCCCGCAGCTACTGGCCTTCGCAATACGACAATCCCGACAACCCTTTGTCCTACGCCAAGGTCGCGGGGCAGTTCATCGACCGGATAGGGCATCTGGACTGCCTGGTCGGCCCTGTCGGCTCGGGAGGTTCAATGAGCGGGACTTCTCGCTATTTGCGCACCTTGTTTCCCGATCTTTACGCCATCGGCATCGACACACCGAACAGCGTGCTCTTTGGCCAGCCAAGCGGCAGGCTGAACCTGAGCGGTCTTGGCGGCAACATCTTACCTCGCAATGTCGACCACCGCCAATTCGACGAGGTTCACTGGCTGACCCCAGCCGAGGTGTTCAAGGCAACGCATGACCTGAACCGTAAGCACGGCCTTTTCATGGGGCCGACAAGCGGCGCGGCCTATCGCGTTGCCAGGTGGTGGGCGCAGGCCAACCCGGGCAAGAAGGTGGTTGCCCTCTTTCCCGACGAGGGAAACCGCTATGTCGAAACCGTCTACGATCCGGATTGGCTGCAGGCCGTCACCGGTTGGGGCGACCCGGCTCGTGAGGATCCGCTGACCGTCGATACCCCGCAGGCGCCAATGCCTGGTTGGTCGCGCTTCTTGTGGAGGCGCAGGACGCTGGACGACGTGCTGCGGCACGCACCGGGTTGAAGACCTCCACGTCCTTTGTGGCGAACCCGGTCGTCTCCCCGAGGCGACAGCCTCAGTTGCGCGAACGTCGGACAAAGCGGCTGACAGGAGAAGCGGCGATGCCGTCTGGTGGCAAGCTGGTCCAATCCCGGTGCGCGCTGAGCGCCCGCTCCGGTCGTCCGATCCTGTTGATCTACGCGGTGCTCTTCCACATGCAATGCGCGCGCAGCATGTACATTGTCCTGATCTCCTGGCTGGCGCTGCGTATCAGCGGCGATGTCGGTTCCGTCGGCAAGGTCCTCATCTGCTGGCAGATCCTGGCATTGACGATCGGCCCCTTCGCCGGCCACCTCATAGACAGAAGCAATCGGCGGCGGGCTTTCGCGGCCGGAGAGATGATCCACGGCAGCGGGGTGGCGGCGCTTAGCGTGGTCACCTGGGTGTATGGGTCGCAACCAACCCCCCTTGCGGCGCTCTACGCGACAGCCACTTTCGTCTCGCTTGGTTCGCTTCTGTCCTATCCCAGCAGCCAGGCCCTGCTTCAGCGCGCGGGTGCTGCGGCCCTGATGCGGGCCGTGTCCCGAGGTATCCTCGCCGGCCAAGTGGGAAACATTGTCGGTGCCGTTATCGGCGGGCTCTGCCTGGCAGCTTTTTCCGTGACAGCCTGCCTTCTGATGTGCGCTGGATTTTCGTTTGTCGCGGCGGCGCTCGCCGGTCTGGTCGATGACCAGGATAGCGCTCCTTCGCGGTCTCGTGGCGTGCACGGCCGGGATTTGGCTCGAGGGCTTTCCGAGACCTTTGGCAACGCGCAAGTCAGGATTGCCTGCTTTGGTCTCATCCTGGCCTTCGCATCGGCGCATGCGTCAAACGCGCTGCTCGCCGCTTTCACACGCTTCGATTTGAAGAGTTCGTCCGAGACCTACGGCTTCCTTGCCGCGATGTATTCGGGCGGTGGCGTGCTGGGGAGCGTAGCTCTTGCCGTCTTTTCCAGACGGATGGCCGAGAGGGCTATGGTTGGCGCCGGCACCGTCCTTCTCGCGGTGGCGACGGGAGGCTTTTCTAGCGCTGGGACTGCGACCGAGGCTCTGTGCTGGCAGGGAGCGATTGGGCTCTCCTTCACTTTTATTCGTGCCGGTTGCGACGTGACGATCTTGAAGGCCGTCTCGACAGGCATGATCGGGCGCGTGCGCAGCAACATCGATGCCGCGATCGGCCTGGCGGCGATCGTTATATATCTTCTTCCATCGCTCCTTCAGGGCTTCTCGCCAAGGGCTATGTTCGTCAGCCTTTCATGTGCCTTTGCCTGCTGCAGTGGCTTGATCCTCTGGCTGCAGTTCTGTTCGGCAAGGGCAGGTCCTCCTCGGCCCGGCGACAACCGCCGGGCCATACCCTCAAGCCCTCCTGTGTCCACGCGAAGGATCGAGCCATGAAAGTTGGGTCGGAGGCTGGCGGGGTTCCCAATCAGGACCCGCAACCAAGCCCTGGTCGGCGTGGCCGAGCCGCAATCGCCTTGCGCACTGTCACGGTCCTTGATCGCGACGAGATCAGGCAGCTGACGCTCGATTCCGAACAGGAGCAATTCGCCGGCTCGGTGGACGCCGTCTTCGATGCTTTGCAAGCGAGCCCTTACCCGAGGATGGAGCATCCCTTCGCGATCGTGGCGGGCACCCGCACCGTGGGTTTCCTCGTCCTGCGCGAGAAACTGGCCCTGCCCGATTGGGCGCCTCACGGCGCGGTCACGCTGCACAGCTTTCGCATCCGCCAGGCCTTTCAGGGAATGGGCTACGGCAGCGCTGCCGTTGCGCTGGCGATTTCCTGGGTTCGGGCTCGGCGCCGCGCAGCCTCGCAAGTGATGCTTGCTGTCAACGCCCGCAATGCGCCGGCGAAGGCGCTCTATCTCAAGTCGGGCTTCGTCGATACCGGAAGGATCGTTCACGGACCCGTCGGCGATCAACACATCCTGGCTTTTCGCCTCGGGAGAATCTGAAGCGGGCGGTTTTTGCGGTGACACTCTTTTCAATAGGCAATACCAGGTATACTAGGTATTCCGAATGGAGGAGTTTGATGACCTTTGTAACCGAACAACTCGCCGGCTTCGTCGGCGAACTGCGCTACGATCATCTGCCGGCCGAGG
The DNA here is from genome assembly GCF_029625685.1 of Mesorhizobium sp. WSM4976. Taxonomy (NCBI): domain Bacteria; kingdom Pseudomonadati; phylum Pseudomonadota; class Alphaproteobacteria; order Hyphomicrobiales; family Phyllobacteriaceae; genus Mesorhizobium; species Mesorhizobium sp. WSM4976. Next base: position 275,167 of record NZ_JARTVT010000002.1, read on the forward strand.
TCGTTGCGAAGACGGAACGGGCCATCCTGGACACGCTGGCGTCGCTCATCGGCGGCGTGCCGACCGACAACGCCAAGCTGTCGCGTCGGGCCGCCCGGGCCTGCTTCGGGCCCGGAGAGCAGCCTGCCTGGTTCGCGGAAACCGGTCTGCACGTCCTTGGCGCCTTGTTCGCCAATTGCGCGGCCGCCAGCTCCCTCGACGTCGATGACGGTCACTGCCAGGCGGCGGGTCACCCGGGCGCCGCTATCGTTCCCGCGGTGTTGTCGGAAGCTGCCATTCTTGGCAGCGATGGCCATGACGTGCTGACCGCGTCCGCGATCGGCTATGACGTTGCCTTGCGGATTGCCGCGGCGCGACGCTTCACCGACACAATGAGCTTTGCCAGCGGGCAATGGACCGGCTTCGGCGTCGCCGCGGCGATCGGATGGCTTCGCGGCTTGCGCCCGGACCAGCTTGCAAACGCCATCGCGATTGCCGGTGCCGAGGCGCCGCAAAATCTGCCGCAGGGCGATTGCCAGGCAAGCTCGGTCAAGGGCAGCAGTCCCTGGTCGACCGTGACGGCCATTTTCGCGGTCGAGCGGGCGGGGGTGGGCATGAGCGGATCGATCGACATGCTGGACCGTGCCCACGCCTACGACGTCGCGGCCATCACCGCCGATCTCGGCAGCCGCTGGCTGGTCAGCGAGACCTATCTCAAGCCATACGCCTCCTGCCGCTACACACATCCCGTCATCGACGCGGTGCTCAAGCTGGTCGCGGATCGCCGCGACGAGCCGATCGATCGCCTCCTGGTGGAGATCTTCCCGGAGGCGCGCAAACTCCCCAACGAACACGCGCCGAGATCCCTTGAGGGCGCCCAGTTCTCGGTGCCGTTTGCTGCGGCCCTTGCAGCGCTGCGCGGCGCAGAGGCCTTCCGGCCGCTGCGGCCCCATTCGCTTCTGGATGCCGACGTGGTGGCGCTCGCCCGGAAGGTCGAAATCCGCTACCCGGACGATCTCGCCGGGATCTTTCCAGTGCGCACGCCGGCGCGCGTGAAAATGACCGTGGGCGGATATGAGCGCTTCTGCGACGTGCCGCGACCGCTGGGCGATCCCAACAATCCAATGCACCAATCCGCCGTCGAGGAGAAGCTTCATGATCTCGGACGCGATCTCCTGAGCGAGACCGACCTCGACATGCTTATCCAGGCGATCGCGCTGCTCAAGGAAGGCAAGACTGAGCCGCTGCTGGCCTGCCTCGCGGCTCCGCCAAACCCTCCTGACTGATCGGGCAGGATCGCCGCGCCGCCGCGATGTTCATCGGCTAATCTATTGCCGCGATCGGGTGTGAGAACGTCGCAACCTCGGTGAGGCCGCTCGACGTGCCGATCAGCACGACTGAGGCCTCCCGCCCTATGACACCGTTGGCGACAAGGGCGCGCAAGCCGCTGAGCGCGGCAGCGCTCGACAGTTCGAGATAAAATCCGGCGCGCGCCAGACGGCTTTGATCCGCTTGCGCGGCCGCATCGCCGACGGCCGCAGCGGACCCCTTGCAGAGTTCGATCGCGTCCAGGGCCTGGAACGTGACGGTCGACCCACCGATCGAAGTCAAGGCTGAACTGCCCGGAAAGGTCCCCCGATAGTCCTCGCCGGCAAGCGCTCTCGAAAGCCGAGGAAAGGGCTCGACCGCGTGGACGCGCGGCGGCAAGTCGAGGAACCCGGCCGTCCACAGGTCGCGATATCCCCTGGCGATCCCCCACAGGAGATCGGCTCTCGAGGTTGGTACGACGATATCGGTGCATTGCCGTCCTTCCGGATCGCGAAAGATCTCGAAGGCAAGCGACCGGTAGCCATCGACGCCGAACGGGTTGCTGCCGACAGCGGGAAGCGAGAAGTTGGTGGCGGGGAACCATTCGCGGGATCGCGCCCGCTGGGCGACAACCTCCCAGCGCCGCTCCGGGCTGGCGGCTGCAAGCAGTGTTGCTCCGTGCATCTCGATCGCGCGGCGCCAGGTCGGGTTCATCTCCGATGTGGTGACGACCACGCAGCTCAGGCCGGCCTTGGCGGCGTAGGCTGCAAGCGACACGCCTGCGTTGCCGCTGGAGGCCGCGGCGACGGTGGAAGCACCAGCTTCAAGGGCGCGCTGCACGACAAAGCGGCTCATGCGGTCCTTGTGCGATCCGGTCGGGTTGGCGCCCTCGTTCTTGAGATGAAGCGTGCGGATGGCGGTCTCGCCGGCAAGGTCCTCCAATGACACCAGCGGCGTGTCGCCCTCGCCGAGCGTCACGTGCTCAGGATAGACCTGCCAATCGGCGAGCTTCTCGAGGGAGGTCGGGAACGCCTCGTATTCCACCGCAAGGCTCGCAGGGCTCTTTTGCTTCAGGCAAGCGGGGCACCCCTCGAAATAATCCGCAACCGGCAGCCTGGCGCCGCAACGTATGCACCGAAATCCCACGACCCTCGGGTTGAGCCCAGCCAAAGGGTTTACGCGTGGTGGGCATGTTCTGGTCCGAGGTCCAGATCGACCATCAGTTTGAAGAGGCAATCGCCGCGGTTGGTGAGCGAGGGAAACCTGCGGGTCGCGACGAGGCCGCTGGATTGAAAGAGCAAGGTCTCCGGCTCGCGTGTCGGCAGACCCGGAAAATGGAGGCGGCCCGCCATCTGACCGCTGGCGACCTCTTCGCCCAGCTCGGCCGACGGCTCGAAGATGCCGCGCTCATGCGCATAGACGAAGGCGCCGTGACCCTTGACCGTCATGAACCGCGTCCGGGGCGCCGCCTCGACCACAGCTTGCGGCATCACGCCATGGGCCTTGAGCACCCGCTTCAGTCCTGCCTCGGCAAGCGCCAGGCCCTGCCTCGACAGCGTCGCGCCGCCGCCAAGCTCGGTCGTCAGCGCCAGCGCCCCGCGCTCCTGTGCCGCCGCGGCCAACGTCGTCACCCCGCCGCCACCCGTGCCGTCGCTGACGAAGCTGACCGGCGCGCCGAATGCTTCCATCAAGCCGAGCAGTGAGGCGTGCTCGTCCGGTGTTCGGCCGGGACGCACCAGCGCGCTTGCGACATAATCGAGCGAGCGGCCGCCCGAGTGCAGGTCCACCACAAGATCAGCCATCGGGATCAGGACCTCGCTGACATAATGGGCGATCATCTGGGTCGGCGAGCCGTACGGGTCACCGGGGAACAGGCGATTGAGGTTGCCCTCGTCGATCGGCGACACGCGCCGGCCGGCCGCGACGGCCGGAAAGTTTAGCGCCGGCAGGATGATCAAGCGCCCCGATACCTGGTCCGGCCGGATCGTGCGGGCGAGGTTGGCAAGGGCGATCTGCCCCTCGTACTCGTCCCCGTGGTTGCCGGCTACCAGGAGCGCCGTCGGGCCGACGCCGTTCTTGATGCATACCAGCGGGATCGGGATCCAGCCATAGGCCGACAGATCGGAGGAGTAGGGCAATCTCAGGCAGTCGGCCTGCTTGCCCTCGGCCTCATAGTCGATCGGCGTCCAGATCCGTGTCTCACCAGCCATCGTCAGAACCTCATCATCACAAGTGGATCATCTTGTCCAGGAAGGCCCGCGTCCGCTCCTGCGTTGGAGCGGCGAAGAAGGTGGCTGGCGGCGCGACCTCGACGATGCTGCCCTGATCCATGAACACCACCAGGTCGGACGCCTGACGGGCAAAGCCCATCTCGTGCGTGACGCAAAGCATCGTCATGCCGGCGTCCGCGAGCTCAATCATTACGTCGAGCACTTCCTTGACCATCTCGGGATCGAGCGACGATGTCGGCTCGTCGAACAGCATGACCTTGGGTTTCATGCAGAGCGCGCGAGCGATCGCCACACGCTGCTGCTGGCCACCCGAAAGCTGCTCGGGATATTTCTGCGCCTGCTCGGCGATCCCGACGCGACCGAGGTAATGCTGCGCGATCTCGTTGGCCTCGGGCCCATTCATCTCAAGCACTCGCTGCAAAGCCAGGGTGCAGTTGGCGAGCACCGTCAGATGCGGAAACAGATTGAATTGCTGGAAGACCATCCCGACCTGGCGCCGCACCGCTTGCAGGCGTTTGCTGTCGCGTGTGAGTTCTTCACCGCCAATGCGAAGCGTACCGCCCTGAAAGCTTTCCAGGCCGTTGATGCATCGGACCAGCGTCGATTTCCCCGATCCCGACGGGCCGCAGATGACGATGCGAGCGCCTTCCGCGACGACGAGATCGACATCCCGTAAGGCGTGGAATCGACCGAACCATTTGTTCAGCCCCGAGGCTTCCAGCACCGGAGCCTTGGCGAGGTGTGAGTTGCCGTCCGCAACGGTCGCCGTTGGCCGCGAAGCCAGGGGTGTCAGGGGTGCTGCAAGATCAGTCATCATCGGCTCGACCTCGACAGTTTCCGCTCGAGCAGCCTGACCACCTGTGCAACGGCCAAAGCCAGGACGAGAAAGGCGATGCCGACAACCGTCAGGGGCTCGGCGTACCGGTAGGTGTCGGATGCGATGTCGAACGCCTTGCCCAGCATCTCGGGCACGGCGATCACCGCCAAATAGGGTGTCGCCTTCAGGATCGAGACGAAGTAGTTGCCGATGGGAGCGGCGACATTGCGCAGCATTTGCGGCGCCAGCACGAAGATATGGACGTCGCGACGCCGCAGACCAAGCGCTTGCGCGGCCTCGCTCTGGCCCTTGGGGATGGCGTCGATGCCTGCCTTGAACACTTCCGCGAGGTAGCCGCTGAAATAGATGCTCAAGCCGGCAATGCCGACTACCAGCGCCGGCAGCGTCACACCGCAATAAGGAAGCACGAAATAGAGGAAATAGAGCCAGGCCAGCACCGGTGTCGATCGGATGAAATCGATCGCGAAGCGCATGAGGTAGCCTGTGATGGAACCAGCCCGCCGGAGCAACTCAAAGCTGAATCCGATCAGGCAGGCCCCAACGCAGGCGGCGATCGCGATCACGAGCGTCGTTCCGATGACGCTCAGGATTTCCGGAACGGTTGAAAGAGCGAAGGCGAGATCAAAGTTCATGGGTGAGCTCCCTTCCCTGGCCCATGTGTTGCTCCAGCCATCGGCCGAACACCGTGACGGGATAGCAGACCACGAAATAGGCCAGCAGAAGCGAGGTGTACACGCCGATCGGATTGTAGGAGAGCTCGGCAATCTCCTTGGCTCGGAACGTCATGTCCGTCAGCGTCACAAGCGAGACGAGCGCGGTGCCCTTGATCAACTGGATGAACAGGTTGACGAAGGCCGGCGCCATTCTTCTGAGCGCCTGCGGCAACTCGATGAGGTAGAGCGCATGGCCACGCCGCAGCCCGAGCGCGAGGGCCGCCTCGACCTGGCCGCGCTCGAGCGATTGCAGGCCGGCCCTCACCGCTTGGCTCCCATAACCGCCCGTGTTCAACCCAAGGACCATCGAACTCACGGTGATCGCGGACAGATGGATGCCGACAACGGGAAGAACGTAATAGAACAAGAAGAGCAGGATGATCACAGCGGAGCTTCGCCAGAACTCGATGATCGCGGTGATGGCCAAGCGGACCCCGCCTGTCGTCAGATATTGCGCCATACCGAAGACCAGGGCGAAGGGAATCGCGTAGAGGGCGCCCAACGCCGTCACCGTGGCCGTAATGCGGAACCCATCGAAGATACCTGCAAATATCTCGAACGAACTTACGCCGGACATTCTTGATCCTCTTGTCTTGCAGCGCGGAGACCTGATAAAGGTGCCGGCACGCGGTCTCATGGTATCCGGTGTGCCCTCGTCACCGCAGCCTGTCGCCGCGTGGCAGGCTCAGTCTTGTCCGTTACAGAGTTGGCTGCTGGTCAGATCCGGGACCTTCTCCTGATCGCTGAAACCGTTCCTGGTCATGATCTTGGCGAGTGTGCCGTCGGCCTTAAGCTCTTTGAGCCTGGAATTGTAGAGATCGCGAAGGTCGCCATCGTCTTTGCGAAATGCAATGGCGGAATAGCCGAAGCGCTCCTTGCCGCCGTCCTGAAGCCCCTGGAAGGGCAGCGCGCGCTCTATGCCGTGGATGTTTTGATCGGACAGGATACGAGCCACTGTTGGGGCCGAGAATGCGGCGACATCGATCCGGCCTGTGAGCAAGGCGGAGATGTTGGACTGGATGTCGGGGAAAAGCAGCATGCGATCCTGCGCCACACCTGCAGCCTCGGCATTCTTCGCCGTCGTGCTGCCGCGTCCGACACCGAACTTGATTGCCGGGTCCGAGGCGATCTGTGCGTAACTGTGGATCTGCTTCGGGTTGCCTTGGGCCACCACCGCGGCGTCGGCGAGCTGCAGGTCGGGATCACTGAAGGCGACGAGCTGGCATCGCTCCGGCGTGATGTAGAGACCCGCGGCGATCGCATCGAAGCGCTGCGCGTTGAGCGCCGGGATCAGCGCGCCGAATTCGGTCACCGCAATCTCCACCCGGCCGACCCCAAGACTTGCAAACGCAGCCCGGATCAACTCGGGATGGAACCCCTCGGCTTCGCCGTTCTTGCCGCGAAAGCCCCACGGCGCGCCATTGGAGATGCCAACGACGATCGTGCCTTCCCTCAGCACGCGCTCGCGCGTCGTTTCCGCTCTCAGCGGCACCGTCGATAGAGCCACCAAGGCCAGGCCCGTCACCATTCCCGCCGCCGCTTTGCAGAGTGTGTTCATGCTCGCCATCGCTTTCTCCCGAATATCCGTCACGGCCGTCCAGATCTAGTTAGTCTAGGTATACCAGGTATGTCAAACTTTTGTTAAGCCGATGTTTGATTTTTGTGAAGAGGCACCCCCGTGAGCATGCTTCGTCGGCTAAAGCAGCGCGGGGATGGACACAACCAACGCGTTCGTATAGATATTCCTGGTATACCTGCAGCTGAGTGAGGCGAAATGGCCGGACAGATTGGGACCGTTCTGCACGAAAACGTGCGGCAGGAAATCATGCGCCGGGTGCGCAGCGGGGAATATGAAGCTGGCCAGGCTCTCCCTTCCACCGCATCCCTGTCGGAGGAATTCGGGGTCAGCGCGATCACCATCAAGCGGGCGCTTCGTGATCTCCAGCCCACAGGGATATTGCGATCGGTGCCGGGACTGGGAACCTTCGTGAGGGAACACCGCCGGTTCATTCGCGACCTCGATTTCTCCCTGACCTCCCATGCCGATGCGCTGCGGCTCGGCCTGGAGCTTTCCATTTCACTTGTCTCATTGACCAGGGAAAAGATAGTCGATCCGGCCTTTGATCCGCTCGAGCCGCCAGGTCAACTGATGTTGTGCGTGCGCAAGGTCATCTTCGCCGACAAGGCGCCGATCATGTACGACACCTCCTACCTGCCCCGATCGCTCGACGATGCCGTGGTCGAGGAGTTCGGCGAGAAGTTCATCGGCGACGCGCTTCGCGCCCGCGGCACCAAGTTCACCAGGACCAAGCTCCTGATCGACGCCGCACCCGCATCCGAGCAGGCACGCGAGACCTTCACCATCCCAAACGGCTATCCGACCTTGCGTCGCCTCTATCGGCTGGACACCACCGACAAGTCCTTTTGCGTCTACGGCGTCGCAGAGTCTCCGTTCGATCGTCTGGCTTGCATGGTCGAGCTCGAAGCGGAGCCAAAGAAGCGCAAGCGCTAGCGGGGTATGCCCGTCATCGAGCAAATCATCTGAAGATCGAGGAGGAGACGAGGATGCTGCCAGCGCCACCATCACCCGAGGTGCCTTTGGACGAGTTGGCCACGCGCCTGGCAAGGGTTGGCCAGGAGATGGCGAGGCACGATGTCGACTTCGTGATCCTCACCGACAGGAAGAACATCGAATACTTCACAGACTACCGGACACTGTCCTGGGGCTATCACTCCCGGCCATTGTTCGCTGTGCTTGGCCACAACGAGATCATTGTGGTCGCCAACAAGATCGAAACGCGAAATCTCGAGGCGCGTCAGCGCGCGTTTTCTATTCGCTACTACGCCGGCTATCTCGAGGAGGGTGCCCGCGCCATCGTCGACGAGATTGGCGCCCGAACCAGAACCGGGCTCGTCAATGCCGCGATAGACTATGGGCAGGACATGTATGGCCGCGGGTCACTTGCCATCGCCGATGGTCTGAGAGCCCGTGGCTATCGGCTTGGAAGCGCCACGGAACTATTGTGGCGCACCCGCGTCGTCAAGTCACCGTTCGAGGCTCAACTGAAACGCATCTCGTTCGAGATCGTCAACAACGCCTTCGATGACGCAGTTTCCGAGGCCCGTCTGGGGATTACCGAAGTAGAGCTGTGCCGTGAGATCCAGGCCCGCATCATTATGAATGGCGCTGAGGCCGCCGATCCGATCGCGATGACGTTTTGCCGGGGCGAATTCAACTACGGCAGACCGCCAGGCATGCAGCCATTGCAGGCGGGCCAGTACGCATGGACGGACTTCCGCTCCACATATGGCGGCTATCCGGCCGACAGAAATCGCATCGCCCGTGGTGGCGCCCCGGAGGACTGGGAAGTCGATGCCTATAGGAGGACGCGTGCCGTGACCGTGGCGTTAGCCAGAGGCGTCAGAGTCGGGATGACCTGCGGCGACGTCTTTGCGCACTTCGAGGAGCTCTGGCGCGATGCGGGGTTGCCGCCCGTCTACGGCCTTGTCTCGCGGATCGGCCACGGCGGAGGCCTCGATGTCACCGAGCCTCCGTCAATCTCCAGGGACAATCCGGACCCGATCGAGGATGGCATGATCTTGCACCTCGAACCGAAGCTCGAGATCGACGGGGCCGTTTTTCAGTTCGAGGAGGTAATTTATGTTCGAAATGGGGGGCCTGAGTTCCTAAGTGAACTGTCCCCAGACCGATTGCCGGTCATCAATTAGTTGAGCTGAATTCAGCATTCGCTTGGGCGGGCACGACCCGTTGAGGTCGACCCGCGTGTTGGGCGGCGGATGCAGTCAAATGATGAAGGCCAAGCAGCACCGCGACCTTTCGCGTGCTGTGTAGGCTGCCTGTTGCGAAGCACGCCCATGAAGCCATTGATCCTGATATGCTCGCAAGATGCGGAATTCTACATGGTCCTCAGCCATATCCTCGCGGTCGAAGGGTTCACCACCGCGTTAGCCAGCGATGCCGACGAGATGCTTGAACTGGCCGGCGAGACCGAAGCGCAAGCAGGCATTCTTGACTGCCGGGCCTGCAACGCAATGGCGGAGGTCTGCAGACGGCTCAGGCAGGACGGCCGCGCGAGCGCCCTGCCCTTGATCGCCTCCATCGCACCTGGTGCCGAAACCCAGCATATCGCCTTGCTCAAATCGGGAGTGGACGAAATCCTGGTGCGGCCATTCGCGCCGGCCAAGCTGCTCGACTGTCTGCATTCAAGATTGAGCGGCAGCCGATCGCTGCGATCGCGGCCGGATGGGCCTGCATCGTTAAGCTACGGCGGGGTCGAAATGGAGATCGACTCGCATCACGTGCGATGCAATGGCCGGGAGATCCTGCTCGGACCTATCGAGTTCAAACTCCTGCGGCATATGCTGGAACATCCGGGGAAGGTGCTGACCCGAGACGAATTGATCGAAGCGGCTTGGCCCCGAAACGTCTATGTCGGACCACGCACGGTCGACGTCCATATCAGCCGTTTGCGAAGGTCGCTCCGGCAATCATCGGATTTAGACGCCATTCGCACCGTCCGACTCGGTGGATACGCCTTGGAATATCGATCTGGACCAAGCGAAAAAGATGTGGCGTCATGAGCATCGCTGACGCCGGCGATGGCCCAGTCACAGGGGCACATGCTGTCGCTGCAAGGGACGTTCCGCCCTATGCTACCGCGGCGGGCAACCGAGTTCGGGTCGTCAAATATCGCTTCGATGGCCCCGGCCATAGTCTTCGGTCCGCAGGTTGGAACTCTAGTTTCGCAGTCCGTGTGCATGGAGATGCAGCGCTCGAAACACCGCCGTGTGACCTGGCGTAGCCACACCCAACTTCATTCCCAGTTGATGCATGCGCCCGGAAAGCCACGCGACCTCGATGGGTTTCCCTCGTTCGAGATCATTGGCCATCGAGGATTTCACATGCGGCGGAAAGGCGGACCATCTGGTCACCACGCGGTCAACGAATCCATCGGCCATCGGGTGGCCTGCCGCCGCGGCCACCGCCATCCCTTCATCCCTCAACTGTGCAATGAAAAGGCGTGCCTCCGGATCGGCAAGTATCGGACCGATGCCCGAGCGCATCAGCGATGTCGCTCCCGAGAACGGCGCGAGCGTTACAAACTTCTCCCAAAGCACATCATCGATGTCGGAAACCGGTCTCAGTTCAAGCCCGATGGCGCGATCGCAAAGCGCTTTCAGTTTTTGGATGACAGGATCGTGCTGGCCGCCGACCAGGATATGCGGCAGCCCGCCGGAATGAATGATCTCGCCGGGCTTGTTGATGAAGCCGGAAAGATAAGTAGCGCCACCGATCACCCGGTCGCCCTCAACATGGCGACGAAGAACTTCGACGCTGTCGATGCCGTTTTGCAGCGTAATGACGCGCGTGTTGTCGGCTATGAGCGGTGCCATGGACGCAGCGGCATCCTCGCTGTCGTAAAGCTTGACTGCGAAGATCACCACGTCGACGGGCCCAATATCGACCGCCGCTTCGCTGGCGGACACAGGCCTCAGAACAAAGCCGCCCAGATCGCTTTCAATACTCAGGCCCGTCTCAAGCATTGCTGCAAGATGCGCTCCGCGCGCAATAAAGCTCACGTCCCCACCCGCCTGGGCAAGCCTGGCGCCGATATAGCCGCCAATGCCGCCCGCTCCCATCATTGCGATCCGCATGTTTTCCCCGCCACGCTGTCAGCCTCCACTCGCCAACCAATGCGAACCGAATGGTGAAATATTAGCATTTTGTTTCGCGCATCATTCGGCGACGTTTTCAGGTTCCCGTCAATGCGCCATGGACGAGTGCGCGCAACTCCTTGCGTACCGGAATAGCGCTCGAAGGCAGCAGTTGCGTGAAGAGAATGACTACCATGTCGTCTACCGGACTCACCCAGAAGAAGGTGCCTGCCGCCCCGCCCCAGCCATAATCGCCCACCTGCGCCGAAATTTGCGCCTTGGCCGGATCGAGGACGACGGAGCCCAACAGACCGAAGCCGACGCCGTCAAACTGGGTCTCGGCCCAGACTTCGGTTGCCATTGCGGCCAGATCGCCAGGCAGGTGATTGCATGTAGCCAATCTCAAAGTGCTGGGACTGAGAATGCGTTCGCCGTTCAGCTCACCCCCAGCGCGCAGCATTTCGGCGAATCGCCAATAGTCGTCGATGGTTCCGACGAGTCCACCGCCGCCGCAAAACGTATCCACCTTTCCTTGCCGCCACGCCGAAGCCTCCGGCGCTTCGTTCAGAGCCATGCCAGCGGCAGTCACCTCATACTGCGGGGGGAAGCGGCTGATCCCAGAGTCTGGCACGGAGAAGCCGGTGTCGGTCATGCCGAGAGGCTCGAAAATGCGCTTCGCAAAATAGTCGTCGAGCGGCTTCCCGGAAACGACTTCCACGATGCGGCCAATGACATCGGACCCGGCGCTGTATTGCCAGCGCGTCCCCGGTTCCCATTCCATTGGCAGTTCGGCGATCCTGCGCACCATCTTGTCGAGCCCACCATAGTCCTTGGCAAGGCCGAGCGCTTCTTTGGCATAAGCCTCACCAAGCAGGCGAGGACCTGTAAACAGGCTCAGACCTGATGTGTGGGTCAGCAGATGATGGATCGTCATCCTGGTTTTGACCGGCACCGTCTGGTCGAGCGACGTTGCGCCCGGTATCAAAAGCTGCATGTCCTTGAATTCCGGCAGGTAGGCTTCGACTGGATCGTCGAGATGCACGCGCGCCTCCTCGTACAACATCAACAGCGCGACGGCGGTGACCGGCTTGGTCATCGACCAGATGCGGGCGATGAGGTCGCGTTGCCAAGGCCGCTTGGCTTCGACGTCGGCGTATCCGGCGCAGTCGAAATAGGCGAGCTTTCCGTGGCGGGCGATGAGCACCGCACCGCCAGGCCAGCGTCCGGCATCGGAATAGCGCTGCATCCACTGCTTCAGTCGCGCCAGTCGCGCCTTGTCGAAGCCTAGGTCCGCAGGGTCACGAACTAGTTCGCTGTCAAATTGACTCATCGCACCAATGTCCTGTCGCAACAGATGGCCTTTCGTAAAGCGTCTTAGTTTGAATTCGATGCGGTGGTTCGCGGCGCGAAGAAGCACGTCCATCGCATCCGCAATTTGCCGACGCGGTACGTCGGATAGAGGTTTTCGCAGATATGATAATTGTCGTCGGGGGCTGATTGGACGCGGTCCCGTGGGACAAACCATTCGCCTGTCGGCGGGTCGTTGCGAGAATAGGGCTGCGGTTGCCTTACGTAATAGCCCTCCGGTGCCGATCTGACGTCGCTTGACGTGACCGGATGGCAATCGTGACCGCCGCAGCACTCGAGATGAAGAACAGGATCGGTCTTGCCCGAATACCAGCTATGGGCGTAGGCGTCGCCTGCCCAGACAGAACAGATCAGGGCTATCAGCCATTGCAGTCGGCCCATTGGATTGTCCCTCAAGTTCTGCCTATCTGCATAGCATATTAGCGATAACTAATCTACCTCGGAGGTTGCTTAGCTCGACGCAGAGGTCCGACCAAAACCGGCTGTAATTACGGTGTCCGGGACCGGCGATTCATTCATGCGGACGTTGTGGATGCAATCCCGAAGGGACGTTGAAACGCTGGAGCCTTCCCTAGGTCAGTCCCATCCGCCCTCCGGCCAGGCTCTGGGCAGCCCGCTCCTAATCCTCAGGCGACGCGCGATGCCGGGTTGGAAGATCAGCCCATTCGACTATGGTCATTGTCGAAGGGAGCTCGTTTGGACTGGAGGCCGGGACTTGGGCTTCACGTGCCCAAGTGTGCCAGCCACTCCCATTGGCTGTTATGCTCCTAAGCGCCCGTTTGACGCAGACGCCAAACTGCACGCTCAAAATATGGGACAGGTTGATGCCGAGGAGAAGTTCGTAGTCTACCAGCCCCGGAGGAGAAATCTCATATGCCTCCAAGAACGCTTGCCTGCCCATTTTCGGCCGCCGGCCAGCACATTGCAGAAGGCAAAGAGCGATAACACAGTTGGGTTATTCAGGTTGGCGAGGCGAGCCTCCACAAGCAGTGCAAGGCTGCGCTCACGCTGTCCTCGGAGGATAAGGAGGATCAAAGCCGAAATGGCGACGACTTGCCGGATCAACGTGCCCCTTTCGGCGGCGCGTGCCAGTTCAAGTGCACGTCTTCGTTCAGTGTCGCTCATGCCGCTTCCAAATGTGTCATGTCGCTGATACGGCCATTCCCAAGCGGCGTTGGTGAGTGACGAGGGTTGACTGTCTGTTCCACCTATGCAGCCAGTGGGCTAGAAATGACCTTATGGTGGACGCCAAATACGCCTTGGTTCGTTCGTTGTTGACCCGCTGACGGGCAATGAGGCCGGCATATCGGCCCAAATGATTAAGGTCTGCAGACAACTCGGATACAGCTATTGCCGGTGAGGTCCCCTCCCCTCTTTCTTCGGCCGAGCTGTAAGCGCCCTCTCAGGGTACAGTGGCGCCTTCACCCTGTTCTGAGGACATGTCGGATTGTCTGTCTTGAACACCTCAAGCAAGTCTGGCCCTTTTTCCCGGCATCTGGAGGGCTGGTCGGCCTTTACGCTGCCGGTGAAATGCGTTGCGTGTTCCGAAAAGCCCTTGGAAAAACAACGGGATAGGAAGGCCATCGCGTGACCATGGCTCGCGCGTTTAAGCATTCGTTAACCTACTTAGCTGAAGTGGGTCTTACGGATCGGCTCGGCGGGCAAGGGTGATTCAACAACCATTCAGTCGTCGTGATCCTAGCTGGACCATCGATCAAATGTTCTGCGGATCCTTGCAGGTTAGCCTACCCTCTGCACCGTAGAAGCGTCACCGCATCCGCCATTGTGGGACTGCGTTCTACCGTCTTGCTGAAAAGCGTCGTGCAGAGAAAAGCGCCGATAAGTCGTTATTCGAATGCAAGATGCGACGGGGAACCTGTCCCTCGAGCGGTCAGCGTGGATCCTCCAGCGCAAAGTTGTACATGTGCAACTCGGCGGGCTGGTCGGTCCTGCCATGCCCCATTATAGAATCATCTGCAGACGCGCGCCCGAATCCCTCAGCTGCGAGCGACGGGGAACCGGCCTCCTTGAGCAGGAGGCGCGGCTCCAGCGCAAAGTTGTACATGTGCAACTCGGTAGGGAAAGTGGGCTCTACCGTGCTCCATTATAGAGCGATTTGCAGACAGATATGTGCGCGCCGATCGCTCAGCCGCTGCCCAGGCGAGAAGTTGCAGTAGCCTGCCCTACGAGTGCCGTTGTCCGGCTGACCAGTCACATAGTTGCGTAGGCGCAAGTCATCTAGCGCCTGAAGGCACATCGAGATAGGTGCACTGTCCGGCGATGCGATCGCGCCGGAACTATTGTTGCTCAAGGAGCGCAACTCGCTTGAGTTCGAAGGTCTCTACACGAAGAGGTTCGGCTTGCGGCCTCGGCCGGAGCAGCAAAGCAGCCGACGACGTGCGGCAGCATTGGGCCAAACGGATCGGATCGGCACGCGTGCAGAAAGTCTGCAGCCTTCGAAAAGAAGGAACGACAGCAAGAACTTCAACCTTGGTGAAAGGTTTGTCGCCCAGCCGCCGCCGCCACGACTGGAGGGTGTTGCGATTGGTCTCGACGGCTCTTCCGTTCCGACACGAATTGTACAAGCCAAGCCGTCAAAAGGTCGGCCTGCTGTCCCTGCCTGCTAGGGTCGTGAAAGCCCAGATTCTGCCAAGTCCAAACTGACGCGTGCACGGAAAGTGGTGCGTGCGGCCCTGTCGCGGAATCGTATCGGTCCTTAGCCGAGTTGCACATGTACAACCGATAGGCTCGTTGGTTCGCTGATCCTGTTAGGTGGGCCGAAACAGCCATGCCGAAAGGAATGTGCTCCTTCCTGATCGCAATTGCATCTAGGGCGCGTCGAGAGCCTATTCGCCGCCGGCGGGTTGACAGGCGTGTCACCTATAACAACCACAGATCGGCGCGCCATGGAGAGGGGTGATGAGTTGCCGAAGGATGCCCAACGCTAACACCATAAGAGCGCAAGAGCGGCAAGCCGACAGGACTCGACGGCCAGCAAGCCTCTTCGAACATGCTCCGGTCGTAGGGCGGATTCACGCTAGCTTCTAAGGAGGGGCCGTGACCAACCGCGGCCTGCCGACACGCGCGTCGATTGGTCAACTCCTGCTGATGGAGATCGCGGCAGTAGTGATTGAGCGCTGAATCTTGTAATCTCGCAGTTGATACAGACTCGCAATGGCGCGTTAACCTTTCATTAACCAAAAAGGGTTTGTCGGCCATCCAGAATCAGTCCATCTTGATCAGCGCATTTCTGCCGCCTCCGGGCCAAAATGCGCAGATCAGGAGAGGCCGGTGTTGGACAAGGTCAGCCAAAGCAGCCCCGCGGGCGAAAGCCTCCGCGAACTCATCGCCATGGATGCGGCGGAGCTGTCAAGGCAGTTGCAGGCGCACCAGGCCAGGATATTCCCACCAACCTCGCAAAAGGGGATGCGCCTGTTCACGCCGGGCGAGGCGGCTGACTTCATCGGCATTCATGAGGGCTATCTTCGCCAGATCGTCGCGGAGGGGCATGGTCCGCAGCCACAAGCAAACGGCCGGCGGCTCTACTCGGTGGAGGACATCGAACGGCTCCGACACGTGCTCGACGAGGCGAACTCGAAAGGCCCCGGAAAGTATATCAGACACCGCAGGGCAGGGGAGAAGCTCCAGATTCTCTCGGTCATGAATTTCAAGGGCGGCAGCGCCAAGACGACTACAGCTGCGCATCTTGCCCAATTCCTGTCTTTGCGCGGATATCGGGTGCTGGCGATCGACCTCGACCCACAAGCCAGTCTTTCAGCCATGTTTGGCCATCAGCCCGAACTCGACGTGGGGCCCAACGAGACCATCTATGGGGCAATTCGCTACGACGACGACTGTCGCAGCATTCTGGAGATTGTCCGGTCCACCTATACCCCCAACCTGCACCTCATCCCGGGCAATCTCGAGCTGATGGAGTTCGAGCACGAGACGCCGAAAGTATTGGCAAGCCGGCAGCCGGGAACGATGTTCTTTGCACGTCTTGGCGAATGCCTGGCCGAGATCGAGAGCGCGTATGATGTGGTCGTCATCGACTGCCCGCCGCAGCTCGGCTTCTTGACGCTCTCGGCGTTGTGCGCGGCCACGGCCGTCATCATCACCGTTCATCCTCAGATGCTCGACGTCATGTCGATGTCCCAATTCCTGCTGATGACCTCCGACCTGCTCTCGGTCGTGGAGAACGCCGGCGGCAATACCGACTATGACTGGATGCGCTATCTGGTCACGCGGTTCGAGCCGAACGATGGCCCACAAAGCCAGATGGCGGGTTTCATGCGCTCGATCTTCGGCAACCGCGTCCTCGAAAACGCCATGCTGAAGTCGACGGCGATCTCCGATGCCGGCTTGACCAAGCAAACCCTCTACGAGGTCGAGCGCGGGCAATTCACCCGTGGAACCTACGATCGGGCGCTCGAGAGCCTGACCCTCGTCAACGGCGAGATCGAAGAACTGATCCGCAGGACTTGGGGACGTAAATAGCAATGGCCCGCAAGAACCTCTTCGAAGTCTCGGAACCCACGGGTGAGCAAACGCCTCCGGATGCCGCCAGAACGGCGCTGGTGAGGCCTCTGATGGGATTGGATCGCCCCCTCAAGCCAGGCCGGCCGGTCGGCGCCATCTCGCAATCGCTCGAAAACATCAATTCACGCGCTCAGCGAGCAGAGGAGATCGAACGCAAGCTGTCGGAAGGGCAGGCGGTCGTCGAACTCGATCCCAGCCTTATCGATCAATCCATCGTGGTCGATCGACTGGGGGTGAGCGACGAAAAACGAGCAGCCCTCGTCGATCAGATTCGTGAACATGGACAACAGGTGCCCATCCTGGTGCGCCCGCATCCTGAAGACCACGCGCGCTATCAGGTCGCCTACGGCCATCGCAGATTGGCCGCGGTCAGGCAACTCGGCCGCATGGTCCGCGCTGTCGTCAGGGATCTGTCGGATGAGCAACTCATCGTAAGCCAGGGGCAGGAAAACAGCAGCCGTAGCGACCTGTCCTATATTGAGCGCTGCTATTTTGCGGCAAAGCTCGAAGATAAGGGCTTTTCGCGCGATATCATCATGGCCTCGCTTGGCGTCGACAAGGCGGCGCTATCAAGGATGATTGCTCTGGTCGCGCGACTGCCGGCCGAGATCATCGAGGGGATCGGCACCGCTGAATCTGTTGGCCGGCAGAAATGGGCCGAGCTTGCCGACCTGCTCGAGGAGAAGGGTAAGCGGGCCAAGGCGCTCAAGGCGATCCAGGAGCCGGAATTCGCGGGCCACAGCAGCGACGAGCGCTTTCAAGCCATTCACGACCTTGTCAGGGCCCCGGCAAAGAAACCGGCCCGAACGGTATGGACCGCCTCCAATGGCTCTCGACTGGTCAATATCAGCGACAGCGAAACGAAGATGACCTTCGCCTTCGACAAACGGATCGAACCGGAATTCGCAGGCTTCGTGCGGGAGCGCCTGCAGGCGCTCTATGACGAGTTTCGTCAGAAGACAACAGATTAAGGAGCACTCAACCGCAAAAGAAAAAGGCCCCCAGACGTCGCCGTCGTGGAAGCCTCTCTCATGATCTAAGCAGTCTGAGAATCGCAAATCCACGAATCACTGTCAAGAGTCCTGGCGCCGATTTGGCGAGTTGATTTCTTTTGCCTAGCGATAGGTGGAAGGGAATATGGGGACACATACCGCAACGACGCCCTTTGGGCGGCGGCCGATGACGCTTGCCTTGCTTGCAAGCCAGGTTACGGCCGGTCAGATCGACCAGGAAGCGCGAGTTTCGAAGTGGGAGGTCTTCAGGGATATACGCGAGGCAAAGCAGGCGTTGGGGGCAACGGATCGCGCGCTGGCGATCCTCAATGCGCTCCTGTCATTTCATCGTGCGGACGAGCTTACCGGGGAAGGAAGCCTGATCGTGTTTCCCTCCAATGAGCAACTCAGCCGTCGCGCCAATGGTATGTCGCCGGCGACGCTCAGACGGCACCTTGGCAATCTGGTCACGACGGGTCTCATCATCCGGCGCGACAGTCCGAACGGCAAGCGGTTTGCCCGAAAGGGGGAGGGCGGTGCGATCGACCAGGCCTATGGGTTCGATCTTTCGCCGATCCTGGCCAGGGCCGAGGAGTTCAAGGCGCTGGCTGCCGATGTGAAGGCCGAGCACAAGGCCCATCGTCTGGCCAAGGAGCGCCTGACAATATGCCGCCGCGATGTCGTCAAGATGATTGAAGTCGGGATCAACGAGGCAGCTCCCGGCAACTGGCAGAGCTTCCAGCGCCGCTATGAGGCAATTATCGCCCGCTTGCCGCGGACGGCGGCGCGGTCGGTCCTCGAAGGCATCTGCAACGAGTTGGAAGACCTTTGGGTAGATATCCATCAGACGCTGGAATCATTCATCAATTCACAGAATCCGAGCGCCAATGAGTCCCAATCTGAACGTCACATACAGAATTCAAACCCATATGTTTATTCTACCGATGAATCTGAACACAGCGTTAGAGAAGAACCAGAAGCGAGCGGCGTTGACGCCAAAATTGATAATGTACGGGCCTTGCCGAACCGGGATTTGCCATTGGGCTTGGTGGTGGATGCCTGCCCCGAACTTTTGACGCTGGCCCGCGACGGGCAGATCAGGACCTGGCGCGATTTTGTCGCTGCGGCCGAACAGGCCCGACCGTTCATGGGCATCAGCCCAAGCGCCTGGCAGGAAGCGGTCGAAGTCATGGGGCAGGAAAAGGCCGCGGTTACGGTGGCTGCAATCCTGCAACGTTCCGATCGGATCGGCAGCCGGGGCGGCTATCTTCGCAATCTGACCGAAAGGGCGCGCGATCAAAAGTTCTCAGTGTGGCCTATGGTGATGGCGTTATTGCGCGAAAAGCTCGATGCGAACGCCAAGACAACAAGCCCTGGCTTCAGGACCGGGGCGGATCATTCAGCCGAACCGGTCGAAATCAGCGACGCGCTGCGCAACAGCATGAAAAAGAAAGGCTGGGAGCGGCGAGGCGGCGCATCATGAGGCACGATCGCCGATCTTTGCCTCACACCATAAGCCGCGCGGCCTTTCCATGCCGTCGCTCGGCGTCGTTGTAATAGCGCGAGGCCTGCTGCACGGACCGATGCTGGGATTGCTGCATGGCTTCGGGCAGGGGAATGCCGCGCCGGGCCGCCTCGGTCAGGAACCCGGCGCGCAGGCCATGGGCGCTGAACTCCCGTGGATCGAGCCCACATTGGAGGATGCGCCGTTTCACGATGAGATTGACAGCCTGCGGTGTGAGCGCCCTCCGCTCGACGTGGCCCCAACGGTCGATGCGACGAAAAACGGCGCCTTCGTTGATCCCCGCGCGCGCGAGCCAATCTTCCAGCGCCGCGACGGGCCTGCCTACCAGCAGGACGAATGCGCCGTCATCGGCCTCGGTGGTCTTGGTCCGGCCAATCTGGATGCTAAGGCACGGCAGCAGGGCTGTATCGGGATCGTTCGGATCCTCCCGGACGGGATCCTGTTGGACCAACTGTTCGATACGCAGCGAGGAGATTTCGCTGCGACGCCGGCCGCCGGAGGCGAAGGCGACCATGAGCAGCGCCCGGTCGCGCACATCCGCAAGGCGCTCGCCGGCGCAGCCCCGCAAGAGCGTGCCCAGCACGTCGGCCGTGATGGCCTTAGCGCTCTTGCGGTGTCGCGGACGGCAACTAGCCCGCACCGCGAGTTTGATCGCGTTGCGCACACGAGGCGCGTTGAACCTGCCCTGCAGTCCGCGCCATTGCGTCAGCGTTGACCAGCTCGAAAGGCGCCGGCGAACGGTGCTGGGGGAGTGGGGTCCCGTGGCTCTCAATAACCCTGCTTGCATCAATGCTATGCTCACGTCCTCGGGCATGCCGTGCGAGGGATCGGTCTCGCGCCGGATCGGATCCCACAGATGATGAGCCAGGAATTTGAGCAGCAACGTCTCAGGGGCGGGCCAGGGCAGGGGATTGGCTGTGGCGGCCCGACACCATGCCTCAAGGTAAGCCAGGTCGGAGGCGAGCGCCCGCATCGAGTTCTCGCCGATGCCTTCGCGCGCCAGGTGACGAAGGGTCTCGACATCGTCGTCCGACAGAATCTCGGCAAGGAACTCGCGGCGATCGAACGGCAGAACGGCATCCAGGGTGTCGAGCGCCTCGGCGCGACGCAAGACGTCGGCCGAGCTCGAGATCGGTCTGATTTCGCGCATTTCCCACGCCTCCTCGGCCGGTTGGAGCATGGATTCTTGCCGATTTGCGCTGCGAAAACAATCACTATCGATAAGAGATACTTATCGATAGTTAAAAGAGCGCCAGACGAAACACGATGCAAGTCCAATGAAGTGTCAGATAGCTTGATTATCGCGAATCATGTTAAGGTAAATCAATGGTTTACGATTTCGGCACTTTGCCTCTGGCTGCGCTGATAGCGCCTGTTGCCCGGGCTACGGAGGTCTTGGCACGTCTCGACGAGCGGATTCACCGTTCGCCGGTCCGGGACGGCTGGATCGATCGGCAGAATTTCGCCGATGCCGCTGCGGCACTTTGGCTGGAGGGCGAGCTCGTCCATATCGAGGACCTGGTCCTGCACGACGCCCACATGGATATCCGCGCGCCGACGCACGAACTCACACGGGCTCACGCGGTCCTGCGCGCGCGAAGGCAAATTGTCGCCCGTGCTCCCGACTGGGCGCTTGGGCGCGACGGCCTGCGCCAGCTGACCGGTCGCGGCACGGCTGCGCCGGCGGACCGCGACCCGGAAGGGCAGGGCGGGCCTACGCCCCAGGCGCCGAGCGAGCCATTGGCCGACGCGGCCGAGCCGGATCCCCTGGCCGAGGAGTTCGCGGCGATCGACGCCGTTCTCGACCGCGCCGCAAAGGTGCTGGAGGGTGGGACGGCGTCGGTCCGCAAGGAGCGCCCGCGGCAGTCCGACCGGCCGTCGCTCGTCTATGATCTCGACTGGGACGAGGACGCGCGATTGGCTGAATGGCAGGGCGTACTCGCGGATACGCGGGCGCTGCCGCCAGTGCTGCGTGCAGCGATCCTGCTCGAGGCCTGGTCCCAGATCGAGGTGCTGCAGCATGCCGCCTGGCTCGGGCCGCTGCTGGCGGCCGCATTGCTGCGCCAGGAAGGCGTTGCCGCAGGCCATCTCGCGGGCCTGCACCTCGGCGCCAAGACCATTCCGCGGGAGCGCCGGCGGGCGCGGACGCGGAGCGATCGGATCCTGGCATGGCTCGATGCGATCCACGAGTCGGCGCTCGCCGGGCTGAAGGAGCACGACCGGTTGGTGCTGGCGAAAAACCAGATTGAGCGACGGTTGCGCAAGCGTCGTTCCAGTTCGAAGCTGCCTGAGCTAGTCGACCTGGTGCTGTCGCGGCCGCTCGTCTCGACCGGCATGGTCGAAGAGAGGCTAAAAGTCTCGAAACAGGGAGCGCTCAATCTCGTCGGCGAGCTCGGCCTGCGCGAAATGACCGGCAGGGGGAGGTTTCGGGCCTGGGGAATTGTGTAGCTCAAAGGTTGGTCATTAGAACCATTCTGGTGACTTTACGAAGTTATCGAACTTGACGAACTTGCGTTTTGTAACCAAATTGGTGACAACAAGAAGGAGGTTGTCACCATGGCCGCTCCAAAACGCAGCAATCATGGCGGGACCGGGTCGCACGCGGGAGTAACTGCCCTGAGCTTCACCACAAAGCTGCCGGCACAGGCGAACTTCAAGAAGGTGCTGCTGGAGCGGTACCAGGAAGCGATCGCACGCAGCCGCAAGTTCGGGCATCGCGTATCGTTCCGGGTCGAGGTCGATCCGGCCGCCGACGCGCAGACGATCACGCCGGTCGAGGAACAGCCCATCGCCTCCGACGATGAGTTTCCTGTTGAAGAGACAGGCAAGCCCGGTGCCGAACTTGAGGCGGCTCTTGCCGCGGCGCGCGAGCGTGGCCGCAAGCGTGTCGCCGAAATTGTCGCTGGCGAGGACATGCTTGGCGCTGAGGCCTTCGCCAAGCTGCTCGGCACATCACGGGTGACTGTCAACGCCTGGCGGCAGAGCGGGCAGGTGCTGGGGATTGATGGGGCTAAGCGCGGCTTTCGCTTTCCTGTCTGGCAACTCGATAAGCACGGCCGCCCATTTGGCGCATTTCCCGCGCTCCACGCCACGTTGGGCAACAGCGCCTGGGCGGTCTACCGGTTTCTGGTATCGCGCCATGGCGCCCTCGATGGACGTACAGGTCTACACGCTCTTCAGCAAGGCGATGACGCCTTGGTGCTGGCCGCCGCGGAAGGTATGACAAGAGGCGACTTCGACTGAATGCCTGGCACTCCGCCTCCAGCCGATTTCGAGCGAGTGGAGCTTGAGATCGAGACCTGACCGCCGGGCCGCACATTTGGGCGGATCTATTGGGGCGCCTATCCCGATCCCCTTGGGTACGGAAGATCGCCAAGTCGTTTCAGCGATCCGCGGCGCCGCGTCGAGGCAAATCGCTTTGGCGTTCTCTACCTCGGCGACTCCCTGAAGGGGTGGGAACTAGAGCAGTACGAAATCGTACGCTAAGGGCGAACGGAACATGAACTGTGCCGGAGCTCGGATGTGCAGCCTCCGATCCCTGTGGATTGCTACCGCCAGGCACCAGTTTTTATTTCCTCGTCCGTCCGACTCGACAACGCTCTCGGCAGATTGGTCGGGGATGGCGTCGGGCGATGGCAAAACGGAAGCTTCTCAAAGTTCAGGATCGACAGAAGGTTTTCGATATACCAGCCGACGAGGATAGCCTGATCCGACGCTATTCGTTGTCCCCGGCAGATCGTCTGGAGATTGAACTGCGGAGGCGTGAGCATAATCGGCTCGGTTTTGCCGTTCAGCTATGTCTGATGCGATACCCAGGCCGAGTGCTGGGCGCAGAAGAGACTCCGCCTTGCGCCATGCTCAGATATGTTGCTGATCAAATCGGCGCCGACCCAGAAGCATTTGCGCTCTATGCACGCCGTGAAGAAACCCGTCGCGATCACACAGCGCGCCTAATGGTGTATCTGGATACGAGAAGCGCGACGGCGCAAGATCGTCGGGCCGCGCTATTGGCGGCAATTCAGGCGGCGACGATGTCCGACGATGGTGCTGCGATAGCCAGTTCCATTGTCGCCACGTTTCGTGAACGCGGATCTCTTCTGCCGGCAGTCGACACGATCGAACGGATCGGCCTTGCCGGCCGCGCGATTGCCCGCCGACGGGCAGAGAGAATTCTGATTGAAGACATCCCGCTTGATAAGCTTCAATCATTGGACAGGCTATTGGACGTTGACCCGGCGATCGGCCAACCCCGCTTTCATTGGCTGCGATCGGCACCCGAAGCGCCAGGTGGGTCAAACCTGGTCGGGCTGACCGAACGGATTGCTTTCCTGCGCACACTGGAAATCGATCCGAAATTGCAGGCGCGCATTTCGTCGGGACGATGGGACCAGATGATACGTGAGGGCAACGCTACGCCTGCCTGGCTTGCCAATGACTTCAATGCCAGCCGTCGGCATGCTCTGATCGTCGCGCAAGTCATCAAACTCGGTCAGAAGCTTACCGATGATGCGGTGACGATGTTCATCAAGCTGATGGGTCGGCTGTTCTCGCAAGCCAACAACCGCAAGAAGCAGCGACAGATAGACTGCAGGCCGGATACCGCAAAGGCGCTGCGCATGTTCCTCGACACGATCACTGCCCTGCAGTCCGCCAACGACTATGGCCGGAACGCATTGGAGGTTCTCGATCAGGAAGTCGGATGGCACCGCTTGCTGCGGATGAAGCCTGAGCTTGAGTCGATGGTCGAGGACAACGAGGCGTCGCCGTTGACCCTGGCGGCCGAGCAATATGCGACCGTCAACAAATATGTCGGTGCATTCCTACGGGCGTTCTCGTTCCAATCCGCGCGGCGACACGATCCGCTTCTTGCGGCAATTTCGCTGCTGAAACGGCTCTATGCTGAGAAGCGGCGGACACTTCCGGATCGCGTCCCGGTCACCCACCTCAGTCAAGCGGATCGAAGGCTCATCTTCGGCCAGGGGAAGCCCGATCGTCGCCTCTACGAGATTGCAACGCTCGCGGCTTTGCGGGACCGGCTTAGATCTGCGGACGTTTGGGTCGATGGCAGCCGATCCTTCCGGCCGATCGACGAGCATCTCATACCGCGGTCGACATTCACCACCATGAAGGAGGAGGATCGCCTTGGACTGGGCGTCCAAACTGACGGCGCGCAGTGGCTTGCCGAAGCGCGTCAGATGCTCGACTTCAACTTGAAGCGCCTCGCGCATAGAGCACGGTCCGGGAAGCTCGAAGGTGTTCGTCTTGAAGACGGTACCTTGATCGTCACGCCGACCGCCAGCGAAGTCCCTGCCGCCGCCGCGGACCTTAATGCCGAGATCAGCGACATGTATCCGTTGGTCGAGGTTCCCGACCTGTTAAGGGAAGTGCATGAATGGACAGGCTTTGCTGATTTCTTCACGCGTGTTCGCACGGGTGACACTCCGAAGAGTGTCTCGGCCATGCTGGCTGGTGTACTGGCCGATGCGACCAACCTTGGTCCGAAGCGGATGGCGAGCGCATCCAAAGGCATCAGCGCTCACCAGATCAGTTGGATGCGCACCTTCCATGCCCGGTCCGAGACCTATCGTGCCGCGCAGGCATGCGTTACCGATGCGCACACTCGTCACCCCCATCCTCGACTTTGGGGCAATGGAACGACCGCGTCATCCGACGGGCAGTTCTTTCGCGCGAGCGATCGAGCTGCAAAGCGCGGCGACATCAATTTGCATTACGGCAGCGAACCCGGATCGAAATTCTACAGCCATCTTTCCGATCAGTACGGCTACTTCAGCATTCTGCCCATCAGTCCGACCGAAAGCGAGGCGGCCTATGTGCTCGATGGGCTATTCGATCAGGACACGGTCCTCGACGTCCAGGAACATTTTACCGACACCGGCGGTGCGAGCGACCACGTTTTCGGGCTTTTCGCTCTGATCGGCAAACGCTTCGCGCCTCGGCTGCGCAATCTCAAAGATCGGAAGTTTCATACATTCGAAAAAGGCAATGCATATCCGGCGCTGTCAAACCACATCGGGGCGCCCATCAACACCACCCTGATCCTCGACCACTGGGATGATCTGCTCCATCTGGCGGCGTCGATCACGACCCGATCCGTGGTGCCGTCCACGATCCTGAAGAAGCTCTCGGCATCTCCGAAGCAGAGCCAACTCGCAAGGGCGCTGCGCGAACTCGGCCGGATCGAGCGCTCGCTCTTCATGATCGAATGGTACTCAAGTCCCGCGCTACGCCGGCGTTGCCAGGCCGGCCTCAACAAGGGCGAGGCTGCGCACAAACTCAAACGCGCGGTCTTCTTCCATGAGCGCGGTGAGATCCGGGACCGATCGTTCGAAAGCCAGGCATTCCGAGCCTCTGGCCTCAACCTCGTCGTCAGTGCAATCGTACACTGGAATACGGTCTATCTCGACCGCGCGGTCACACAGCTCAAGCGAGCGGGAAGGAACGTTCCAGATCCGCTGTTGAAGCCTGTCTCGCCGCTGAGTTGGGAGCATATCAACCTGACGGGCATCTACACCTGGGACAGCGAGCAACATCTTCCGGAAGGCTTCAGGTCGCTCCGCCTCCCGGCTGGGCTACGGCGTGCCGCATAACGTTCCTGCTCCGTTCGACCTTAGCGTACGATTTCGAACTGCTCTTCTGTGGTTGCCGTCCATTGCGCAAGTAGTTTCTGACTTTTTGACGTGTGATCGAGTGCGGTCTTCTGTCAGGCCTTTACTTGCGGCACTTTCAGGAGCCGCTGGCCGGTATGGTGATCTGCGGAGCGGGTCCAAATCTTGTTCCCGAGCTCTGGGCCCCAAGAGCAGTACTGGTTTTCCCTTTCCGGATCGGTTCGATCATGCGCCCATTCAGGTCATCGACTTCTCACACCTCCTTGCCGGTCCTGGTTGTCCGCGGTCGGTTGCTTGTCACGCCGCCACAGCCAGAGCCGGGTCTCGATAATCTTCCTGCTTCGTCAGCATGGCCCATATTTTCCGGGCCATCTTGTTCGCCAGTGCGATCGCCACCAGCATTCTCGGCTTCTTCGCGAGCATCCGCGAAAGCCACGATCCCTGCACAGGCGGTTTGTGGCTCGCCCACCTAACACGGGTCATTGCGCCGATGATCAGTAGCCTGCGGATGTCGGCCTGCCCGGCCTTCGACACACGACCGAGCCGTTCCTTTCCGCCTGACGAGAATTGGCGGGGGACGAGGCCGAGCCAAGCGGCAAAATCCCGTCCGCATCGGAAGCTCTCCATCGCTGGTGCGAAAGCCTCGACGGCTAGGGCAATCAGCGGCCCGACACCCGGCATGGTCTGAAGCCGCCGTGCGACTCCGCTTTGGCGGGATAGTTCCGCGAGCTTCTTGGCCTTTTCGTCGATCCGGGCCGTCTTCTCGCCGATCTGAGCAAGAAGGTCATAGCACTCTTCCCTCACAAGCTCGGGCAGGTCGACCTCAGCATTCCCGACAATAGCCTCAATGCGCTTAATGTGGCCAATACCCTGCGGAATGATCTGGCCATATTCGTAGAGAACAGCGCGGAGCGTTCACCAGTTCCGTTCGCTGGCGAACGGTACGCTCGCGTGCCCGGAACAGAACTGCCCGCGCTTGCTGATCCGACGTCTTGGGCGCAACGAAGCGCATCTCGGGCTGGCGGGCCGCTATGACAATTGCCTCGGCATCGGCAGCGTCGTTCTTCTGGCGCTTCACGAACGGGCGCACGTATTGTGGCGCGATCAGCTTGACCTCATGACCTATGTTGACCAACTCGCGCGCCCAGTAATGTGCACTGCCGCAGGCCTCCATGATCACAAGTGCTGGCGGCTGTTCCGACATGAACCGCAAGAACTGACCTCGCGACAACTTCCTGCGGAATTTCACCTCGCCTGTCTCCGACGCCCCGTGCACCTGGAAAACACTCTTTGCCAGGTCCACCCCGATCATCGTATCCTTCATCTTGCCGTCTTCTCCGTCCTGTGGCCTACACCACATCATCTTGGCACATTGCGATGCCGGGTGGGGGAGGACGGCAACCACCCCATCTTGTTCCGACCCCAAGCTGCGATGTTGTTGGCATTGATCCCGGTGTTCGATCCGTGCCTTGGCAAGACTGGATATCTTGGAGCGGCTACAAAGCCTTTCAGCACAAACTGACCTCGCGGTTCGCAAGGCGTGGTCTTTTTGTCTCCCGATGGATACCGCGCCGGCGGGCGTGGTGGTCTCTTCACGCCCAGCGACTTCCTCGATGTGGCGGGGCGCGCTGCGGTCGATCAGGCCTTCTCCCGCTCAGTCAAGGGTGGAAGCTGCGCCGCCTGGCGCGTGACCACACACCCGAGGGCGCTGCCTTGGCGATTCTATCATGAATGCGATCGAGAGTGTCGGACGTGGGGTCTGGCATCGGTCACCATCGGCTGTCCGAAAATTATATGTTAAAATTGATCAGTAGCGATCTCGAAGCCTGTTACCGACGAAAATTTGCAATCAAAGCCCCCTGACCGCTCATCCAAGGCATCTCAATCGCCCCGAGCGATACAACGATGCCCAGAGCCACTAGCGCAACGCCCAGACTACCTTCGAAGCGCCGGCCACGCGGTAGCAGCTTCTCGACGAAGACGACCAGCGTCAGAAGCAGCATCCAGGCAACGCTCATGACGCCGGCCGCAACCAGCACGGCAAACAGCGCCCAGCAGCAGCCAAAGCAATAGAGGCCGTGGCGCAGCCCCATCTTGAGCGCGCCAAGACGACCGTCGCGCCAGTGCTGCGCAACGAAAGCAAGCGGCGAACGGCAATGGCTAAGGCAAATGTGCTTGAAGGTCGTGAATTGGTAGAGCCCCGCGACGCCAAGCGTGGCACCGAGCGCGAGCGGTGCCCATTTCGAACGCTGGGGTGGATCGAGGCTCGTTGCAAAGTCGCTAGCGAGCTGGACCAGGACATATACGACAAGGCCCACCGCCGCCCAGATGAGCAGATAGCCCGCGACGAAGATCCATGTCGGGATGGCCACGTGCTGTTCGCGCCTCGCCTGCGCCGCCGCGAACATAAAAATCATTGGCGCCGCAGCTGGCAGCATCATGGCCGCCATCATTACCGTCCACACAGCGAGAAAAGCGGCGGCGCCGGCAACTGACCAGCCGTCGGCGGCAATTCCGGCCATCGCCATGCCGGCCATGCCTTCCATACCCTCCATGCCGCCGCGCACGGCAATGCCCATGGGCATGTCCATGCTGAACGTCTGGTAGAGGGTGAGCGCCCATGCCGCCGCTGTTAGCACAGCGAGCGATGCGAGTAGACCGAGCGGGATGCCGCGCAGATTTCGGGTGAACCGCCGCGATGTCCTGAGCAACGCGTCAGCCATTGTGATGCCCTAGTTCGGGCCGGTCCAGTCGAACGGAATGTGCTTGCTCGAGCGGGCCGTTCCAGTCCAATCGAGTCCGAAGCCTTTGGTGCTCACCTCGACAGAACGCCCCCAGGTGGCAACCTGGCCCGGGCCGACCTCCGAGCCTGGCGGGTTGATCGTCTGCACCCGCTTGCCGGGCGGCGTGGTGGGTCCGGAAAGCGCTTCCGCGTGTCCGACGACAAGGCCAGGAATATCGATCCGCCAGGTGGAGAGGTCGCCCGCCACCTCGAAAGTGATCGGAACGAACTCGATGCCACGCATCTCGCCGACATTGGCGGCAAAGCCCGCCGGCCAGCCGCCGGCGTGGCCGCCGAAGATCGTCTGCAGGGCTTCGCGCTGCCGCTCGTTCGCCCTTTCGTCGAGATACATGCCCATCGCGGCCTTTGCTTCGCCAGCCCAGAGATTGCCTTCAAACTCGCCGAGTGCCACGAGCGTCAGGCCGTCGAGTTTCACGTCGCCATATTGACCCTCGCGCACATGCCAGGCGAGCACGCCTTGGCAGTGATTACCCGTTGGCCGTTGTGCGAACTCGCAAGGGCAAGGGATGTCGCAGCTGCAGATGTCGAACCAGTCGCCTGCGAGCCGCCATTGAGGCACGGCATTCATGGCTGTCCCTCCGGAGATTCAGGACCAGACTATACGTCGATCCCGGGTTAAAATCCAGCGCGTCGTTCGCTGATGGGCTGGCCGCCTGGCCACAAGTCACCGCTTGTGCCCAAGAACTGCTCTCATCAGAACCCAGCCGCCACATGCTAGCTTCGCTTTTCGCATAGAGCCGCTGCGGGAAACAGCAAGGCCAAGAAATGCCGAGCGAGTCAGGCCTTGACGAGGGGTCGGGCGCCATGCGCCTCCCTACGCAGTGCTCGGCCGCCGACAGGGCTCAAAAGTTCGTATTCCTAAAGTTTTCGATGCAGAGCGATCGTTGCTTGAAACGCGCGCCGTTCGCGCGCTGGTGATCAGCATCCCGCGACTTGCACAGGGCCGGTTTATGGGGAACCCGGCGCTGTCGTCTGCCCCGCCTCGCACTCCGGCAACTCCACCGGATTGGCAAGTTCCGCCGGCGCCTCGGGTATGGCGCAGGCCGGGAAGCCGCATCGTCTCGGCTAGAGCTCAAGGGCGCGCCGAACCTGTCGGGCCTGTATGGAGCGCCGTTCAATTTCTCACGCTCGACCGGGAGGCGCTAACGGGCTGCCCGATTTTTAAGCGCGCTTCCCGCCCTTCAGTCTGCACCATTTCGCGCAAGCGCATCTCACGCGCTCTATATCCATGGGCCGCGGCCCGACCGAGATCTGTCAGCTTGCAACGGCGCTGCGCAGCAGCATGAGCTCGCCGACGTTTTCGATGGTGACATAACCGACCAAACGGCCCTTGGCATCCACAACGCCGACGGCAGGTGCAGTTCCCTTCTTCAGGGGTTCGAGCGCCTTGATGAGCTTCTCATCGTCGCGCACCACCGGGATACTTGCGGCCATTGCCTCGATCACGGGAGCCTGACCGCCGCGCTGCTGCAGGCCGGCGACCAGCCCCTCACGCGTCAGCACGCCGCGCAGCTTGCCGTCACCGTCGACGATCGGGAACTCGTGTTGTGTCGTGCGCAACAGGGCCTGTGCCGCCTCGTCGAGGGTCGCGGTAGCCGACAGGCTTTCGAACCGGCTGATCATGACGTCGCGGACGTTGACGGCACGCGCCGCTGCCTCGAGCCCCATCGCTTGCGTTTCGGCAGTGGCGGCGAGGTAGACGAAGATCGCAACGAATATCAGCAGCACGTTGCCGGCGACAAGACCGATGAAGCCGAAGGCGAAGGCGGCGAACTGACCGACGGTCCCTGCAATCTCCGTCGCGCGCACGCGGTTGTAGCGCGTGGCGAGCAAGGCGCGCAGCACGCGCCCGCCGTCCATCGGAAAGGCAGGAATGAGGTTGAACAGAACCAGCCAGATATTGACGGCGGCCAGGCGAGCCAAGAACGCAGCATGCGGGTTATCCATAGACGTCAGCGCGTTGATACCGACGGTGGTCCCGAGCGCGACTATGAGGAAAGCGGCAATGGCGACATTGACCAGCGGGCCGGCGAGCGCCACGACGATCTCTTCCGACGGCTTCTCGGGTAGGCGCTCCAACTCCGCGACGCCGCCGATCGGCAAGAGCGTGATCTTTGGAGTTCGGATGCCGTAGCGACTAGCGGCAGCGGCATGGCCGAGCTCATGCAACAGCACGCAGGCGAACACGGCGCCGATGAAGCCGACGCCCTCGATCGCAGCCGACGTTCCACCCTCCTGGAAATAGGCGATGCCGATCCAGGCGAGCAGCAGCAGGAAGGTCAGGTGGATGCGGATCTCGGTGCCGCCGACATGGAGGATCGGGTAGGACCACTGCATGATGTAACTCCGTCGGGGTCGAGTAGCAGGCCGCGCGCGCCGAGCATGCCCCCGTCTGCAGTCGCGTCAAGTGCCTCGCCATTCGTTAGAGCGCGTGGCTCCGACCGGCGCGAGATCTTCTCATGAGGTCTTGGGTACAACCCCGGTAGCTATCTGCCGCTGCAGCGTCTGCGAGGTTGGCGCCTATTGCGAGGCTCGCGCAAGCGCCTCGAGCGGCTGAAGGAGGGACTCAAGGAACGGTTGGAGTCGCTGGCGAGGTTATCATTGAAAGGGCGCCGGCGACGTGATCGTTTTGCTCCTGAATGAAGATGCCGTGGCCGGATCGCTCGTGACAAAGAACCTGTCTCGCTTTGCGGCGCGCCGCCTGTTCGAGCGCCTCCAGCAGCTCGAGGCCGTGCGCGAGCTCTCCGGGCGCACCACCTTCCGGCTGTTTGGGCTGTAGCGATGAGCCAAGCCTCCGTTCGGCGCAAGATAAACGAGCAGCCGGCGTTGCTGGACACCGAGCTGGAACGTCTGCCGCCAGAACTGCGCTGGCGCGAATGGATGGGCCGCGTCGAAGCGGTGATCTTTGCGGCCAGCAAGCCTGTGCCGCGCGAGGTGCTGGCGCGGGTGGTGGGAAAAAACTGCAATCTCGACCTGGTCATCGACGACATCCGCGCCGAGCTCGCCGGCCGCCCCTACGAGTTGGTTTCCGTCGCCGGCGGTTGGCAGCACCGGACCAAGAAACTCTTTGGCGACGCCATCCACGCCGCTTTCGGCACCCCTGCGGGGCAGGGGACAAAAGAACTGTCGGAGTCGGAGGCGCTCGTCCTCATGTGCATTGCCTATTTCCAGCCGATTACCCGCGGCTGTCTTCCTTCTTCGGCAAGGAGGTGTCGCGCGATCTGATTGGCGTGTTGCGCGCGCAGGACCTGATCGCCTCGGGACCGCGCAGTCCGCAGCCGGGCGCTCCCTACACCTATGTGACGACGAAGAATTTCCTGTCGCAGTTCGGGCTCGACACGTTGCGCCAGCTGCCGGATTTCGAGGCGCTCGAGGACGCGGGGCTGCTGTCGAAGGAGAAGCTTCTGGCCGGCGATATCATGCCGGAGCTTACTTCAGATTCGCAGGACGCCGAGGTGGAAATTGGCGTCTAAGGCCGGCGAACGAAAGAAGCCCGCCGCTGGGAGGGAGGGCGGCGCGCAGTAGCGGGTACTGAGGCGACAGGCGCGGGGGTAGTCGCGCCGTACCTACCCGAACTCCTGAACTGGCGAGATCGCAATCTGTTCCGCAAAATGTGCTTGAATCAGCGGGCGCTTATATCGTGAAGGAATGGTGACTAGCGGGCTGGCCGGCGCGCGCTGGGTTATTCTTGGGGGTCGCGCTGCACCGGCCAATGCGGGGGTTGAGTCGTGGCAACCGTTTCCTCCCCGCGTGCGCAATCTAGAAGCGTAAGCTCAACCGCTCAATTGGGACCGAGTACCCAACCTCACATGAGCCTTTGGTCCGCTGCGCGCTAATATCGTGAAGGAATGGTGAATCGGCTGTTTCGCGACGAAAGTTACCCTTCACGCCCGGCGGTAAGCCGCTCTAGACGTCTCTTCTGTCCCGTTGTCGTTGACAACAGGTTCCGATCGCCGCCGCATCGAGATGGCGCTGAAGCTCGCATACTTCCCGGCTCGTGAAGGAGCTTGGGGGCTTCGACTTCGAGGCACAAGCAGATCCGCGACCTGGCCGCTTCCCGTTGGATCGCCAACAGGCAGAACGTGCTGCTGCTTGGCCCGCCGGGCGCCTCTCGCCCAAGCGCGATCGCCAAGTGCGTCTTGCCGACGATCCTGGCCGGATATACAGCGCAGTTCACGACGGCGACGACGGGTGCTCTAACGCCGGACCGCCCGATTAAGCAAAACTAATATATATTAAGCGTGTAGCGGGCGTATGCTCGCTGGTCCCCTTCAATGGGAGGCGCAGATGCAAGTCGTAGCGGTCGAGCTAATAGCGAAGCTCCACGATGCCATAGAGGCGATCCAGGACCACCTCTCCCAGCTGGATGAAGTCAACCTTGCCGCACTTGAAAAGCGGTTGCCAAGGAACGCGCCGGCAGGGAGCGCGGAAATGGTGGCGCTGGTCCTCGTATATCGAGAACTGGAAAAGCGGAAGCGCTTATGAAAATGCACGCTGTCCGTTTGCGGGCAGACAGCGGGCATAGGCAGAATGGATGACAGCCCATTCACACGGCCGCCAGGTTAATGGTTAAAGTGTTATCGTCGATTGATCAGCGTGATCTGTGCCTTTGCGCGCCCTAGTAACGATCCGTAAAGCGAGGCGCATTAGAATTCTCTAATGCGTTTTGCCATGGTGCTTTTTTGCTGGGCTGCATACTTTGGCTGGGATTTGGCCGCCAACGGCGGTGAACTTGTGCAAGCGATAGGCATCAAGATTGTTCATTTGATGCATATGACAGGGCTGGTCTGAACACCAAACCCGCTGCGCGTCGCCCACAAGGCCAAGCGAAATAAGAACGGTTCTGACACGCCGGTCACTTGAAGATCATTCTGGCGGTTTTGAAATTGGGGTATGACGCCCCGGGGGGTACTGGTGGGGCAGATGATGCAGATTGCGGCAAGGTTGCTTGTGGGGCTTGGCGATGGAATCGAAGCCATCAAAGCGCATCTCTCTACGATGGATGACGAAACGCTCAGAGCCTTCTTGGAGACTATGCCAGGAAAGTCACTCGCCGGGAGCGCCGAGATGACCATGACCATTCTGATTTACCGCGAGATGGAAATCCGCAAGCGCGACCACAACGTTGTATTTTTCCCAGCCGACAGACAGCTGGGAAACTAATAGCCCAGCGTTGTGCAACCTACCGGAGCCTACCCGCAAACTGTGTCCGCATGGCTAACGTCAGCATGCGTAATGTAACAACGAAGGGTGAATACACCGCTTGTCGTTCTCAAACGTGCAAGCCGTTGTTGTGTGCAGGTGACGGACGCGGCATTGGCAGGGGCTGACTTTCCGACCCGGCCCGGAGCTTCGGCTTCCGGGCCTTTCCCCGCCGCGATCTATTACTCAGCCCTGCTTTTAACGACGATGGCCATATTCAGTTGCCTAGGTTCCGCCATGAATGTTCTGGACTTCGAACGCTGTCTCTTGGGGTGGCGAGGTGAAGCCGCCCTTAATGCCCTTGCTCATCGTGGGCATCAGGATTCCATCGCGGAACTTCTCCCAACTCTCCTTGGAGTCGTGGATGGCAACGATTGTCCACCCCCCCGAGGACGGTCCAGCCGCATGGAAGGTCTGACCCTTTGGCAGAGCACCGCCTGCTGGATGCACAGCGGCGATCGAGGCCTCGTACTGTGACTTTGTCCCACCCGGAAAGTGGTGAACTATCCCATAAGCCATCTCGTCCTCCATCGTGACGTTTGAGCGATTGCTGTTTGTAGGCCATGGCGCCCACATTAGCGACTCCTCATGTTATCGATATTCGCGCGAAAAGTCGTCGTTCGGCGATCGGCATCATTGGCGGCGGCGACGTCGGCGGGGTTTCAGGTCACGCGGAAAGCAAAAGTGACGAAAGCTTCGTCCGCTGGCCTCTTTGGTCCCAGCGGAGGTTTCGTGGAACGATTTGAAGGCGTGGTTTGATTAGCCACCATGCAGCATGGAAAGCCCACCCTGACCGGTCACTCGTTTCCGCTCATGCCAAATGGGAGCTGGTGTGAGTCCATTCCAGCCACTGTCGCGGCTGCGTCCCAATGCCTTTCTGCTCAAATGGGAGTGGGGTGGTGGGCAATTGTTTCGTGGGGTTGATCTGGAACAAGTCGCTTCACACCAGCGCGCGGTACCGTTCGTCTGAGTTTTCCTCAGTGGAGGAGTTCGATCTGGACCGAGCCTCATGAAGTCTCTACGCGTCGTTGTTCGCCACCATGGCGGACCTGAAGTTCTGGAGATCGTGGAGGAAGACGCGCCCCATCCGGCGTCGGGTGAGCTGCGGGTGCAAACAATCGCCGCCGGCGTCTCCTTCGCAGAGCTACTGATGCGGGAGGGGATTCATCCGGAAAAAACGACCCTGCCATTCACGCCAGGATGGGACATTGTTGGCGTCGTGGATGAGGCCGGAGAAGGAGCCTCCCATGCGATGGTTGGTAAAATGGTTGCGGCGCTCCCCATTCATGGTGGTTACGCTCAGTTCATCTGTCTGCCGGGAGATGAACTCACTCCGGTTCCAACCGGTGTTGATCCCGCCGAGGCAGTCAGCCTCGTGCTGAACTACGTTACGGCCTATCAGATGATGCATCGCCTTGGGCATGCCTCACCGGGTCAACGGGTCCTCATCCATGGCGCGGCCGGCGGAGTCGGCACGGCTCTGCTGCAACTTGGGCGCCTGGCAGGTCTTGAGATGTATGGGACCGCATCTCTTGCAACTCATCAGATCGTATCCGATCTCGGGGCCACGCCGATCGACTACGAGCGAACCGATTTCGTCAAAGAGATACATCGCCTGACAAACGACGGCGTGGATGTCGTCTTCGATGGGGTCGGCGAGACCAATGTCTGGCGTTCGTTTCGAACTCTGAGGCCTGGTGGCCGCGTCATAGCCTATGGCTTCACCTCATTTCTGCAGAAAGGCCAACTGGCAGGGGGCTTGCGTTACCGTCTTCGCGGGATATTGCGACCTGCGTGGTACGCGGTCCGCGCTTTCGTTTCACCAGGCCGACGACGCATACTCCCCTACAGCATACAATATCTGAAACGGTGGAAGCTCGCTTGGTTCCGCGAAGATCTCGGCGCCTTGCTCGAGCTGCTTCGCGACGGGAAGATCAAACCAATGGTCGCCGAGCGGATGCCATTGATTGAGGCTCGTCGCGCCCAGGAGCTGCTCGGTCAGGGAGGGGTCAAGGGCAAGCTCGTGCTGATCTGCAATTCGCTGGCCACTCGACAAGGATTGCCGAGCTAAAGCGAAGCCTTTCAAACGTGACGGGTAGCCTTGGAGTGGGCCCGCGTTAGATTGACTGTACTCAGACCCTTCATCATGTTCCATGGACGCATGGCTCTACTGCTTCTTGATTGCAGTCAATCGACGACGGGAAAAAGCGGAGGGCATGCCCCGTTCTCTAGAGTGTCAAATGTCGAACTCGGACTCCTGCACACTGAGACTTTCATACTATTGTTCTGGACAAATCTCACCGACGTCGCACTCGAACGGCAGAAGCAGCCGAACGCATAAAAGGAGCCGGTTGCCGAGGATTTTTTTTTCGTAGTTAATCATTAGAGGGACGCCGGACCGACAAATCATAGGGTCAGACCAGTGCACACATGAATCCCGACGATAACTTCGCCGCGTTCGATCCTGGCAGTTCTTCACCCCGGCCTGATATTCTGGTTAAGGTGAAACAAATTATCCGGATCATACTTCGCCTTGATCTGGCGGAGCCGCGCCTGGTTCGGCCCATAAGCGGCCGCCATGGCCTGATCCTGCATCTCATCGTCGCCCAAATAGTTGACATACCGGCTGTCGGCCATGAACGGGCGGAGCGTTTCATAGGTTTCCTTGCACCAGGCAATGCAAGCCGACGTCTGCGCGGGGTCCATCCACTGCGCAAGAACCAGCAGATTATAGCCCACCTGGCGATGCGGAAATGCGGTTGCCGTTGGTGCGATGCGGGTCACGGCGCCGTGGAAATGTTCGAGGAGAAGGCCACTCATAGGTGTTGGGCAACGGGCGAAGCACGCCACCATCGTGTCGATGGCGCCATCGCTCAACTCCTTCAGGAAAGCCGACTTCCAATAGTTGAGCGCACCGCGAGGATAACCAGCATCGAGCATGCCGTTGAGCGCGGTATAGGGAATCGGCCCTAAGACGTCCATGATCGGTGGCCCGAAGTCCTTGATCGGTTTCACTGCTGCCGCGCCTTCCGCGAGACTGCCAAAATGCGCGGCGGCAATGGCCGAGATCGGCATCCCGGAACCATCCGGCGCGTGGGTCAGCGCCGCCACCAGCGTCATCTCATCGGGGAGACTTTGGGTGCGGTCGCGAAAGAAGCGCAACATTTCCTGTGCCTTCGGGAAGGGGTGCGCCACCAACCCCCCGGTCACCATCGGTCCGACCGGATGCAGCTTGAACTCGAATGAGGTCGCGACACCGAAATTGCCACCTCCGCCACGGATCGCCCAGAACAGATCGGCATACTGTTCGGCGTTCGCCCGCACCACCTTCCCCTGCGCCGTCACGAGTTCGGCGCTAACGAGATTGTCGAGCGCCAGCCCATACTTCGACATAAGCCAGCCGATACCACCGCCGAGCGTGAGCCCGGCGACGCCGGTAGACGAGATCACCCCGCCGGTCACCGCCAAACCATGAATTTGGGTTTCGCGATTGACGAGGGCCCACGTAGCGCCCCCCTGCACATGGGCGACACACGCCCTGGCGTCAACATAAACGCCTCGCATCGCCGACAGATCAATCATCAATCCGCCTTCAACAGTGGAGCGGCCTGCCACATTGTGGCCCCCGCCCCGTATCGCAATCTCCAGCCCCTGATCGCGCCCGTAGTTCACAGCATC
Organism: Mesorhizobium sp. WSM4976; assembly: GCF_029625685.1. Taxonomy (NCBI): domain Bacteria; kingdom Pseudomonadati; phylum Pseudomonadota; class Alphaproteobacteria; order Hyphomicrobiales; family Phyllobacteriaceae; genus Mesorhizobium; species Mesorhizobium sp. WSM4976. The sequence goes on from NZ_JARTVT010000002.1 coordinate 312,645, forward strand.
GACGACATCTGCTGTTCCCGCGCTGCGCGCAATTAGCTTCGGATACTTGTCGATCAGCCCGTTATGAATTCTGCGCGCCAGGTCATACCCCGGTGCACCGGGATGCAGCACCTCGCCGGACAGCACCAGACTCGCAATCTCCGCGCTCGTGCTGGCTGGGCTATCGGTACCCATGACGAAAGCCTCTTCAGATTTTGCTTCCGAATAACCGACATCCACCGGATGACCGGCTCTGCGGGGCAAGATTGACACTGGGAACGGGCATTGACAATCCCAAACTTCGCCGTGAGACGCCAGATGGGCCAGAGGGCGGCAGCACTATCGGTGTCGAGCAGGGACACCCGGCCGTCCGCTTCGTTACAGCCATCCAGCGAGGGAATTCATTCCGACAACGGGTCAGGTCGTCAAATGCCGCTGAACGGGCCTGTTGTGCCGGGGCTGTCTTCCTCGAGCCAGAATCTATGGCCAGCGGCATTTATTTCTCCAGCCGAAGATCCCGCTGCACAATCACCACTACAGAAAGCGCTGCCGCGCCGGCCTGCTCACTTCCTGCTGACAATAAAGCCTCTCCGACCTAGCCCGCTATCAAAACGTCATGAAAATTGGCTTGCGGTTGCCCACCGGCTTCCCGGATCAGTCGGCGGGCCACCGGTTCGCCGCCGCTGTCGATCATGGCTTGTAGGTCCTCACGCGTCCGCCAAACCGTGATGATCGCCACATGATCATGTGATCGCTGTACCAGGAAGCTTTGCACAATCGAAGGAGGCAACCCGCTGTCGATCAGGTTCTTATAGGCCTCGATCAGCGCCGGTATCTGCTCTAACGCAACATCGCCCTCAACGATACTAATGACCCTTCCCATGATGTAGAATTTACCAATCCTTCGCGCCGGGTCAATCTTTTCGCGTGCGTCGTTGCCGACCGACTCTTGGGACGAAATTGGCTTCAGAAACGTTGCCTGCAAGTTGACGTTTAATGCCCGGCTTCCCCGACTGTCGATCGGTGCCTGCGTCTGGTCGCATGGCGCTTCGGCTTTTCGTGTCCGGCTACAAAGCCAAATCGCGGCACAGGCCTGTCCTCGGGCACAGACTTGCCGACAATCACCTCGAAATTCGTCGGCCTGTCGGTCCAACTGCGCACATAGCCGCCGTCGATCCGATCGTAACTGGCGGTCCGGGGATCCACATCTTGTTCCATTCGGCCTGGCATCCGCTCGCGAAAGTGGTCTGCTCGGGGCCGAGCTCGGCTTCGAGACGTTCGGCGACACGCATCGCATCGTTCCTGATCGTCTACGCGTTCACGGCCTAGCCGATCGGCAATACGTCCGTCAGCAGAGCAGCAGTGGCACCAATTCGCGAGCAACCAAATCGTCCGGGGTGTAGCCAATTTGGGAAAGCCCGTCGCTTAGGGTCCCTACGTACGATGGGCTTTTGGTTGTCAAGGGATAGGTAACCACTTCGGATTATGCCCAGAAATGGGCAGCGATCGCCCGTTCGTGTTTAACTTGCGTGGCCCTAGGATAAATCGCGGACTCTGCTGACAGGGGCTCCTGATGCGGCGAAAAGACGATATCAGCGATGAGGTATCAATCTACGACCTCGACGGATTGCGCGCGGCGTACCGTCAGTCAATTCGCGACAACGATGGCGAGGCCACAGGATGGTCTGATGAGGCCGAGCGGTTCCTGAAGAGCGCCGTCGATTCTCCCAGGCCGGACAGGCCGTCGCGGCGACGTGAGGATTATCGGAAGCGCAAGTCGGACGGTTGGAAAGGCTACGCTTCCCGCTTCTGGCGTTTCATCAATCCGCTGCAAGACAGAGATTCGTCCGAACGCGGCCGATAGTTTTCTTGGGGCGCGAACAACCCGCCATTAGCATATCGTCCTGAGAGCGTACATCGCATCGAAGCCAAGAGCGGCGCGTTGAAGCTTCTGCCTGATGGGAACGGTGAGATAAAATCGATGCGAACGCACCCTGATTTACAGGGCGCGGTGTCGGCTCCCGCATCCACGCGACGCCTTGGAACGCTCGGGAGGATGCGTCGCTGCTACCGAACATCGGGTTCCCCTGAATGTTCCAGAAGCTAACGGGTTTCTTGTTTTCCTTTGTTTCGGAGAAGATGCGCCACCACGGGCCGGCCGCGGGATTGCATATCCGGTCGTGTCGATCTTCGGCGAGAAGGCGGGCTTTTTTTGCTTACACTCGAGAGCACCCAGCACTTCCCACGGCTTGTCTTGTCGCTCTGGCTATTGGCGCGACGGCGACAAGGGTGTCGTCCCCGAAGCGGAGTCACCGTCCAACTACCTCATCTGGCAATCAGTCACTGCCAAGACCACGGTAAGCGTGGGCCAGGGTGTCTCCGCCAACGATGTCTCAGTTTGGCGTATCTTGGGTACCCGAGCGTGTCCCAACCAGCCATCTCAGTCCGACCGATCGCAAACTGATCTTTGGGCAGCAGAAGCCCGATCGCCGGCTCTATGAAATAGCCACGCTCGCCGCATTGCGCGAGCGGCTTCGCTCTGCGGATATCTGGGTAGAGGGTAGCCGATCATTCCGCCCGATCGACGAGCACCTCATGCCGCGATCGGCGTTCATCACGATGAAAGAAGAGGATCGGCTTGGCCTTGGCGTGGGCAGTGACGGCGTAGCTTGGCTCAACGAAGTAAAGCAGGTGTTGGACTTTAATCTGAAGCGCCTGATGTTTATGCTCTGTTCGACCTTAGCGTACGAAGCCTTTATCAACTAAAGACAGTAATTCTCTTGAAATGGTGGCTTTTGCATGCGATTCTTTGCCTTGTTCGAAGGAGGCCTGAATGCATGAGACCATGACCGGGATGCTTTCCAGGATCCGAACAATCGAAGAGATGGTCGTGGCTTTCCGCGATGAGGAACATTGTCGGAAATTGTTGGAAGGCATGGTGTGGCGGGATGGTCGGGTCTGCCCCTCTTGCGGGTACAAGCGCTCAATCGCGATAGCCGGTCGTGACATGGGCAAACGGCGGGCCCGACCGGGACTATATCAATGCTCCAGCGGCGATTGCCGGTTCCAGTTCACGGTTACAACGCACACGCCGCTGCACTCCACGAAGCTTCCCTTGCGTGTCTGGCTGAAGGCAATGTGGCTGATCCTGCAATCGGACAAGGGTCTGTCCTCGGTTCGGCTCGACGAGAGCCTTGGAGTGAGTCAACCGACGGCCTGGCGGATGGGACATGCTTTGCGCCTGATGATGGCGCGGGCGCACATGCTCGACGGCACAGTGGAGATCGACCATTTCCATCTTGGTGGAAAGCCCCGGAAACATCCGGACGACCTGCCTCCCGGGCGAGGCCGCAAAGGTCAGGCGAACACGGAGAAAACGTCGGTTCTGACAATGGTGCAGCGCCCAAATGACGTCGCACCCGGCACGCCAGCCGGCGACGCACGCGCCGCAGTCGTGATCGGCCTGTCATTGCGCGCTGCGGAGCGTGCTGTCGAAACGCAAATCGAACCCCATGCCCGTCTAATGAGTGACGAGTGGAAGACGTTCATGTCCATTGGCGAGAGCTTCGCCGAGCACGAGACCGTGAAGCATTCCAGCGGCGAGTAAGTTCGTGACGCCGTCCACGTCAATTCGGCCGAAGGTTTCAACTCTCGCGTCCGTCGCACCAGAGACCGGTAACTTTTCTGGGGTGAGCGCGGCACGATTTGTTAGCGCCAACCGGTCCATCACCATCTCTTTGGTTGCGGAGGTAGTGATGGCAATTGAGTGGACGATTTCGATCGAAGGGACGAACGAATTCGGCAACATCTGTCGCCGAGAGGTCCGGATCGACAAAAGCGATAAGCGTCTGCGTGACGGAGACCTCGGCCTGTCGATCGACGATGGCAAGAAGATCATGGTCGCCCTGCAGAGCGCAGTCGTGAACGAAGAGGCGGAAGCTTACACACTCTTTCGACGGGTCTGTCCGGATTGCCACAACTTTCGGCCAGTCAAAGACCATACGCCGCGTCGAATTCGAACGGTGTTCGGCACGGTGGAGGTTCGCAATCCCCGCTGGATGTTGTGCCGGGATTGCCATCCAGGGATGGATGCCGCGTTCGCGCCGCTCAAGGAAATCTGTCCGGATCGGGCGACGCCCGAGCTGATGGAGTTGACGGCGCGGCTCGGAAGCTTGATCCCGTACCGACAGGCGGCCAGCGTGCTCGCGGAATTCCTGCCCATCGAGCGGACCGAGACGCATGCAACCGTGCGCAAGCGGACGATCAAGGTGGGCGAGCGGCTTGACGATCAGATCACCAAGGAATCGTGGTGTGCGAGAACGCAGATGGATGAGCAGCGCCAGCTCGAAATGCAGCTCCCTGGCGATCGACGCAAAGAGTTCGTCGTCAGTATCGATACCGCTCATGTTCGCAGCGCCGATGCAAACTCAGCAAGAAATTTCGAGATTGTTATTGCCCGCTGCGGTCGTGGTGGGCGGGGAGATGCGGGCGGCCGGTATTTCACCACCAGCAACACCGGCCAACACGCGATACGGGATCGCGCCCTTCACGCCCTCCGGCAAGCGGGGTATTGCGGCTTTGGCGATGTGACCGTGATTTCCGACGGCGCCGAGATCCTCAAACGGCTACCTCGTGCAATGCCGAGGCCGACCACACATCATCGACTGGTTCCACATCGCTATGAAGATTCAGCCCATGCAGCAGATCGCGGATCACATGGTTCGAGCCCGCTCTGGTCTCACCGGCGCGTTCCCGTCCATCGACAGCGACATCAGAGCAGTGAAGTGGCGTCTGTGGCACGGACGCGTGGACCGAGCGATCCGCGACTTGGAGCGTCTCCTGGCGAGACTGAAGGATTGGGAGGAAGAAGACAGGTTTTCGATCGCACGGCTTCACAGCCTCTGCGCGCAGCTCCTGACCTATGTCCGTTCGAACCGCGGTGCGTTCGTCAACTACCGAAAGCGCTACCGGGCTGGGCTTCGCGTCGCCACCACCCTTGCCGAGTCGGCGGTCAATTCTATGGTCGCCAAACGTATGGTGAAGAAACAGCAGATGCCCTGGTCTCTCCATGGTGGCCACATGCTGATGCAGGTTCGAACCGCCGAAATGAATGGAGCTTCGCGATCGGCTGCAAAATTTCGGCTGCCAGAACCTCAGGTGCCATCGTTGTTCAAGCCAAAGCCGCCTCTACTCCGAGCCGCATAACCCCAGAGAAGTTACCGGTCTCCATGAGTCCGCAATCGCCACCGCTCAGGCTCCCGACCTTTCGCCGCGGCTAAGGTGCAGCGTTCGAGGCTTGGCGGGGGCGCATGCCGAGCCGGGTCCAGAGGAACGGTGCCGCCATGTGGTGCCATTTGAGAATGAAGCCTTGTGCTTGCGTCGACCGACATTGGAACTGGCGGGCTACCCGCGTGATGTCCTCGAGGAAAGCGCGGCCAGCTGACTGAGCTGCCGCATCGAATGCGCGCCGCGCTATGCAATTGCTGCGAGGTCATCGAAGAGATGGGCGAAGTCCAGGTAAACGCTGCTAGCCCGCTCCGCCCCTCCGATCTCTTCGAGGTCCTGCAAGAAGAATAGAATGGTCTGGATATGCGCGCGTTGGAGGCGGGCGTTGGTCAGATGCTCGCGGGCCGCCAGCCCTATTTGTTGCGTGACGAAGCGAGACAACGCCTCGTCGAACTTGGAATGGCATTCGCAGTCCAGCCGGGTTTCGTTGAGCAGCCCCGCCAGCCGAGCGATGGCATTCGCTATTTGTCCGGCGCCGTGCTCCCTGCCACGCGGCGTCGAGATATCCGGGAGATCGATAAACGTCGTAGATTGACTACGCAGACACACTTGGGAAAAGATGCGGACACCAAAAACTGACGCAAATCAAATCCGGCGTCGAAACCCTCGTGCATTTACGGAGCTATGTGCAATCCTATTCTAAGCGCCCCATATTTCTCCATGCTCGAGCTGGCTGTCATCGAACCATGAGGGTGAGCACGCGCTGGCTTTCCCTTGTCGTCGTGTGACTTCTGGTTGGCAGGACGCCAAGACAGGACGGCAAGTCGATGTCTATCCCACCCATTGGCGGGAATGGACACAATCTGCCCGCCGGCAGCTTCGCTAGCTTGTCAGTTCGACCTATACAGGCTTGTGCGTGGGCGGCCTCTCAAGCAGAGCTGTCGGTAGGACGTGGACAGGTTTATCGCCAAGGAAAACATCAAGCACTTTGTCGATCGCCTTGAGACCAAGGGGGAGGGGCTAACGCGTGCGATCCTGTGGCAGCCGCTCATAGCAGAGATAGACAATTCCAGAACATCGTTGGACTCGCTGAACGTGCTGGAGGAAAACATTTTCCGCCTCGGGGTCAACCACCCGGCCCAATTGGCGGGCTTAAACGGCGTGTTATGCCAGCCCGTACGGTGGCGTCAGATCAGCGTACGGACATGGGCCTCGCGGCCGTAGATTGAGACCAATGCGAGAATGACCATTCCCAGCGCCGCCTGCACGGTGGAAGGCGCGAGGCCGAGGCCGATCAGGAATGTGTTGAGCTCGATCAGAACTGCCGAGCCGGCTATCGTGCCGATCAGGCTGCCACGCCCGCCGACAAGGGCGGTGCCGCCGATCACGACCGCGGCAATGGTCTGGAACAGGTAAGGTTGGCCTACGTCGCCATAGGCCGAGCCGGTAAAGCCAAGCAGCAGAATGCCCGCGAGCGCAGCGAACAGCGCGCTCAGCGCGTAGCTGACGATGACGATCCGATGCGGGTCGATCAGCGCCAGCGGCGCTGCCGTCGGGTTGCTGCCGAGCGCATAGATCTGGCGGCCGAACGGCGTGCGCACGAGCATCAGATAGACAAAGGCCGCCAGCACCGCGAAGCACGGCACGACCCACGGCACAGGCAGCGGGCCGATCGTTCCACCGATCGACACGAACTCGCTCAGATAGGCAGGAGCTGAGCCGGTGGGTAGACCGCCCGTCCACATCAGCACGATCCCTTGTACCGTTGTGCCGACGCCGAGCGTTACGATCAAAGGGTGGATCCTGAGGTAAGAGGTCAGCGTGCCGTTGAGGGCTCCGATGGCCATCGACAGCAGCGCTACGATGATGCAGACCAGCCAGAACGCCACCCCGTCACCATAAAGCGAGGCGGCAACGACGTTGGCGAAGCCGATCACGAAGGGGATCGACAGGTCTATGCCGCCAAGCACGACCACGAGTGTCTGGCCGATGGAGGCCACGGCTATGAATGTCGCCAGGACGAGCATCGAGCGGATGGCGAACGGCGCGCCGAAGCCCTCGATCGTCAGCGAACCAAGGACGAGCAGCACCAGAGCCATGCCGATGGCGCCAAGGGTACGGCTCGTGTTGGCGCCGAGGCCAGGAGGGACGTTCATCTTGATCCTCCCGCGATGCGGCCGGTCAGCGCGTTCAGCGACACGGATGCGACCAGGATGACACCGTAGAGGGTGTGCAGCAGGAAGCTCGAGACGTTGAAATAGGTGAGCGTGCTCTGCAGCAGGAAGATCACCGCCGCGCCCACCCCCGCTGCCGCGAAGCCGCCGCGCCCTCCTGCAAGGCTGACGCCGCCTAGCGCAACGCCGGAGATGGCGACCAGCGTGAAGGTGGGGCCGACATTGGGGTCGGCCGAGCCGAGCAGCGCGCTGAGCAAAAGCCCTCCGGCGCCGGCAAAAAGGCCGCCAAGCGTGTAGGCGAACAAACGCACGCCGGTTACCGGGATGCCGGCGGTGAAGCAGGCACGGTCATCACTGCCGCACGCCATCAGCCAATCATAGACGGTCAGGCGCTTTACCAGCAGCCAGATTGCCGCCATGCCGGCGAGCGGGACGATGGAGTAGGGGCCGGCAAGGGTCTTCAGCCAGGCGGGCGCTGCGCCCTCCGGCGCCGGCAGAAGGGTCAGCGTCACGCCGCTGAGCACCAGATAGGTGCCGAGCGTGGCCACGATCGGCTGGATGCGCAGCACCGCGGAGAGCAGTCCGTTAAACAGCCCGACGAGCGCGCCGATCGCAAGGGCGACCGGCACCAGCACCCAGGGTTGGTCGATGCCCAGATCGCCCGCCAGCACCTTGACCAGGATGATGTTGATGAACCCCATCAAAGGACCGATCGAGACGTCGATGCCGCCGCGCCCTGCCATGATCGCCGGCATCGAGGCGATGGCGGCCGCCATCGTCGGACCTGCGAGGCCGATGACGGTGCCCCAGGAGCCGGGCAGCATCCAGGCCCGGTTCAGCCAGAGGTCCACGATGAGGAGAACGACAAGGATGACCAGCGCCGGCGCCGACTCGCGACGACCGGCGAGATGCGCTCCAATGCCATGGGATCGCGCGGGCGCTCTGCCAGCAATTGGCGCTGCGGCTGTCATGCGACGCGCCCGAACATTGCCGCGATCACTGTGCTGCTGTTCATATCGGCTCCTGAAAAGGTAGCGACGAGGCCCTGCTCGCGGAACACAAGAAGCCGATCGCAGAGGCGGAAGATTTCCTCGAGCTCCGAGGACAACACGACGAGCGCCATCCCCTCCTGCCGCGCGAGATCGCGGAAGGCCTGGTAGAGCGTTTCACGGGTCCGCTGATCGACGCCGCGAGTGGGGTCGTTAAGGAGGAGAATCCTGGGTTCGCGAGCCAGCCAGCGCGCCAGCAGCACCTTTTGCTGGTTGCCGCCAGAAAGAGCCGTGATCGGTTTGTTGCCGCCGGGCGAGACGATCGACAGCCGCTCGCGGAAGCGCTCGAAGCGTTCACGCCTGGCGCGCGTGCTGATCAATCCGAAGCGACGATCGCGCCCCAGCGTCACCATGCTGAAATTGTCGAGGATCGACAGCGAGGGAAAGATGCCGTTGGCTCTGCGGTCACGGGCAAGATAGGCGATGCCGAGCCGTGTCGCGTTGCGGAAATCGTCAATTTCGACATAGCCCGCGCTGGCATGACGAACAAGGACGCGACCGGCCACCGGCGCTCGCAAGCCGGCAAGCGTTTCGAGGAAGGCGTCCTGGCCATGCCCGTCTAGACCGGCGAGACCGACGATCTCACCCGCATGGACGAGTTCGTCCAGCCCGGGCAGATTGTGGCCAAGCGACACGCCTTCGACACGCAGGGCCGGTTCAGACGGCATGATCAAGCTCCCTGGCGGTGGCGGGCGCCATCAATTGCAGCAGCCGCTCGGCAGAAACCGACGCGGTTTCGAGCGTATCGACCAGTTGCCCATTGCGCAGCACGGTGACCCGATGGGCCAGACGCATCACCTCGTCCATCCGGTGCGAGATGAACAGCACCAGGCCTCCCGCCCGAGCGTGGTCCTCGATCACCTCGAACACCGCGTTACGGTCTCCGAGGTCGAGCGCGGCGGTGACCTCGTCGAGCACGAGGATTTTCGGGCGGCGGACCAGAGCCCGCGCCAGCACGACCAATTGGCCCACCGCCAGCGACAGCGATCCGGCGGGCGCATCGAGATCGATCGGCAGGCTGGTGATCCGCGAGAGAGCCGCGGCGGCGAAGCCGTGACGCGCCAAGCGGCTGGCGCGCCAGCCGAAGGCCGAGCCGGTGCCGAGCACGATGTTGTCGGCCACGGAGCGTTCGGGGGTGAGCAGCACTTCCTGGAAAACGGTCGCCAGGCCGAGTTTCTGGATGCGCGCCGGATTGGAGCCGGTGACCGGCCGGCCAAGCATCCGGATGCTCCCCGACGAGGGTGCGACGATCCCGGAGAGCAATTTGACCAGCGTGCTCTTGCCGCACCCGTTCTCGCCCAGGATGGCGTGGACCGAGCCCGGCTGGAAGGCGAGATCGACGTTCGACAGGGCCACGGTCTCGCCATAGCGCTTCGAGAGGCCGCACGCTTCCAGCATCGGGGCCCGCTCGCCGGTCATCTCATTGGCCGTCCGCGCCGATGCCGTTGCTGCCGGCACCGCAGATAAGCGTCGCGATCTTCGCGCGCGGCGGCAAACGGAGCCTGCCCGAGCGTAGGGCCGCGATGCCGGCCGCGCCGCTCAGGTCGGCCGCGATGCCGAATTCGAACCACAGCCAGCGCGCAGCCGCCTGCATGTCATCGTCTTTGACGAGGACGATCTCGTCGACATGCTCGCGCACGATGCCGAAGATGCGCTCGTCTGTTCTCCCGCAGGCCATTGTGGCGATACGGGTGGTGACGGCCGGCAAGGTGACCACATGGCCGGCGGCAAGAGAGGCTTGCAGCGTCGGCGAACCGGTGGGCTCGATGCCTATAATACAGATCGAAGGTTTCAGCGCCTTGAGCGCAACAGAAATGCCGGAGATCAATCCGCCGCCCCCGATCGCGACCAGCGCGACATCGAGTTCCGGCAGAGCCTCGATGAGCTCGAGCCCGATCGTGCCCTGACCGGCCACGACCTGGGGATCGGCAAAGGGATGGAAATAGGCTGCCTTGCGCTCCTTGGCAAACGCGAGGGCCGCACGATTGGTAGCGTCCCAGATGGCGCCCTCGACGCGGACCTCGGCGCCCCACGCACGGAGCTTTTCGATCTTGGCCTGCTCAGCCGTCTCGGGCACGAAGACCGTGGCCCTCACTCCGGCGATCGTTGCCGCCCGCGCGGTCGCGAGGCCGTGATTGCCGCCCGAAGCGGTGACGATGCCGGCGGCGAGCTCTTGCCGGGGCGTGGTCAGCAGGCGGTTGGTGGCTCCTCTGGCCTTGAAGGAGCCGGTCGGCTGCAGCGACTCAAGCTTCATCCAGACTTCGGCATCCGCCAATGGCTGACGGGTAGCCGTCGCTTTCACGACTGGCGTGCTTCGGATGTAGGGGGCGATGCGTTCGGCCGCGGCCCGCACATCGTCGAGGCCGATCACGGCAGTTGCCCCCGATAGGGCGTGGCCACGACCATGCAAACGTTACCGGGCCGGACCTGGCCCGGCTGGCGGCGCACGTAAACGATGCCGTCGGCCCGGTAGTAGAGCGTTTCCGGAGCGCGGCCGGGATTGGCAAGAAAATGAATGCGCCCGGCCGCCTCGCCGGCATGCACCTCAACACCGTTCAGTTGCAGCGGTTCGAACACGCCTGTCTCGGTGGCAAGCACATAGGCATCGGGAGTGACCTCGTAGATGTCAGGCCGCTTCAAGGGCGCCGGCCCATCTTCTCCGGGCGGCAGCACGCCGAAATGCGCCAGCAGGTTGCGCAGGCCGCGCCGGACGACCGCCAGCGCTTCGACGGATACCCCGCCGCCACCGGCGAGCTCGGTGCCGACCACCGTCAGTCCGGCGCGCACCGCCGTGGCCGTCGAGGTTCGGGGATCGCCGCGATTGGAGATGATCACGACCATGGGCGCGCCGAACGCCACGACCGCGTCGATGTTACGCTTGAAATGCTCCGGATCGGCGGCGGGCTCGATGGCGGCGCTCGGCACGTTGACCGATGACGACCCGCCGGAGTGGAGGTCGACGAAGACATCGGCCATCGGGAACAGGACATCGCTGATGTAGGCGGCGATCTGGGCGGTGATGGTGCCGCCATGATCGCCCGGGAACACGCGATTGAGATTGAGGTCGTCGACCGGCGAGGTCCGACGGCCCGCCACGACTGCGGGCAGATTGATTGCCGGTACGATGATCAGCCGGCCCGAGATCGAAGCCGGATCGAGGTCGCGGATCAACTCGCCGAGCGCGATCGGCCCCTCATATTCGTCGCCATGGTTGCCACCCTGCAGCAGGATGGTCGGCCCCTTGCCGTTCTTGATCACGGTTAGCGGGATCGGTACGACGCCCCAGGCATCCTCGTGAACGGAGAGCGGCAGGTTGACGAAGCCGATCTGCTTTCCGTCCTTTTCGAAATCGATATCCGTGCTGGCCGTGCTGACAAGCTTCATGGTGGTTCTGCCAAAGATGTCTGAAGGTGGGGAAGGGCCCTCCGAGGAAGGCCCTTGGGAGGCCTCGACGGGAGTTATTGGGCGCAGGGATCCGGCGTCTTGGCGTAGTCGAATTGCGGCGTTGGTGCCGGCTTCTTGAAATACCCGTTCATCAGGTCCTCCGGCATCGGATCCTGTGGCGCGACCGGGAAGACCGATACGGCGTTGGCTGTCATGCATGAACGGTACCAGGATCCGAGGTCGCCGATCTTGACGTCGGGGACAGGGATTTCCACCAGGCTCACCTTGGGCTCCTGGCCGAGCAACATCCGGACGCCGACGCGCACTGCGGTCTGCGCTGTCCACGACGGCAGCAGCGCGCCACCCGTGAACTTGAAGTCGGGATGCGCCTTCCAATAGCCGAGAGCATCGCCCGAAATGCTGCCGGTGATGATGGGCGCCGGCCGGCCTGCCTGCGCGAAGGCCTCGGCCACGACGCGCGCTTCGCTGCCCGAAGTCCACACCGCTTCGATCGGACCGGGATTGGTGGCGAGCGCCTGCAGCACCACAGTCTTGGTCACCGCCGCAGTCCAGTTGCCGTTAACGTCGCGCACGACCTTCACGTCGGGCGATTCCGCAAACGCCTTGTCGGCGCCGATGCGCTGCTCGGCGACAAGCGGACTGCCAGCGATGCCCTCGACCCTCAGGACATTGCCCTTGCCGTTGAGCGCCGTGGTGATGTCCTTGGCCATGTCGTAGCCGAACTTGATGTAGTTGGAATCGACGCTGACCGCGTAGGGGGTGGTGACGAGGCCCACTGAGACCACCGGAATGCCCGCCTTATAGGCCGCCTCGATGGCATCGTTCAGCGCGGTCGACGATCCGGCCACGACCGTGATGATGCTGCATTTCTTGTCGATGAAGGCACGGAGCTGGGCGATCTGCTGGCTGGTGTCGCCGTTCGAGTCCGAAAGCTCGAAGCTGCTGACGCTGCCGTCGGCCTGGAAAGCGCCGACGAGGCTCTTGAAGTGGTTGGTCAGCGCCACCCGCCAGGGATTCCCCTGATACGATTCGGAATGGCACCATTTCCACGGCTTGGCCGGCATCGCGAAGCCGTCGAAGGCCGACGGCTGCACATTCTGTTCAGCCCCGACATAGAGGCTCTGCAGATTGTCCGGGAGCGTGGCAAGCGCCGCCTTGCCATCCGCGAGAGCGGCTGTCGGAAGTGCCAGCCCGGCGAGCAGCAGAGCTGGAAAAAGTATGCGAACGGCATGCGTATCCATGGTCGAGTTCCCCTGTTGATTTCATATATGATAGCATGTTTTAATAGGTAATAGAAACTTTGCGCGCTTGTCAATCGCCGCCGAGATCAGCAAGTTCCTGCCGACCGGAACGAACAGGACCAGAATCAAATGGGTGGGCCAAGGAAGGGCGACGTCGCCGCGCGGGCGGAAAAGGCGCCCAAGGAGGGGCAGGCGACCTATCTCGCGCCCGCGCTGGAGAAGGGCCTGGACGTGCTCGAGCTGCTCGCCCGCCAATCCGAAGGACTGACCCAGAGTCAGATCGCCCAGCAGCTCAGCCGCTCGCTGCAGGAGGTCTACCGCATGGTCGTCTCGCTGGAGCGCCGGGGCTATATTCGCCGCGGGCCGCAGGACGATTCCTTCAGGCTGTCGATGAAGCTGTACGATCTGGCGCTCGCTTTTCCGCCGATCGAAATGCTCACCACGGCCGCCAACCCGATCCTGCTGCGGCTCGCTGCGGAGACGCAGCAATCAATCCTGCTGACGGTGCTGGAGGGAGCGTTCATCCGCACCATCGCCTATGCCGACAGTCCGGCGCCGCTTGGCTTCCGGGTGCGGCTCGGCACGTCGAGTCCGGCCGAGCACACCGCCTCGGGGCGGGTGATCCTGGCCTTCCAGACGCCAGCGATGCGCGAGTGGAATTTCGACGCGCTGGCAGCCTACGGCATCGATCGCGCGGAATTGCAGCGGGTGCGGCAGCGCATTGAAGCCATCGCCGCGCGGCACTACGAGCTGATTGCCGGTGAAAACATTGCCGGTATCACCGACGTGAGTTTCCCGATCCTCGACGGGCGGGGACAGGCTCTGGCCGCGCTGACCATGCCGTTCCTTCAGTCGGTGCGCGGGCGGGTGCCGATCCAGCAGGCAGCCGCATCGCAATTCAAGGCGGCCTGCGAGCTGTCGAACATCCTGGGCGGCACGCCGCCGGCACCCGAGTTTCCGCTATCGGACCCGCTGACCCGCGCTTCGCATCCCGAATGAGGATTATCGATGCCCAGTCCCTATACCGGTCCCATCATCGACCCGCACCATCATCTGTGGGACCTCGAACTGGGAAAGCACCCCTGGCTTGCTCCGCCAGTGGCCGGTACCGACAGCAATGCCCGGTTGCGGCGCAGCTACATGATCGACGATTATCTGGCCGACTCGAAGGATCAGAACGTCGTTGCCACAGTGCATGTCGAAGCGGCCTGGCTGGATGCCGACTGTGTTGGCGAAACGCGCTGGCTTGATGGGCTCGCCCGCCGCGCGGGCGTTGCACGTCGTTACGTCGCCCATGTCGCGCTCGACCGACCAGATGCGCCAGAGCTTCTTGCGCAGCAGGCGGCATTTCCTGATGTAGTCGGCATCCGCGATATTCTGAGCTGGCATCGCGACCCCGCCAGATCTTTTCGCGCCCGACGCGATGTGATGGACGACCCGGCCTGGCGACGGGGGCTGGCGCAGCTGCGGAACCACAGGCTGAGCTTCGATCTCATGATCTTTGCCGGCCAATTAACCGACGCTATTCGACTTGCCGCGGCTTTCCCCGACCAGCAATTCGTGCTGAACCATAGCGGCAGCCCGGTCGACCGGGACATCGACGCCATGGCCGCCTGGCGTCGAGGCATCGCCGAACTTGCAACGGCACCCAATGTCGCGATCAAAATTTCGGCCCTGACCGGATACGATCCCGATTGGACTCTCGCCAGCATCCGGCCGCTGATTCTGCATTGCGTAGAGGCTTTCGGCCCCGAACGGACCATGTTCGCAAGCGATTTCCCGGTGACGAGCCTGCATGCGACCTATAGTGAAACCTATGCCATCTATCGGGCCGTCGCCGCCGAATTCACCGCCGCAGAACAGCGAGCGCTGTTTCACGACACGGCTCGGCGCATTTATCGAATCCCTAGTGTCGCATAGGTCACTGCACGTGGGATGCTTGGTGCAGCCGTTCCTGGGTTCGTTCCAGCCGGCATTCGTGGAGGAGCAAAAGTGGGGGGCGAGCCGGACTTCCTTTGCTGCTGCACAGGGTCGTTGTGTTGGATGTAAAGGTCAGCTTCTGATATCCTGAAAACTGACGTTGTCCTTCGGCCCGTGAGTGATGACACCCCATAATACGGTAACCGATAGGGAATTATCCTCTTGACGTACGTACGTTGCGTATCGCCACGATTCCATGTCCAATGGTGAAATGTGGCTTGGGGTCGACGAAGCAAAATTCCTGATCGAATCCGAAAAAACGCTCGTTGAGATCGGGCCGTGGAAGCGCGCCGAAAATAGGGAAACCCGTTCCGAACGGCACATATTCGAAACGCGCGTTGCAGTCGCCGGCACGATACCGAGAGGCGTGTGGTTTCGGATCACATTCCAGCCAAGCGACATCGACAGCGCCACGTTCCAACTCGATTGTGACAAACCCGTTGGGAGGACCAAACATACCCTCTACAGGCTCGACTGGAGACCGACACGCGCCCACACGAACGGCTATCATGGGCCGGCCGAGTTCCATGGTCTGCACTTCGTCATGGGGCAGACACACGACCATATCTGTCTAGACCATGTTATTGAGTCAGAAGGCAGAATTCGTTCCGGTGATGTGCAGTGTGCGCGGCCGATTAATCCTGATTTCGAAAATTTCGATGAGGCTCTGGCGTTCGCTTGTGCTAAACTCAACATAGTGAACCGCGACAACATTCCGCCACGTAGCGCGCAAGGGTCGCTGTTCTGATGGGTTATGGAATGGAAACGACGGCAAGAGACGAACGCATAAAGCAGGCTGTGGAGCGGCTTATGGCCACCCAAGCCAGCACCGAGCGCGTGCGCGTTTCCATGCCGGTGCTCTATCCCAGTGGTTCAGGCTGCACGGTCGAAATCGGATTTAGTGCTGACAAGGTGTTTGTATCTGACATGGCCGCCGGCCACACGGAGGCATACCTGGCTGGCGCTACTGACTATTATGACCATCAGGCCAAGCGCGCCGCCGAGCGTTTCGGAATTGGCTATGACGGCCACAGCATCTTCGTGCTGTGGGCCCCGATAGATCGTGTGGAAGGGGCCATTACAGCCGTTGCCAATGCGTCGGTGCAAGCTGCATCGCTTGCGGTGCTGAAGGCCGAAGAAGATCGCGAGCGGCGACGAAACGATGAGGTGTATGAGCGAGTGCGCCAGATATTTGGTGCGCCGTCTGTGGCCAAAATCGTTCAGTTAGAAGGCCGCCGGGCTGTCTGGCCAGCACACAATGTCGTGACACTTTCGCAAGGCAAACGTGCCGTCTTTGAATTCGTATCGATGCACGCGAACTCAATAGCCAACAAATATATGATGTTCTCCGACGTTGCCGCGCGAGATGAGGGTATTGCGCTAAATGCGGTCGTACGGAGCCTAGCCACGCTCGGGGTCAAGGGGGGAATGCTATCAGACGTTGCCAACGTCATCGAACTAACGGCTTCGAATGACGATTTCCTTCGTTACGCGAGAGTGGCCTAATGTTGTCGCTTGCCAAGGCTTTGAAAGAGAATCGGCTGGAAGAATTCATCCGCCAGCAAGAGGCCGCCGGTGTCGGCCCCGTCAAAGAGGCGGTCTTTCTGAAAGCCGCCTCCAATGTCATCAAACACGAGCCACGATCAGATCGAACATCGCGTTCTGCATCTCGCGGTGGTTCGACCGGAAAGTGAACTCATCCAGATAGCGGTGCATGTGCTTCGACGACACGTGAATATGCGTCGAGCGAACCGACCGCTTGAACAGAACCCAGAAGCTTTCGACGTGGTTCGTCGAAAACGTCTCGCCAGCGCGCCAATCGTAGTGCGACCAGTTCCTTTTGCGAGTGGGTGACCACGCCGTGCTTGTAGCCGTCACCCTCCAGTAAGCCATACGACATGAGTTCGTCCGTCGAGACGGTAGAACCTTCCTTGACATTGCGAAACGTCACGTCGCGAAGCGTGGACTTCTTTACGTTTGGGATCACGACCGCTCGCATGTCGCCGCCCACGTTCCTTTATGCCCATGACAATGGTCTTACCAGCCGCGCCGCGACCGCGTGTGCCGGGACGATAGCACGTATGCCTCATCCATCTCGACGTGGCCTTGCAGCATGTCGAAGTCCTGAAGCGAGCCGATAAGCTCACGGATTTTCATGCCCATGCGGTAGGCGGTCTTGTAGGTCACTCCAAGCTGACGCTGGAGTTCCTTGCCCGAAACGCCATGGCGCGTCGTGACGAGCAGATAGATCGCATAAAACCACGACTGGAGCGGCGTACGGGTGTCCTCGAACACGGTGCCGGCTGTCGGGTGAACATGGTCACCGCAATGCGAGCAAGCGAAAGCGCGGACCTTGGAAAGGCGATGGAACGTGGCAACGTTCAGGCACTTCCGGCACGGGTGCTTCATGCCGAACCGGACTTCCATGATGTGGTTCAGGCAGGCGTCGTCATCCGGGAAGCGGGTGAAGAAGTCACGAACCGAAAAGAGGGGCGATTTGCTCTTGCTCATGCCCTCAATATAGGGCAGTCACCTTACGTACGTCAAGGGGATAATTCCCATCTTAATTGACTGGGTAAGAACTTTTTCAATACATTTGCCTAAAGAAACAATGTCGATATTTGAAGAAGCATTATGACGCCTCGCACCAAGCGTATTGTGGGCAAGTCGATAGTTGTGACGATAATTGCAATCGTTGCGACGTTCGCCCTGTCGTTTACCGCCAGGCTGGCCTTGCAGATGCCGATCGATTGGCTGAGCTGGGTGGAATGCACCTTCATTCCCATTCTGATAGGAATGCCCGTCGGCTCCTACATCTTCGCCCAAGCAGAAACGATCCAGGACACATGTGACAAGCTGGAGAAGTCGTATGAGGCGCTGAGAGAGACGCATGATCGACTGACCTTCGTAACGAGTCACGACCCGATGACGGGGCTTTTCAGCCGCGGTGAATTCATGGCTAGGATAGACCGGAAGCGAGATGAAGGGGAATGTGACACGCTTCTTCTGATCGACCCGGATCACTTCTCCCTATTCAATGACAAGCACGGACATGCCAAGGGAGACGAGACCTTGGTGCAAATTGCAAAAGCGCTGGTCTATCTGACGCGATCAGGCGACTCGATTGGGCGCCTTGGCGGCGAAGAGTTCGGGGTCCTGCTGCGAGGCGTGCACAAAGAGCAGGCAATGACCATTGCGGAGAACATCCGTCGGCATGTCGGAGGACTTCCGTGGATCAAAGGGCTACCGGATGACGTGAAAGTGACCGTCAGCATCGGGGGCGCGGAAATTCCCCGCGGTGCAGACCCTCAAGATGCTCTTCGCACAGCAGGACGATGCCTTCTTGACGCGAAGTACCGTGGACGGAACCGCGTTTCATTTGACTATGAGGCAGCCAAGTTGCGCGTCGTGATACCGTAGTCGACGCGCTATGGGCAAACTGTGGATAGCCCGTCGAACCGGTGCCGGAATGAAAACCGACAGCAAGGGAACCCAAATACGTGTTCTCGCATTAGAGTTCTCAAGCGCATCGTCGGTCAGTTCGCCCGGCAAGGGCCATGTCAATCCAATTGCTGCCGCACGCTGCAGGTTATCCTGCACCGTGCTGCGCGCTATCCCCAAATGACTGCTATCTCGCGGCAGTTCGTCCCGCTTCCGGCAAGCCGAAGCATTTGTCTCAATTGTCTCATGGTCAGCCTTCTCTTCGCCGGCATCAAAATCTCCCCATTTACCGCGGGGCACTTGATGCCAAGTTGCTGACCCAGGAGGTAATCTTCAGTGCCGAAAACTGGCCGGTCTTTGATCGGAATAGCGGCCGGCTTTGCGTCGGAATCCGTATCGGGTAACGCCATCGATAGCCGCACGAAGCGCCATATGCAGCCAGCCAGCGCTGCCGCAAGCGGCGGCCCAGCCGGGACGCCTCCCGGAACTGGCGGCGGCTTTCGCTCTGGCGCGATAGTCCGTCCCGATCTTTGCGCGACGGTAGCGGCGCTGATGGTCCAACTTGGAGAACTTCTATTGCTTCATTAGAAAAGTATGCGGACGAGCTGCCCGCAAAAAGAATATCAGACTGGCCGAAATTGAATTTCCATTGGTCCTGATCGGCCAATTAAAATGTGCAATCTGCTTCCGGACCATCGAGAACATCATATCTGGGTTCTTATATTTGTACTGTGCATAGGCCCACCGGATATGGATGCAGGCTGAGCTTTGGGTACTTTAATTAACTGGTCGTGCGTTTAGAGAGCGACTTGCCAAAACGGAAAGCGTTCAGGCGTCCCTGGCGTAGACATCGATGTTGCTTCGCAGGAGATCGATCATCGCGTCCCGGACAGAATCGCGCGTGCTGCCGGTCCAGGCGACAGCCAGCGGCAATTTTTTCAACCCATTCGTATCCAGCGTGTCGAGGGCGACATAGGTCACGCCTTTGACCTGCAAACGAGAAGCCCAGCGCGGTACGATGGCGATGCCCATCCCCTCCGCCACAAGGTTCACGATGGTCTGCTTTTCATCGGCAAGATGGACGACTTTAGCCGCGAGACCGCGCTCGCTGAACAGCCGCATCGTGAGGTCGTGGCTGTGCGGGCGTGACCGCCGCTCCGGAACAATGAGCGTCTGGTCCACAAGATCCGTAACCGAAACGCTGGCGCGGTGAGCCAGTTCGTGGCTTGAGGACACGGCCACGACAGCGGTTTCGTAAAGCAAGAAAAGCAGCTCCAGGCGACGGCTTGGCGCAGCAGACGGCCGGATCAGCGCAAGGTCCAGCCGTCCCGAAAGTACGCGAGGCAGCAGCCGGATCGTCTTGTCCTCCAGCACCTGCACGGTCACGTCGGGCGCGATTTCGCGAAAATCGTGAAGCAGGCGTGGCACCACCCCCACGGCCGCACTGTCAATCACGCCAAGGCGCAGCACTGCCGCTCGGTTGCGCCCCTTCTCTCGAAGGCGGTTTTCCAAATCGTCGGCTCTGGCCAGCAAAGCCCTGGCTTCTTCCAGCAGGAAAGATCCATGTTCGGTCAGAACGGCGTTGCGGGTCGTGCGCATCATCAGCCGCACGCCGAGATCTTCCTCCAGCATCCGTATATGTCGGCTAAGCGATGAGGGCAGCATATCGAGGCGCTGCGCCGCACGCCCGAAATGCAGCTCGTCGGCCGCCATAACAAAGCATCGGAGTTGGTGCAGTTCCAACGCGCATTCCCTTTTGAGTTCGATTAAATCACATTTTTATATAATCAAAAGCGCGTTGAAGCAGGCACAATCCAGCCTCTAAACCCGAAGCAGGCCGGTGTGAAGCTCGATGCCTTTACCCTGGCTCGGGAAGCCTTCGCCTAGCTTTGGCAGCTCCTGTCATCGCATGCCAAGGAGATTGACAGTGCGCAAATATTCGATCGCGGCAATTCCCGCTGACGGAATTGGGCCAGAGGTTATTGATGCCGGCATCACCGTGCTCAAGGTGCTGGCCGAGCAGCGCGGCGACCTGAAGCTGGAATTCGATCTCTTCGACTGGGGATCGGACTACTACAAGCAGTACGGCGTCATGATGCCGGCCGACGGGCTGGAACAGCTCAAGAAGTTCGACGCCATCTTTTTTGGCGCCGTCGGCGTGATCGACGTGCCCGACCACATCACCCTTTGGGGACTGCGCCTGCAGATCTGTCAGGGTTTCGATCAATACGCCAATGTGCGACCGACCAAGATCCTGCCCGGCATCGCCTCTCCGCTGCGCGATGTCCGGGCCGGCGACCTCGACTGGGTGATCGTGCGCGAGAATTCCGAGGGTGAATATTCAGGCGCCGGTGGGCGGGTGCATCGCGGCCTGCCCGAGGAAGTCGGCATGGACGTCGCCGTCTTTACGCGCGTCGGTGTGGAACGCATCATCCGCTACGCCTTCCGGCTGGCGCAGTCCCGGCCGCGCAAGCTCCTGACCGTCGTCACTAAATCGAATGCGCAGCGCCATGGCATGGTCATGTGGGACGAGATTGCCGAAACCGTCTCGCGCGAGTTTGCGGACGTCACCTGGGACAAGATGCTGGTCGACGCCGTAACAGTGCGCATGGTGGCGAAGCCACAGAGCCTCGACACGATCGTGGCGACGAACCTTCATGCCGATGTGCTCTCGGATCTCGCCGGCGCGCTCGCCGGCAGCATCGGCGTCGCGCCGACGGCCAACATCGACCCCGAAAGGCGTTTCCCGTCCATGTTCGAGCCAATCCATGGATCGGCATTCGATATCGCCGGCAAAGGCATTGCAAATCCGGTCGCCACATTCTGGACGGCGGTGCAGATGCTCGGCCACCTGGGCGAGCAGGAAGCAGCCGACCAGCTCATGCGCGCCATCGAACGCGCCGGCGAGGCCGGCATCATGACGCCGGACGCCGGCGGCAAGGCAACCACACGCGAAGTCACCGAAGCGGTCTGCAAAGCCATACGCGGGCGCAACCTCCTCGCCGGCTGACCTTACGCTGCCGACCCGGCCGGCAGGCCGGCTAAAGCAATTCCAGGAAAAGTGAGAACCGGCGTAAAATAGATGGTTAGTGCAGCTGGCGAAACAGCTTGTAGAGCTCCGCCTTCTTCTCGAAGCCCACACCAGGCGTATCGGGCAGCCTGACGTAGCCGTCTTCAACGGCAATGTCGTCAGCGAAGCCGCCGAAAGGCTGGAAAACATCCGGGTAGGATTCGTTACCGCCAAGATGCAGTCCGGCGGCGATGTTGAGCGACATCTGGTGCCCGCCGTGCGGCACGACGCGTCGGGAGGACCATCCCAGCGATTTCATAACTTCCAGCGTACGCAGATACTCCACCAGGCCGTAGGAGAGGGCGCAGTCGAATTGCAGATAGTCCCGGTCGGCCCGCATGCCGCCATAGCGCAAAAGGTTGCGCGCGTCCTGATGCGAGAACAGGTTCTCGCCCGTTGCCATCGGTCCATCATAATGGGCGGCGAGTTCCGCCTGCAGCGCATAGTCAAGCGGGTCCCCGGCTTCCTCGTACCAAAACAAACCGTAAGGGCGCATCGCCTTGGCGTAGGCGATGGCGGTATGTACATCGAAGCGCCCGTTGGCGTCGACTGCTAGACGTCTGCCGTCGCCCACGACTTCGAGCACCGCTTCAATGCGACGCAAATCATCTTCCAGCGGTACCGCGCCTATCTTCATCTTTACGACCTTATAACCTCGGTCGAGATAACTGCGCATCTCCGCCTGGAGTTTGGAGTGATCCTTGCCCGGGTAATAGTAGCCGCCGGCCGCGTAGACCCAAACCTTCTCATCGGCGATACCGTTCCTGTAGCGGTCGGCCAGAAGTCTCCAAATAGGTACGCCCGCAATCTTGGCGACTGCATCCCAAACGGCCATGTCGATGGTGCCGACCGCCACGGACCGTTCGCCATGGCCGCCGGGCTTCTCGTTCGTCATCAGCGTCTTCCAGATGGCGAACGGATCGAGATTATCGTTCTCGTGGTCGATCAGCGTGTTCGGGTCGGCTTCCAGAACGCGCGACAGGAAGCGGTCGCGCATCAGCGCGCCCTGCCCGTAGCGTCCGTTCGAGTTGAAGCCGTAGCCTATGACCGGCTTGCCGTCCCGTATCACGTCGGTGATCACCGCCACGGCCGAGCAGGTCATTTTGGAGAAGTCGATATAGGCGTTGGCAATGGGCGAGGCGATCGAGACCGTCTTTTCCCTGATGTCGACTATGCGCATGCGCTGATCCTTATGCTTCGAGCGCGGCTGCGACCGCTTTGCCGCAAGTGACGGTATCGGCCTTGCCGCCGAGATCCCGCGTACGGGTGGCCTCGTTCCTCAGCGCTGCCTCTATGGCCTTCACGATCGCGCGGCTGGCCTCTTCATGACCGAGGTGGTCGAGCATCATGGCCGCAGTCCATATCTGGCCGATGGGATTGGCGATGCCTTTGCCGGCAATATCAGGAGCCGAACCGTGCACAGGCTCGAAGAGCGAGGGGAACCGCCCCTCGGGATTGATGTTCGCCGACGGCGCAATGCCGATGGTGCCGGTGCAGGCAGGTCCAAGATCGGAGAGAATGTCGCCGAAAAGATTGGATGCCACCACAACGTCGAAACGGTCAGGATTGAGCACGAAATGAGCAGTCAGAATATCGATGTGGTACTTGTCCCAGGAAACGTCCGGATAATTCGCGGCCATAGCCTCCACACGTTCGTCCCAGTACGGCATGGTGATCGAAATGCCGTTGGACTTGGTAGCCGAGGTAAGGTGCTTGCGCGGACGTTTCCGCGCCAGGTCGAACGCGAAGCGCAGGATGCGGTCGACTCCCACCCGCGACATCACGGTTTCCTGGATGACGATCTCGCGCTCCGTGCCCGGATACATCTTGCCGCCGATGGAGGAATATTCGCCCTCGGTATTTTCGCGTACAACGAAGAAATCGATGTCGCCAGGCTTGCGATTGGCAAGCGGCGAAGGCACTCCCGGCATCAGGCGAACCGGACGCAGGTTGACGTACTGATCGAATTCGCGGCGGAACTGTAGGAGCGATCCCCAAAGCGAAATATGGTCGGGAACCGTTGCCGGCCAGCCGACCGCGCCGAAGAGGATCGCATCGTGGGTTTCGATCCTGGACTTCCAGTCCTCCGGCATCATGCAGCCATGCTTGGCGTAATAGTCGCAGGAGGCGAAGTCGAAGTGGTCGAACTGCAGGTCAAGGCCGAAACGCCTTGCCGCCGCGTCCAGAACTCGCAGTCCCTCGGGGACGACTTCCTTGCCAATGCCGTCGCCGGGGATGACTGCGATTCGGTGCTTCTTTTCTGACATATTGCTTTTCCCGGTCTGCGGAGCAGGCGGTGTACATGCTTCAGACTGAGCGGCAGCTGACACCAAAAAATGACCGCGAGGCTTACCCTGCGATGTATTCGATCTCTTCGCGCAGACGTTCGCCGTTAAGCCCAATTCCGAGCAGCACGGAAACGAGCACTCGGGCCTTCTGGCCGCTCAGATCGCCGGCGAAAATCACGCCCCCGTCCGATAGCGTCTTGCCGCCGCCATTGCCGTAGATCGGCCTGACGCGGCCTCGCTGGCAGCGGCTGGTCATGATGACAGGCAATCCCCTCTTCACGAGCGCCGTCGCAGTGGCCGTTACCAAAGGCGGGGCGTTGCCGCGACCGAAACCTTCCAGGATGATCGCCTTGGCACCATTGTCGGCTGCAAAGCGCAGATAGCGGTCGCTAATACCCATCGCCAGTTTGACGAGTTCCACGTCGGCTACCACTCCCTTCGCTTCATAGCTGCGCCTTAGGATCGGCCGGCGATGAAGCACGATGCGGTCGCCGTCCACTTCGCCGAGCTTGCCGTGCTCGTGGGAGATGAACGTGTCGGTGCGCGAGGTATGGGACTTTGTAACGTCCCGCGCGGCATGGAATTCCTGCTCGAAACAGATCACCGCGCCCAGGCCGCGGGCTGTGTCCGAGGCCGCCAACCGGAGCGAGTCCGCTATGTTGCGGGGGCCGTCCGGGTTTGGCTGATCGGCCGCGTGCTGCGCTCCGGTAAAGACAATTGGCTTGTCGGAACGGACCAAGAGATCGGCCATGAAGGCAGTCTCCTCCATCGTGTCGGTGCCGTGAGTGACCACCACTCCATCGAAGCCCTCGTCGAGGCGCTGCGAGATGCGCTGGGCTAGTGAAAAACCCAACGGCAGGTCAATGGCATAGCTGCCGACATTGGAGAATTCATCGATTACGATCTCGATGCGCTCGAGGGGGTCATGCAGCATCGCTCTCAGTTCAGTTCCGGTGACGCTTGCCGTCACGTGCCCGGTCTCCGGCTCCAGCTTGGATGCGATGGTCCCCCCTGTTGTTATCAGACAGATTTTCGGCATTTCGTTTCCTCGCTCGTGTCTCCGGCGTTGAATATGTTGGTCAGACCGAGAAATCAAGACACCCTTCTCGCCATTTGCGTGACGACCGATAATTTCCGCTTCCTTTGGAGTTGACGGTCAGGCCAAATTGCATATTAATGCTCATGGGCTGTTTGGTCAGGCCAAAATTAACTGGGAAGAAGCGCGGCTGCGCGCGATCAAAGGGGAACGCACATGGCAGAGAGTTTTACTAGAATTCAGTTGGCGTCGACGCGTCGGCAGTTCCTCAAGACGACCGCCGCAGTTGGCGGCGCAGCGCTTCTTTCGTCCACGGGCCGCTTCGGAGAGGCGCTCGCTCAGGATGCCAACAGCACTTTGGTGATCGCGGCTCCTGCAACGCCACAAGGCCTCGATATCGAGTTCGACGTTAGCCTTGGCTCCATCGATTCGCTCGGCGCGCTCTACGAATACATGCTCGGCTACGAGAAGATGGAAGACCCGAACGCACCGGGCGTTCTGCGCGAGGACACGGGCGTCCATACAGACAAGCCAAACAATCTCGCCTTGCGTGGTCGTCTGGCAGAGAGCTGGGAAGTGGCGCCCGATGGTCGCAAGGCGACGTTCAAGCTGCGTGAGGGTGTCGTCTCCAACTGGGGCAACAAGTTTACGTCGAAGGACGTGAAGTGGACGTGGGACCGCAAGTTCAATCTGAAAGGACAGGGCCTCTTCCAGACGGCGGTGCTGGGTCTGAAGACGTCAGACCAGATCAAGGTCGAGGGTGACTACGCCATTTCCTTCAACCTCGATCAGCCGAACCCGCTTCTGTTGAAGCAGCAGTGCAATCTGGCAAACCCGATCTATGATGCCACCAAATGTGCTGAAGTCGGTGGCAAGGACGACCCCTGGGCGGTCAACTTCTTGAAGAACGACAGCGCGGGCTTCGGTCCTTATCGTCTTGCGCAACTCGTGCGTGGTCAGCAGGCCGTGTTTGAGGCTCGGGACGACTACTGGGATAAGAAGCCGTTCATGAAGCGCGTCATCATGCGCGAGGTGCCGCAATCGTCCAGCCGTTTCTCGCTGCTGCAGGGCGGCGCGGTCGATATAGCCCAGTTCCTGCAGCCACGTGAGCTCGAGGCGCTGAAGAAGCAGCCGAACGTGGCTGTGGATGCGGTGAATTCTTCCTATATGATCTGGCTGGAACTCAACGCCAAGATCGCGCCGTTCGACAATGTCGACGTGCGTCGTGCCGTCAACCTAGCCATCCCGCGCGACGAGATCATTCGCACAATCTACTACGGCTACGCCGACGAGCAGAAGGCGCCTATGCCGTACATTTACCCGATGGCGGACGAGAGCTTCTTCAACTATGCCTACGACATCGCCAAGGCTAAGGAGATACTGGCCAAGGCCGGCGCCAAGAACCTCGCGACCAGCCTGTCCTACAATGCGGGCGATCCCACGCAGGAGCCGATCGCGTTGCTAA
The DNA here is from genome assembly GCF_029625685.1 of Mesorhizobium sp. WSM4976. Classification (NCBI taxonomy): domain Bacteria; kingdom Pseudomonadati; phylum Pseudomonadota; class Alphaproteobacteria; order Hyphomicrobiales; family Phyllobacteriaceae; genus Mesorhizobium; species Mesorhizobium sp. WSM4976. The sequence continues at coordinate 338,999 of NZ_JARTVT010000002.1, forward strand.
TCCAGACTGCATTGAAGCAGATTGGCATCGAACTGACGCTGGAGAAGCTGCCGGCCGGTGTGTTCTACGAGAATGTCACCAAGCGCGCCAAGCCGATGATCTTCTACCTCGACTCGCCGTGGACGCCGGATCCCGGTTATTCGACCTATCTCTACTTCAATTCGGAAAGCTATGTGAATTACTCCAACTACGACAACAAGGCCGTCGACAAAATGATCAAAGACGGTCTTGCGACGCTGGACGACAATATTCGCAAGCAGAAATACACCGAGGTTCAGAAGACCTTAATGGACGAAGCGCCATGGGGCTTCATTGCCTATCCAAAATACACGCTCGCACGTAAGGCGAACCTCAAGGGTTTCACCTACTATACGTCAAATAATCTCAGGTTCCAGGATTTTACCCGAGGCTGATGACTGCTTCCTCCGGAGGCTTCTCTGGCCTCCGGAGGTCTTTCGATCATTGGAAAAGAGTATAGATGTCTTCGAAGCTTGGCCTTCTCATAAGGCTGGCGGTCATCCGGCCTAGATTTGCCCTAGGCTATCTGATCGTCATATCAATTGCATTGCTGGCTATCCTTGCGCCGGCCATTGCACCCTATTCGCCGACCCAAGCGGACTCCGTGAGCTTCCTGCAGCCGCCGAGTGCAGTCCATCTTTTCGGCACTGACAATGTCGGCATGGACATCTTCAGCCGCTCCATCTACGCGCCGCGCATCGACCTGACGATTGCCATTTTGGGAACGCTCCTTTCGGCCATGGCCGGCAGCTCGATCGGTGCGGTCGTTGGCTTCTACAGCAGCGGACATGGCATACGCGTTTGGCTGTCTTTTGCTATCATGCGGGCGGCGGACGTGCTGCAGGCCTTTCCCGTCTTCGTTTTTGCCATCGCGCTGGTCGCCAGCCTCGGTCAGAGCATCCAGACAGTGGTGCTTGCAATCGCGTTCGTCAACGCACCGATTTATCTGCGCTTGATGCGTTCGCAGGTGCTCAGCATCCGTTCTATGCGGTACGTCGAGGCCTCGCAGGTCAATGGCCTGTCTGATCTGCACACGATCATGCGCCATGTCATTCCGAATGCGATGGCGCCCGTGCTGGCACAGCTTTCGGTCAATATCGGATGGGGCATCCTGCTGACGTCAGCCCTGTCGTTCGTCGGCGCCGGGGTGCGCGCGCCGACGCCGGAATGGGGCAGTATGATTGCGATGGGCTTCCAGAACGTCGTCACCGGCCAGTGGTGGCCATCCATGTTCCCCGGTGCAATGCTCGCGATTACCGTTTTCGGCTTTTCTCTGGTCGGCGCATCCATCGAGGTCCTTGCCGATCCGTCGAAGCGCAGGCAGCTTCTAAGTGAGGCGCGTGAGCGCAGCGGCCGTATTGCGGTGGATGTTCCGGCGGAGGAAAGCTGATGCGCATCCTCGCCTATCTCGGAAAGCGGCTTGTCTTTGTCATACCGCAACTCCTGGGCATCGTGCTTGTCTCATTCCTGCTGGTGAAGAGCATTCCAGGTGACCCAGCGGTGCTGATGCTTGGCCCCACGGCGACACCGTCGGCCATAGCCGCCTTGCGACAGCAACTTGGCCTCGACCAACCGCTGTACATGCAGTTTCTGATTTATATACGCAATCTGCTGCATGGCGACCTTGGCACCTCCTGGCAAACGACACGGCCGGTGCTCGAAGACCTGCTTCAGCGCTTTCCCGCTACCCTCGAGCTCGTAACGTTCTCCCTGCTTCTCGCCATCATTGTGGGTGTGACACTGGGTGTCTATGCGGCGCGCAAGCCGAACGGCTGGGTTGCACGCGTTTCCGATCTCTACGGCCTCAGTGCCGGCGCTCTGCCGGATTTCTGGTTCGCGCTGGTTCTGATCTTCATCTTCTACACCGTGCTCGGCTGGGCACCCGCGCCGCTCGGACGGATCGATATGATCGTTATTCCGCCTGTTCCAGTGACGGGCGCGCTAACGATCGACGCGCTGCTGGCGGGCGACCTCGAGGCATTCTGGTCTGCGTGTGCGCACCTGGCCCTGCCGGTTTTGACGCTGGGGCTGCTCAATGCCGGCCCGATCTTGAAGATGACCCAAGCAACGATGGACAAGATGCTGGAGTCCGATTTCAGCCGCTACGAGGTGCTTTGCGGAGTGCCGCAGAACCTTGTCGTGCGTCATGCCTTGCGCAACGCTCTACCGTCCATCGTGACCATCATCAGCGTGCTCTACGGCTTCCTAATTGGGGGCGCCGTGCTGGTCGAGATCGTGTTTTCATGGGGTGGGGCAGGGCAGTACGCTGTACAGGGCGTGCTCAACTCAGATATCTATCCAGTACTGGGTTTTGTACTGTTCTCTGCCATTTTCTCTCTCATCGTGTATATCATGGTCGATCTCATTTACTTCCTGCTCGACCCGCGTATCAGCAACTAGTGTGAGAACGTCATTGGGTGCAGCACAAGTCACGAACAAGATTCAAAGCGCCGCCGGCTATGCGGGCAAGGCGCCTCTGATCGATATCAGAAATCTGCGCGTCACATTTCCGTCCGGAGGCGCCGAGCGGAAGGCGGTGCTGAAGGGTATCGACCTCGCCGTGCAGGCGGGTGAGATCGTCGGCCTGGTCGGCGAGAGCGGTGCGGGCAAGACGACACTTGCCCGTTCGATCCTTGGTGTACCTCCATCTCCCGGCCGGATCGCCGGAGGTGAGGTCCATTTCGAGGGACGTCAAATCCTCAGCTTGTCTGAAGGTGAACTCAGGAGTCTGCGCGGCCGCCGCCTTTCAGTGGTGGTGCCCAATCCCCGCGCCGAGCTCAATCCGCTGCTCAAAGTCGGAGATCAGATCGCCGCGATGGCGAAGATCCACCTCAATGTGAGCCGCAAGCAGGCGCGTCGAATGGCGCTGCAGATCCTGCGGGACGTCCAGATACCCGATCCTGAACGGCGCATGGACGCCTATCCGCACGAACTCTCCGGCGGCATGGCGCAGCGCGTCGTCATCGCCATGGCGCTGATCTGCAACCCGGCCTTCGTTATTTCCGATGATGCCACTAGCGGCCTCGACGTTACGGTTCAGGCGCAGATCCTGACGCTGCTCGCAAAGCTGGCTGCCGACCATGGCAGCGCCATGCTGTTCATTACCCGCGACGTCGGCATCACCGCCCATTTCTGCGATCGCATAGCGGTGCTGTTCTCCGGCGAGCTCGTCGAGCTTGCCTCGCGCGAAGCATTGTTCCTCGAGCCGGCCCACCCCTACACGCTGATGCTGCTTGCAGCGTTTTCCCATAGCCCGAAGCTTAGGGAAAGCTGGAGCGTGCCGGACACGGGCAGGCGGCGCGAGTTAACCGTCGGGTGTCAGTACGCCGATCGTTGCCCGATCGCTCAGCCGGTTTGCCACACACGTCGACCTCCCTTCGCCGAAATCAGCCCCGGTCATTTCGCCCGCTGTCATTTCCCTGTGAGGCATGCATGAGCGCCGTTCTGACCATTGACAATCTCTATAAGCGCTTTCCCATCGCCGGGTCGACGCAGGTGGTCCAGGCGATCAACGGTGTTAGCCTGACGATCGAGCCGGGTGAGACGCTTGGCTTGGTGGGCGAGAGCGGCTCGGGCAAGACAACCGTCGGCCGCTGCATCGTCGGCCTGGTCGAACCCACTGCCGGAACCATTCGGTTTCACGACACCGATCTCGCGCAGCGCCAGCAGCACAAGAGCAGGCTGGGCGGCAAGATCCAATTCGTTTTCCAGGAGCCGAACGAGTCTCTCGATCCGCGCATGAAGATCGGCGATACGATCAGCGAACCGCTTCTGCCGCTCAAATATGATCGGGAGACCAGACGCCGCCGCACAGCCGATGCGTTGAACCTTGTCCGGCTGCACCCTGACCTGCTTGACGCCTATCCCTCGGAACTGTCGTCGGGCCAGCAGCAACGGGTAGGCATTGCCCGGGCCATGGTCACCGAGCCGGAACTGGTCATCCTCGACGAGCCCACTTCGGCGCTCGATCCCACAGCGCGCGCCGAGATCATTGATTTGCTGCGGCGCATCCAGCGCGAGCGCAATACCGCTTATCTATTCATCTCCCATGATCTCTCCACCGTGCGGTTCATCAGCCATCGTGTCGCGGTGATGTATCTCGGCATGATCGTTGAACAGGGCAGTGCCGAAACGGTGTTCAACCGCCCGCAGCATCCCTATTCCAGCGGCTTGCTGTCATCGGTGATGCTGCCGCATCCGCATCTCAAGATTGAAAGCAGCGTCAGCCTCAAGGGCGAAATTCCAAGTCCGATTGATCTGCCGAAGGGCTGCTTTCTCGCCTCGCGCTGTCCCTTCGTCATCGACAGGTGCCGCCAAGAGATGCCGCCCGCGGAAACGGTCGGCGAACGGCACACCGTGCATTGCTTTCGCCATGACGACGTCGCGGCATCAGTGCCGGCTTCCGACACCTTCAACGTCTTCATGAATGAAGCCGAGCGCATCCTCGGGCGAGCAAAGCCCCGCCGCCTTGCGCCATCGCTCCAATAGTTCTCAAGCAATAACAGGATCAGGAAACCAAGCATGTCAGGACGTCTCGCAGGAAAGAAAGCACTGGTCACTGGTGGCGCACGCGGTATCGGCGGGGCGATTGCAACGGCTTTCGCCCGCGAGGGCGCGGATGTGGCTGTTCTCGACCTGAAGATCGAGGCGGCCGAAGCACGTACCGCCGAGCTTGCACCGTTCGGCGTGAAGACGTTTGCCGTCGCGGCCGATGTCAGCGACGAGGCTCAGGTCGAGGCCGCCGTCAAGAAGGTGGAAGGCGCGCTCGGCCGGATCGACATACTGGTGAACAATGCCGGCATCGACACCACGTCGGTCGTGGCCGAAATGGGCACGGCTATGTGGGACCAGATGATGGCCGTGAACCTGCGCAGTGTTTTCCTGTGCACGCGTGCGGTGCTGAAGCCCATGATTGCCCGCAAGTTCGGGCGCATCATCAATATCGCTTCGCAGCTCGGCCACAAGGGAGCGCCCGAAATGGCGCACTATGCGGCTGCAAAGGCCGGCGTCATTGGCTTTACACGCTCACTCGCCTACGAAGTGGCTCGCGACGGCATCACCGTGAATGCTATCTGCCCGGGCCCTATCGAGACGGAGCTGTTCAAGGCGCTGCCGGAGGAATGGAAGAAGCGCAAGCTCGGCGAACTGCCGATCGGCCGTGCCGGCCATGTAGACGAGATCGCGCCGACGGCCGTGCTTTTGGCTTCGGAAGAGGGTGCTTACTACATCGGAGCAACCATGAACCCCAATGGTGGCGACGTAATGTTGTGATGCTCGACAGGCTAGATGTTTCCTCCCGATGTTTCTTGTTCTAGCTACATGGTGGCAACTTTGTTGGAGCTAGGGGAGGCCATGACGAAAATCGATCTCAGGGAAGACGAAAAGGAGGCGACCGCGCAGCCTGCCGAATTGCCACGCGAGCGTCGGGAAACCGGTGGCGGCGTGGCCCAGGCAACGGTAGCCGCCCTGCAATCGATGATTCGCGACGGCCGTTTGCGACCTGGTGATCTACTGCCGCCGCAACGCGATCTTGCGCGCGATCTCAACGTTAGCCGTGCCACGCTGCGCGAAGCGCTGTCCATCTTGGCCACCATCGGCGAAATCGTGGCGCGCGAGGGGGGGAGGGGTTTCGTCTGTGCAGATCCGTCCGGGGCGCCAGCTACGCCTTCCTGGCGCTTCGCGGCGCGCTACTCGCTGAGCGAGGTCTACCAGTTTCGCTATATCGTAGAGAGCTATGCGGCCGAGCTCGCGGCGCTCACTCATACCGAACAGGAAATCGCCGACCTCAAGGAATGTACGGCGGCATTCCGCAAAGCGGCCCGCGAGAACAATCTTGTCGCCTATGCGCAGGCGGACTTCGACTTCCACAACCTCATCATGCGCATTTCACGCAACAAGCTTCTGGTAGATATGCACCAGACCTTCGCAAGCGTGCTCCTGGAAAGCCAGCGCTTGCCTATCGAGCGCAGGGGCAATCTGCTGATCGCCGTGCAGGAACACGATCGCCTCCTCGAGGCGATCGCGATCGGCGATCCCGAGGGAGCCAACTATTATATGCGTAAACATATCAGCATGGCGGGAAGCCGCGCCGGTCTCCCGCCCTCGCAACTGCCGTAGACGCCCGTGGGCAGGGACATCAAGCAACGAAAGGACCAGACATGCCGAAAGAAATATTTGTATCCTATGGGGTGGACGTTGATGCTGTCGCCGGCTGGCTAGGATCCTATGGTGGCGAGGATAGCCCTTGCGACATTTCACGCGGCGCCTTCGCGGGCAAGGTCGGCAGTCTTCGCCTGCTGCGCATGTTCGAGAAGTGGGGTATCAAGACGACTTGGTTTATCCCCGGCCACTCCATCGAAAGCTTCTGGGACGAGATGAAGCAAGTAGCCGATGCCGGTCACGAGATCGGGATGCACGGCTATAGCCATGAGAACCCCATCGCTATGTCGCCGGAACAGGAAGAGGCCATTTTCAATAAGTGCGTCGACCTCATTACCAAGCTCTCCGGCAAGTCGCCGCGCGGCTACGTGGCTCCGTGGTGGGAGTTCGGTTCCAAGACCAACGAGTTGCTGAAGCAAAAGGGCCTGCTTTACGACCACTCCCTTATGCACAACGACCATCACCCGTACTATGTGACGGTTGGTGATCAGTGGACGAAGATTGACTATTCCAAGCATCCGTCCGCTTGGATGAAACCCTATTCGCAGGGCGATGAGACGGACCTGATCGAGATCCCGGCGTCTTGGTATCTCGATGACCTGCCGCCGATGATGTTCATCAAGGCCTCGCCGAACAGCCACGGTTTCGTCAACCCCCGCGACATCGAGCAGATGTGGCGCGACCAGTTTGATTGGATCTACGAGAACTACGACTATGCCGTGTTCCCGCTGACCATCCATCCCGACGTTTCCGGCAAGCCACATGTGTTGAAGATGCACGAGCGGCTCTATGACTACATGAACGGTTTCGACGGAGTGAAGTTTGTCAAAATGGAAGAGATCGCTGCCGATTTTGCCAAGCGCTACCCGCGTAGTGGCAAGACGCGCCCGCAGTCATGAGCCGGGTTTGAGCGGTTGATCAAACCGATTTACTCGGTCTGATCGTATCACTTTGCCGGAATTCCGCGACGATTTCGGCAACGAGCGATGACAAGCGATTATGGGTTTTGAGGCGGTCGCAAAAGGAGAAACTCATGTGTTCGCTTTGCGGCGTTCTGGGCGCCAACGAACATTGGACCGACGCCGTCGCCAGACGGGGCATCTACACCCGCAATGCCGAGATTGTCGATCGCCGCCGTGAACGTGCCAATCGCGTCAGGGTCGCAAACCAGATCCTGGCGCCGTTCGGCATGCGGCTGGCGGACTGGCAAGGGACCTCGTTCGTCATCTCAAGCCGAACCGGCAAGACGGAGATGATCACCGATCTGGGGCACCTATGGCAAGCAGCCGAGCGTCTCTCGGGCAAGACTTGCGATCCTCTAGACAGCGCGGTCATTGCAAGTGTCGAAGCCAGTCGACATGGCTGAGGTTCCGTCCTTCACGCCGGTACACCTTGTCACCGGTTTTCTCGGTTCCGGCAAGACGACGCTTCTCAAGCGGCTGCTGACCGACCCCGCACTCTCCGACACCGCCATTCTGATCAACGAGTTCGGCGAGGTCGGTCTCGACCATTATCTCGTCGAACGAATCGACGAAAACATGGTGCTGCTTCAGTCGGGCTGCCTGTGTTGCACCATGCGCGGTGAACTGGCCAACGCTATCCGCGATCTTTATTCGAAGCGTGAGCGCGGGCAGGTATCTCCATTCCAGCGATTGGTGATCGAAAGCACTGGCTTAGCCGATCCGTTCCCGGTTTTGTCGACTTTGAAATCCGATCCGATGCTGCGTCATCACTTCAAGGCCGGCAACGTCGTCACCACAGTCGATGTGGTGAATGGAGCAGCCGAGCTCGACCGGTACATCGAATCCAACCGCCAGGTCGCAATTGCCGACAGACTGGTACTGACAAAGACCGATCTCGCCGAAGGTAGCGACATCGCCCGGCTATCGAGCCGCTTACGGCGCATCAATCCGGATGCGGCCTTTTTGGATGCCGGCGCCGGTTTCTCCGCAACCGATCTGTTCGAACAGGACAGCACGACACGCGGCAGCCTGCTGCAATCGCAATCGGGTTTCTTCTGCGAGGAGGCGGCCGTGCTGTCGACCGCCGATGGGCGGACGCACCAAGCGGCGATCGCTTCCTGCGTCCTGACCTGGGAGGATGAGGTCGATTGGACGGCGTTCGGCCTTTGGCTCACCATGCTTATCAACAGGCACGGCGAACGGGTTCTCAGGATCAAGGGCATCTTGAACATTGCGGGAGAAGACCGTCCCGTCGCCATTCATGGCGTTCAACATCTCGTCCACCCGCCCGTGCATATGGAGGCGTGGCCGAGCGAAGACCATCGCTCGCGTCTGGTTGTCATCGCTGACGGACTTGATCTTGAAACAGTGGAGCGTTCGTTCGCGGCGTTTGCATTGACCAGCCAGCGCACCGTAGTCCGTGGCAGCGGCCGATCGGAGGGTCGATGTCTAGAGCTCCGATAACATCTCGGCCGGGTAAGTTTGTCCGCCGATCCCCCACGAGAGCCGCTCGAAAGTAAGTCCACCACAACTCCAAGCCCTGTGAATTTCCGCATGCCGCTAACACCTCGTGAACGCATCGCATATCAGGCCATCGTCGACCGGACGCCGCTGAAGCTGCCCGACGGCGTCAGAATGCCGGTGTGGCTCATCGTCAACGTCGAACATTGGGATGCGCGCCGGCCGATGCCGCGCACGGTACTGCCGCCGCCGATGGGCGCGCCGCTCCTGCCCGATATCCCGAACTGGTCATGGCACGAATATGGGATGCGGGTGGGTTTCTGGCGTATCTACGAGAGCCTGAAATCGAGAAAGATCGTGCCGACCTTGGCCACTAACGGTTCGGTCTGCGAGGTTTATCCGAGGATCGTGCAAGCCTCACACGAGGCGGGATGGGAATTGATGGGCCATGGCTGGCTTCAAGGACCAATGCACAATCTTGAGGATCAGCGCTTGTCGGTGCGCCGCACGATTGAAGCGCTCTCCAGGGTTTCCGGCAAGGCACCGGTTGGATGGGAAAGCCCCGGACTGACCGAGACAGTCGATACGGCTGACATCCTCGCCGAAGAAGGCATCCGATATGTCGCCGATTGGGTGCTGGACGACCTGCCTTGCGAATTGAAGACGACAGCCGGCCCCCTCGTCACTCTTCCTTACACCGTCGAGATCAACGACGTTGCCATCATGGCCGTCGCCCAGCATTCATCTGCGGAATTGCTCGAGCGGGGCATGCGGCAGTTTGATCGGCTTTATGCGGAAAGCGCTGTCTCGCCACGGATCATGTCGATCAGCGTTCATCCCTACCTGAGCGGGGTACCGCATCGGATCGGATATTTCGAGCAGCTCCTAGACTACGTATCCTCTCATGCCGGCGCGGTCTTCTGGAACGGCGAAAGGATTCTCAATTGGTATTTGTCGACAAAGACAGGCGCTGGGCTTGTCACATAAGCGAAGCGTCAGGATTGCAACATGTCGGTCCTCGTTTTCAGTCCGTAGTTCGATTCCTGCCCGGCGGCGTTGCCTCCGGGTTGTGTGAAACAAAAAGGCCGGTTTGGTTCAGCTAAGCTCACCGGACACCGACCCCTCACACCTTTTTGTTTTCGGCTTCCGCAAGCCCACGCAGCCACTCGATCGATTCAGTAAAGCTGGCTGTGTCGACCCCACGCTCCAGATTCATGTCCTGTTCGACATGGTGCAGGTGGCTCAACATCTCTCTTTCGGCCGCGGCGTGGTCCCCGTCGGCGATACCACGCGCAATGCGACTGTGCTCGTCGGGCGGACATGCCTCGTCGCGGCCCGCATAGAGCAGTATGGCCAGGCACGTTAGCGCCTGGAGCTGGTTCATCAAGCGTACCAGAATGCGGTTGCCCGCCATTTCCGCAAGCAGCAGATGAAATTCGCCGGACAGCCTGACCTGCGTTCCCCGGCTTTTGGTTCGCCTGGCTTCGTCTTCCATGGCTAGGTGCTGGTCCAGGCGGGCGATGAGGTCCTGCCTGGAAGGGGCGCTTGCAAGGATCCTGACGATGCAGGGCTCGACCATGCGGCGCACGGCAAGGATGTCGCGGGCTTCCTTCCTGGTCGGCGCTGCGATCGTCGATCCGATATTGGGGGATTTCACCAGGATGCCGTCCTGAGAGAGACGGGCAATTGCCTGGCGAACGACCGTGCGGCTGACATTGAAGGTGGTTGCGAGTTGCTCCTCGGTGATTTTCTCCCCGGGCGGGAGTCTCTGCTCGAATATCGCCTGAAGGATGCGTTTGCGGATCTCCACTTCGGTCCTTCCGTGTGACTTCTCAAATCTGACAAGTGTGCGTTCCACGGTTTCTTACCTTGCCTTGCTGCCTTGAGAGCTTCCCACGAATCCAAGTCCTCCGTGCGAGGCTTTTCCAGAAAGCTGTACGCTAGAATTGTTTCGCCCCTGGAATCGCGGAGCACGACAGGATCGCCGCCGGTATTAGCGTGTTTCGCCCCAGGGTGGAACTATGCCGAAACGCGTGTCGGCTCGTCCGCATGGATACCCTTCGGGACAATCCCCCGGCGGCTTTTAGCTTGCTCGAATACGCAGTTGAGTGAATCTCGATAGAGGCCTCATCGCGGAGTTGACAAAGGGGCAAACTAATGCGGGAATGAATTGTGCACAATACGGGACACAAATAAACTCGGTGGGCACAGGAGCTATCGACGGTTCGGTGTTTGAGGAAACGTGAACCATCTGCCGGCGGATCAGGCAGGCCCACGACGTGGAGGACGTACAAGATGACTGGCTTGCGGATGAGCGCGATCGATCGCGCCATGACGCTGGGTATTGGCCGTCGCGAGGCTCAATCTTCGGATCGCGCCGGCGTCCCGGCTGGCAATGATGGCGCGACCTCCGGCGCCCTTCGTGTCTGCATCGTTCGTGAAAGCGAGGTCTGACCTTGTCATCGGCCCTCCAGGTAAATGCGATCAGCAAGAGCTATGGGGCGACGACCGCCCTTCAGGATGTGTCGTTCGAGTTGAAGCGCGGACAGGTCTGCGGGCTCCTCGGCGAGAACGGAGCGGGGAAGTCAACGCTGGTCAAATCGATAAGCGGGGTGGTCTGGCCGGATACCGGCGTGATCCTGCTCAACGGTGAGCCTTACCGCCCGCGATCGATCGTCGAGGGCAATCGCAGGGGTGTCTCGACGGCATTCCAGGAACTCAGCCTGGTTCCAACTCTTTCCGTGGCAGTGAACCTGTTCCTGCCGCATCCGAAGCGGAACAAGCTGGGTCTGGTTTCTACTCGCAAGCTGGAGCAGCAGGCGGCCGAGATTCTCGACGCGCATGGCGTTCGCGATATAAAGCCATCCGTACTGGTCGGCGACCTTCCCTTGGGCATGCGCCAGCGCATCGAGATCGTGCGCGCGCTGCAGCGCAAGCCGTCGGTGCTGCTACTGGACGAGCCGACCGCCGCTCTGTCCGACCGGGAATGGCTGTTCGGCTTGATCGACAAGGCGGTCGCGGAGGGGACTTCGATCCTCTACATAAGCCACAAGCTCGACGAAATCCGCCGCCTCTGCAGTCGCTGCGTCATCCTTCGCAACGGGCGCAAGGTCATGGACAGCGACGTCGAGTCCATGTCCAACGACGAGATCTTCACCAACATGGCCGGACGGTCGGTGGTCGAGACGTTCGTCAGCAGGGCGCCCGTCATCCGGGTCGGCGCGGCGCCTCGGCTTGAGGTCCGCAACCTCAAGGGGCCGGGGGTCAAGGACGTCAGTTTCAAGCTCGCGCCCGGCGAATGCCTTGGCGTCGCTGGGTTGGAAGGGCATGGCCAGTCGAGCTTGTTCAAGGCCCTCGTCGGTTTGTCCCCGGTGACAGCCGGAACGATTGCGGTGGACGGCGTCGATGTTGCCATTCGCTCTCCGCGAGACGCGCTGAAGCATGGTGTCGTGCTGGTACCAGAGGAAAGGAAATCCGAAGGCATCTTCAGCGACCTGACGACGATGGCCAATATTTCGATGCCGGTCATCGACGGCATCACCCGTTTCGGCCTAGTGAATCGCAATGCCGAGCGTCGCGCTGTCAGTGTCGTCACGCCGTCGGTCAATCTGTCGGAGCGCTTCCTCGGCCTCGGCATTGGGGCGCTGTCGGGCGGCAACCAGCAGAAGGCGATCTTGGCGCGCGCCCTGATCAGCGGCGCCAAATGCCTGCTTCTGTTCGACCCCACGCGCGGCGTCGACGTCGGAGCCAAGCAGAATATCTACGCCATGATGGCAGCTTTCGTCCGTGACGGCGGTTCTGTCCTGTTCTGTTCGACCGAGCTCGATGAGCTCGTCCATCTCTGCGACCGCTGCCTCGTCATATATCGCAACGCCATCGCCGGCGACCTGCCGCGCGAGGAGCTGTCGCAAGACAGGCTTCTGTCCATCGCATCGGGTTTCAAGCCGCGACCGGATGCCGGATTGGCCGCCGTCAGCCAGAAGGATGCGCAATGATGGCTCAGTCTTCGCCATGGTACCGGCGAGTGGGCGGCGGCGCCTTGCCGGCGATCCTGCTGCTCATCCTGATGCTTGCCATCTATGCCATCTACGAGCCGTCGGCGCTAACGAGCTTCGGCATCGGCAATCTGCTGAACAACGCGATCGTGCTCGCTTTGGCCGCGACTGGCCTCACAATCGTCGTGCTGACCGGTGAATTCGACCTGTCGGGCGCCGGCGTCGTCGCCATCTGCAACGTCATGGCCGCGACGCTAAGCATGGGCGCGCCGGGCAGCATGGGGACCTTCGCCCTCGTGCTTCTGGTCGGTCTCGCCATCGGCGTGATCAACGCCTATCTGATCGCCATCCTGGGGTTGCAGTCGCTGGCGGTGACGATCGGTTCGCTCATCGTGTGCCAGGGCATAGCGCTGATCATCCTGCCGGCCCCGGGCGGCGAGGTTGCCGACGCGATCATCTCCGGTGTGACGGGCGACCTGTTGGGTGTCCCGATCGCCGGCATCATGTTCGTGGCGCTGGCGCTGGCATGGACGTTCCTGAAGAACACCAGGTGGGGGATCGCGGTCTATGCCGTCGGCGCCGATCCGGTCGCCTCGCGCCTCTCCGGCCTGAACGTTCCGACGACCAAGTTCATCGCATTCGTGATCGCCGGGCTTTGCTACGGCGCGGCGGGTTTCGTCTACAGCGCCGAGATCGGCTCGGGCGACCCGCGCATCAGTGATTCCTTCCTGCTTTACATGTTCGCCGCCGTCGCCATCGGCGGGACGTCCCTGATGGGCGGGCGTGGGGGCGTGCTCGGCTCTCTCGTCGGGGTGGGCATCCTGACGGTGATGCAGAAGATGCTGTTCGCGATCGGCGTTGCCGAATTTTACACCAACATTTTCAACGGGTTGATCATGATTGCCGCGATCTTCTTCGGCCAGCTTTCGCCGCTTGTGGCGCGGATCGCGCGCAGGAGGCCCGCGTGATGCAGAACAACGTGATGCAGAACAAGCCGGCCGCGGCTGTCGGCGACACGGCAGCGATCGACATGCCGATCCGGCGGCAGTGGCTGCGCCCCGACGCCAAGCCGGCGGCGTTGGTCCTGCTGGCGACCGTCGCGCTGATCGTCAGCATGAAGCTCGTCAATTCGGATTTCGGCTCGCTCAACCAGCTCACCGCCATCCTGATCACGTCGATCTTCCTCGTCGTGGCTTCGTTCGGCCAGGGGCTCGTCATCCTGACGGGCGGCATCGACCTATCGATCGGTGTCGTGATGGGCATCGGCGGGATGATCATCGCCGGCATGACGCGGGGCAGCGACGACATGCTGATCTACGCCCTGCCGACCGCGCTCGTCTGTTGCGCGGCGATCGGCGTGATCAACGGCATCGGCGTTGCCGTGGCCAAGCTGCCGCCCTTCATCATGACCCTTTCGTCGGGCACGACCTTCTTCGGCGTCGGGCTGGCGCTCACGGCGGGCAGCTCCCAGCAGCCGGTCGCGCCGGCCCTGCAGAAATTCATGAGCGGCAGCTGGCTCGGCCTGCCGCTGCCGGTCTGGTTCCTGATCGTCTTCGCCGTGCTTGCGACGCTGGTTCAGAACTGCACCGCTGGAGGCCGCAAGCTTTACGCTATGGGCAGCAGCCCCGGCGCCGCGCGGGTGCTCGGGCTTCCGACCACGATGCTGACCATCGCCGTCTACGGCGCCAGCGGCCTGTGCGCGGGAATAGCCGGCATCCTGCTCGCCGGCTACTCCTCGAGCGCGACGCTGGACATGGGCAACGCGCTGCTGATGCCGACCATCGCGGCCGTGGTGATCGGTGGCGCCCGCGTCACCGGCGGCGCCGGCATCTATCTGGGCACGCTGGCGGGCGCACTGTTCCTGAGCACGCTTTCGACCGTGATCACGATCCTCAGCCTCTCGCAGGGCCTGCGCAGCGTCATCCAGGGCGGCATAATCATCGGAGCGCTTCTGCTCCAAAGCAGTCGGTCCGCGCAAAGACGCTGACCGGACAACGACGGCCAAAAGGAGGAAGAGCAAATGGAAGGCAAGAGAATATCCAGGGGTATAGCCAAGGCGGCCGCGGCCGCGCTGGTCTCGTCGCTATGCGTGGTTCCGCTGAGCCAAGCCAATGCCAAGGATCATTACAAGGTGTTCCTGAACATGAGCTACAGCGGCAATTCATGGCAGGCGGCGGCGGCCAACGGCATCAAGGCGCTCGCGGCGACGCCGCCCTACGACAAGATGATCGAGTTCAAGACCGTCATCTCGGGCACGGACGTGCAGCGCCAGATTTCCGACCTGCAGAGCATGATCGCCGCCGGCGCCGACGCGATCCTTATCATGCCTCTCTCCCCGACCGCGCTCAATCGGGTTGTCAAGCAGGCCTGCGACAAGGGCATCGCCGTCTTCACCTACGACGCCACCGTCACGCAGCCATGCGCCCACAATGTCAGCAGCATCACGGCCCGCTACGGCGCCAACACTGCCCAGTGGATGGTCAATCAGATGGGCGGAAAGGGCGAGGTCGTGTTCAATCACGGCGTTGCCGGCACGACGGTAACCAAGACCTATGATGAGCAGGCATACGGCGTCTTCAAGAAATATCCCGGCATCAAGATTGTCGGCGATTTCTATGGCAACTGGAACGATGCGACCTCGCAGGAGGAAGTCGCCAAGATCCTCGCCGCCCATCCCAACATCGACGGTATCTGGAGCGTCGACGGCAGCTACGGATCGCTGCAGGCCGTGATGAACGGTCGTCCGGACCGCCTCGTGACGATGGCCGGCCAATCCAACAACGGCTACCGTCTCGCCATTGCCGATCCGGCCATGCAGGCGAAGGGTCTCAAGGGCGTTTCCTCGAGCTCCGGGCCCTCGGTGGGCGGCTATGCCTTCAAGCTGATGATGGAGGTGGTGACCGGCAAGAAGAAGCTCGAAAAGCAGAATGTCGAGTTTCCGCTGCCTTGGGTCGAGCCCAAGGACGTCAAGGTCTGCCCGGGCGACGCCTTTGTCAACGGCTGCAACACCTTCCCGGCCGACAAAGTGTCGGCGTTGTTCCTCGACACCGCGCTCGACGGCAAGCTGTTGCCGGAACTGAGCATCGATGCCGTGCAGACCGGCAACCCGAAAGCCGGCGCGAAGATCGAGGAATTGCCCCCGGTGAAATATGCCGACACGCTGCCGGGCATCAACTGCACCGACTGCACGCCGCCGGCCGACTGGCTCGAGCCCAATCTCGTAAAGCCCATACCGGTGCCGAACTAAGCCTCGCGACAACAGGGACATGAACAGCTTTGGCATCGGATCCGGCTGAGATCCGATGCCTGGTCATCTGCAAGGGTGGCCATCGCAATTCCGCGATGCGGCAGGATGAACGCCATGCAAACTTTGAAAATACGGAGAAGCAGCAAGTGACGAGGATAAACATCAAGGCAGGCGACTTCAGCTTCAAGGCAAGGCTGGAAGAAAAGCTTGCACCGAAGACCTGCGCGCTTTTCCTCTCTCTGCTGCCCTACAAGGAGCGCATCATCCATGTTCGCTGGAGCGGCGAAGGCTGCTGGATTCCGCTGGGTGAGACGGATTTCGGCGTCAGCTTCGAAAACGCGACCAGTTATCCGGCGCCCGGTCAGTTTATCCTCTATCCAGGCGGCTTCAGCGAGACCGAGATCCTGCTGGCCTATGGCGGCGTGAATTTCGCGAGCAAGATGGGCCAGCTTGCCGGAAATCATTTCCTCACGGTCACCGAAGGTCAGGAGAACCTGGCCGAGCTGGGCAAGAAGGTCCTTTGGCACGGTGCGCAGAACATCGAGTTTTCTCTGTAGCCGATAATCGGGACGCTTCGACATGCCATTGGATATGATCATCAAGGGCGGCACCGTCGTCACGGCGACCGATCGCTTCCGGTCCGATATCGGAATAGAGGACGGCCGGATTTTCGTCCTGGCCCGGAACCTGGAGGGCGCGCCGGAAGTCATCGACGCGTCCGGCCTGCTAGTCATACCGGGCGGGATAGACAGCCACGTGCATCTCGACCAGCCGGGAAGTCCCGGCATCGTGATGGCCGACAATTTCGAGACCGGCACCCGATCGGCCGCCGTCGGTGGCAACACGACCGTGTTGCCGTTCTGTCTGCAGGCCAAGGGGCAGACGCTGCGCGAGGCGATCACCGAATACGAGCGCAAGGCCGAAGGCAATTGCCATGTCGACGTCGCCTTCCATCTGATCATCAGCGATCCAACGCCGCAGGTGCTCGGCCAGGAGCTGCCGGCGCTGATCGAGGAGGGATATACCTCGATCAAGATATTCATGACCTATGACGACCTGGTACTGCGCGACCGCGACATCCTCGAAGTGCTGGCCGTCGCGCGCCGGCATGGCGCGCTCGTCATGGTCCACGCCGAAGGCTATGACACGATCAAATTCCTGACCGACCAACTGGAGCGGCAGGGAAACACCGCGCCCTTCTTCCACGGCCCATCTCGGCCCGTCGTGGTCGAGCGAGAAGCCACGCATCGAGCCATCAGCCTGGCCGAACTCGTCGATACGGACATCATGATCGTCCATGTCTCCAACCGGCAGGCGATGGAGGAGATACGCCGGGCCCAACAGCGTGGGTTGGCCATCTATGGCGAGACCTGCCCGCAATATCTGGTGCTGACCGAGAACGATATGGATCGCGCCGGCATGGAAGGCGCAAAGTATGTCTGCAGTCCGCCCCCCCGGGACGTCGACAGCCAGCTTGCTTGTTGGGAGGGGCTGCAGCAGGGCGTTTTCGAAGTCTTCTCGTCCGATCACTGCCCCTTCCGCTACGAGGACGAAGCCGGCAAGAACAATGCCAAGGGCAGGAGGAGCTTTCGCTACGTTCCCAACGGCATACCCGGGATCGCGGCGCGCATGCCGATCCTGTTCTCCGAAGGCGTGAGCAAGGGCCGGATAAGCTTAAACCGCTTCGTGGCGCTGACCTCGACCAACCATGCCAAGCGCTACGGGCTTTATCCGCAAAAGGGAACGATCGCGGTGGGAGCCGATGCCGACCTGGTGCTTTGGGACGACAAGAAGAAGGTCACCCTAACCCACGACCTCCTGCAGGACGGTTGCGACTACACGCCGTACGAAGGAATGGAAGTGACCGGCTGGCCCGTCCGCACCATCATGAAGGGGCGCACCATCGTGGTGGACGGCGTCGTTTCGGAGTCCAGAATTGGCACGCAGCTGAAAAGGACACTGCCCAGGCTCAAGACCTACTGACGTTCCTGTGGCGAAGTAATTCGAGGAGAGCCTGGACTTGCCCTAATCCGAGTCGAGAGCCCGATGGGCCGGCGTTCACCTGCCACTGAGAATTTCCTCCATCTGAGATTAGAGTCCGGCCCTTGATCGAAGGACGGACTGATGAAGAGAAAGCGGTTCACGGAAGAGCAGATCATTGCGGTTCTGCGCGAGCACGAGGCGGGAGCGAAGGCGGGCGATTTGGCTCGCAAGCACGGGGTCTCGGAGGCGACGCTGTATAACTGGAAGGCGAAGTATGGCGGGATGGACGTGTCCGACGCCAAGCGCCTGAAGGCTCTGGAGGACGAGAACGCGAAG